>JBBRCV010000005.1:0-60774 GCA_038204505.1 Elainellales cyanobacterium
CCGAAAGAACGCTCTCTCAACGCATTCAAACCCTTTATCGAACCCACTTAGGTCTTCAACCTAGCAAGGTAACCTGTCAGCTCATGGATGAAAAGGTTGCTATTGTCTTAGAAAATTCAGTGACCCGTCCGGAGCAAATCCTAGCCGAAGCAGACGAAACCCTTGCCCAACAAGTTCGCAAAGACCTTGATGCAGCCATTCGCCCCCAGCTGCAAGAACTTGTCCAAGAAGTTCTTAACGTTGATGTCTTGGATATTTTGAGCGACACTACTTTAGAAACAGGTCGCATGGGTATCATTATCATCTTGGCAAAGAATCCTACGGTTCGTGAATCTAGCGCAAAAGCTAAAATTAAGTCCTCGTCTTCCTCTTTATCGCCTGCTTCGTAATTGCTTTTTAGCAGTGCTGGAGTGCAGTTTTTAGCAGTGCTGGAGTGCAGTATAAACCTGTGGTTCTCCTTCCCTGAAAGGACGAAGTCAGGTTCATTTGGCAACGTAGCGAGCAACCTCTCCCTAAATCCCTTTTCCAAAAGAAAGGGAGATTATGTCAATGTCCACTTTTTTATAGCTTGTCTAGTCATCTGTCGTTTGATAGATGTTTAAATATGTATATTTCTCATATATTGCTTCCTATAGAGGCAAGTCATGTAAATCATTAGCAGGGGGTCGTTTTCATGTCTGATACAAATGGGGTCATGATGCAATACTTTCACTGGTATAGTCCAGCTGATGGTACATTGTGGAACCAGCTAGCAGCATCTGCCAAAGACCTAGCAAAAGCTGGGGTTACTTCTCTTTGGTTACCTCCTGCATACAAAGGCACAGGCGGGGGAATGGATGTAGGGTATGGTGTTTATGATTTATTTGACTTAGGAGAATTCGACCAAAAAGGTTCTGTAAGAACCAAATATGGCACCAAGGATGAATACATCCGCGCCATTAAAGCCGCTCAAGATGTAGGAATTCGGATTTATGCCGATGCTGTCTTCAATCACAAATTGGGCGGAGACTATGAAGAAGAAGTGGAAGCTACACCTTTTGATCCTGACGATCGCAATGCACCCATTGGTGAGTATCAAACCATTAAAGCCTGGACGCATTTTACATTTCCTGGTCGCAACGGTAAATACTCGACTATGGAATGGCATTGGTGGCATTTTGATGCGATCGATTACAATGCTTACAACCAAGACGAGAATGCAGTTTATTTGCTAAAAGGCAAATCATTCGATGACAAGGTTGATCAAGAAAAAGGTAACTTCGACTATCTCATGGGCTGCGACCTTGATATGGAGAATCCCGAAGTTTCTGGTGAGCTAAAGTATTGGGGTGAGTGGTACGTTAACACTACGGGCGTTGATGGCTTTCGGTTCGATGCCGTTAAACATGTCTCCGCAGCGTTTTTTCGGGACTGGCTAGACCACGTTAGTCATCAAACCGAAAAAGAACTCTTTGGAGTGGGTGAATACTGGTCATATGATGTTGAGGCGCTACATTCTTTTGTTGAAACCACTAATGGTAGAGTAACGCTGTTCGATGCTCCACTTCATTATAATTTTCATGTTGCCAGCCAAGCAGGTAACGACTATGACCTACGGCAAATTTTTGATAATACGCTAGTTCAACAGCAGCCCACCCTGGCAGTTACGCTAGTCGAAAATCACGACTCTCAGCCTCTACAATCTTTAGAGTCGGTCGTTGAATCCTGGTTTAAACCCCTTGCGTACTCTTTAATTTTGCTGCGCCGAGAAGGATATCCCTGCGTATTTTATGCTGATTACTACGGCTCACACTACAAGGACACGGGCAATGATGGCGATGAGCATGAAATTTGGATTGACAAACATAAGTGGCTCCTCGATAAGTTCCTCTTTGCCCGTCAAACTTACGCCTATGGTGATCAGTACGATTACTTTGATCATGCCAATGTGATTGGCTGGACGCGACTAGGCGATGACGAGCATCCAGGGGGTGTCGCGGTCGTTCTAAGTAATGGCGATGATGGCAGTAAGTATATGGAGATAGGGCAGCCTAATCAGGTTTATGTTGACCTCACCGAGCATATCGACGAGCCTGTCACTACGAATGATGAAGGGTGGGCAGAGTTTCGCTGTAAAGGTGGCTCTGTTTCAGTCTGGGTGCCGCAAACTTAAGTAGGGCGATCGCTTTACCAATTTCTTACCAACCTCTAAAAGGGACGCAATTTCTGCGTCCTTTTTGGTTCTTATTCAAATCCCCTCAACCCTGTTGTTACCTCAACCTGTTGTTAAATGACGAAAGATAGCAGCTTCTAGGTCTTCTAGCAGATAGGGCTTACTAACATAGTCAATAAACCCGGCTGATAAGAGACGAGTGCGATCGCTTAGACTTGCCAAAGCCGTGACTGCAATTACTGGAATGGTACAAGTCAAAGGATTCTGCTTCAGATAATTCAAGAAATCTATCCCATTTAAGTCAGACAGCAAAATATCAAGCAGAATAAGTGCAGGCGGCAGGATAACGACCAACTTTAGGGCTGCCCAACCGCTGGTTCGTCCAATAAACTCAATATTGCACAACTCAACGGTGTAGCGCAGTAACAGCAGGTCATCCTGATTATCATCTACACCTAAAATAAAAGGCTGCTTTGAAACACTAAGCAACGCCTCTGGTAACTCACAATAACTACCTTCGAGATCGGAGGAGTCGACAGTCTGCTCAGAAAACGTCATTGGCAAAATTTCCGTAAAAACACTAATTAACCTCTAGAACAATCTAGAAAAGGTACTTATCCAACAGTGCCTAGTGTTAGATAAAATTAGCTTTTGCCTACTCTCCGAAGGTTAAGATCTCTTTTGCTTTATTTTTGATTGAGGAAAAGAATACTTTAAGCTAGGAGGATTAAATCATCTACAGAAATTATAAAGTAAAAGTAGGACAAGGGGATTAGTTAACACAAAGATGAAAAAATGTTTGTTCTTATAATCAGGTTGAGTCTGCCCCTAACTGTTGGGAGATCTCTTTTAGTTCTTCGACTGTGCATGTTAAGCGAGGACGATCTAACTCGGACAAATCTATCTTATCCCAAGGCACCCGATATCCTCCCAGCTTAGCTTTTCGAGAACCGAACAATTGTAGTAGTTTGGTGCCAACTCCCCAAGCCGAGAAACGCTCAACGGCTGCTGCAACACCAATTTCATACTCAGAAATCACCCATTTATCGCCTTGCTGTTTGGCAATTACTTCTTCAATATGACCCACTCGATCGCCCACTATATCAACTACGCATTTACCAAGCAACAGTTCCAAGTGCAGTTCACGGGCAACCATATCAACCTCCAGGAATACGGCTAATCACATGTTCACGCAGCCACAATTCATACGCTAGCGCCGGAGAATGTTCTGCATCCAGGTCAACGTCTACATCAATGCCAATATCGAGTACTTTTTCCCAAGGAATCCGAAACGGTTCACTGCGTTTGGCACCCCATTTACTTTGCAAAGCACCAACCCAATGTGCAAGGCGAGGATGAAGCCGAGCGGCCAACGTTGTTGTTCCAGTTTCAAGGTAGGCTAACCGGGGTGGCTGTCCATCTCGTAGTTCTATAATAATGCCATCGACCTTACCGATCTTACGCTGATGGCGATCGACAATTTGATTATCAAGTACGTCTCGAATCACATCCATTTCAACCTCCCATGACTTCTAACGGAATGGCAACGATCGCTAATACAAACGCTAGAGCGATCGTAAAAATGACCACACTATTGCTAAGCCATCTATTGTAATATTTGCCCATATATTGGCGATCGTTCATCAAAACTAAGAAGGGAACTATGGTAAACGGCAGAATTACAGCCGTAAGCGCCATTGAAAACAAAGTAAGTTGTAGCGGGTCAATTCCCACAACCATCAGCAGTGATGCTAGAAACACGAATACCGTATAGACCAAGCTAAAGCGGGCTGCTTCTTTTGGATGTAAGCTTTCACCCCAGTTCCAACCAAGGGCTTGTGCTGTAATATAAGCGGTATCTAAATTAACTTCTAATGCTGCCCCAAAACAAGCAATGCCAAGTGAGGCAGCGAACAGTATGAATCCCCAGTATCCAAAGGCTTGCGTTAACATCAGTGCCGCTTGCTCGTAGCTGTCTACTTGAATTCCTCGGGGATACAATACCAGTGCCGCGACCATTAATACGCCTAATGACACAATGCTTCCGAACCCCATTCCTAATCCAGCAACGGCACGGTTCACTCCTAAATATTCTTCATCCCATTCATCTTCAACAGCACCAGAGGAATAAAAGTAAAACAGATAGGGACTAATTAGCGCACCCAGAATACTAACCGCAATAAATAAGTAATGAGCTGTATCTTGCTGGGGCACCGTGGGCAATAGTCCTGTAGCTACGGCAGGTAGGTCTGGACGAAGCTTGAAAGTAGCTACTACAAATCCTAATGTTATTAACCCTAGTAAGGAAACACCATTTTCAATTAAACCAAGTGTGCCTTTCCAAAGTAATAACCAGATAGTAAATGCAACAGGTAATGCCCACCATTGAAAACTAATACCTGTGATCAACTGTAATGCGATACAAACCCCACCTATTTCGGCACCCAATACTAGAAAATCGACGATGACTTCAGCGATAAGGGGCAAAACGTAGAAATTAAAGCCGAATCGTTCACGTATTGCATCGGCTAAAGTATGCTTGCTAACCGCAGCTAAACGACCTGACATTTCGACTAGAAAGACGACACAAATTGTGCCTAGAAGCACTGCCCAAATTAACTGATACTTGAAAACAGAGCCTGCTTCGGCAGATGTGGCGATCGCCCCTACATCTAAAAAGCCACCAATGCTCGTCACAATTCCCAGAGCAATCGCCAAAATTTTGCTCATGGCTGTTCTCCTTGTGCTTTAGCAAACACAGCAAGCTGTTGTTGTTGGTTTGAAAGATCTTGAAGCAGAGGGGCGATCGTTGCTTTGTTCTGCTGGTGAATAGCTGTTGTCATCTGTTGAAGGGTTTGATGTATCTGTGACAACTGCTGTTGTAGCTTAGGTACAGCGGTCAGTCCTTCGGCTTCCTTACTAATTTCTTCCTGACTCTTTGATAACGTCTGTTCAGCATACCTATCTGGCACTATTCCTTGTTGCCATGTCTCTCCAACCATTCGAGCAGTGGCAGTCCAAGACTGAATTGTTTGCAACGTTTTAATCTGCTTTGCATGAGAGGAAGAACTACAAGCAGATAGCACAAACAGTAAACTAATGAGCAACACTTTTCTCATAAAAGGCGATCGATATACTTCAAAGACTTAATTTGTAATTTAGTATTTATGATTTAGTTTCTTCCGTCTGGATAGATATAATCAACCCTCTTTAGAGAGATCTCGGAACAAATAACAAGGGGCTTAAGCCCCTTGCCCTCAGCCATTGACGTAATGCTATAAATGCTGGTGAGACAGAGTAAAGTTCGGAGAAAACTAAAAAATCCATCCTAAGTAAGTTTAATAAATGACTATATGTATGTAAAGTCTCGCTAGACCGATCGCTTTATTTGTTGCAATCTGGGTTCTTCACCGAATAATGTTTTCTAAATTTCCGCTTCCAAACTGGCTGCTACAGCAGTTTCAACTCAAACCAGGCAAGCCTGCGATCGCCTCCAGTTTACGAGCGGTGATCTCAGTACTGGTTCCACTGGGGATAGGAGTGTGGATGGGGAACCCAGGTGCCAGCGCGATCGCCATTATAGGAGCCTGGTTTGTGGGGCTGGTCAACGTGGAGGGCGTGTATCGTCAGAAGGCAACAGCAAAGATTGTGGCAGCAATTAGCATTACAGCCATGCTGTTTCTTGCCAATCTAGTTCATGGCACTCTTTGGCTATCGGCTACCACAATGTTTCTAGTCATGTTTCTGACTGGCTTTGTGGGATTATTTGGTCAAGCAGCATCAGCTATTAGCCTCATCACCTCAATTACATTTGTTGTGGCACTGGCAAAATTTGCCACATTTCCCAATTGGGCTACAGTGCTTCAGCAGTGCGCCTTCTGTTTAGCAGGTGGAATATGGTCGATTGTGCTTTCGCTGGTAATTTGGAGGCTGCGCCCTTATAAGCCTGTGATCCAATCCGTCGCCTATTGTTATGAAGCATTAAGTCAGCTAGTTAACTCCGCAAAAGGACGAGTCGCCTATCCAAAAGATCGCCGTGCCCAACTAACTCGCTTCTTGAAAGCCCAGGATAATTTTACTCAAGCGCTCAAGGCTGCTCGCGATCGCTGGTCGGCAGCGTGGACTGCTCAACGATCGGCAAACCCATCGGGAAATCAGTTGCTCGTGTTAATTGAAGACACTCCCCTCATAGCAAATTCCGTTATAACACTGGTTGAACAAGTGGTGATTTCATCTGATCATGCCCTCTTTCAGCCGTTGCAGCAAGCCATTCAAGAGAGCATGGCACAGTTAGCGTTTGCGTTACAAGATTTGGCAGAAGCGATCGCCAACGGCAAATCTTCTGTACATCTAGGAGATATTGATCGGGCGATCGAAGCCCTCAACTACCAGCAGCAAACTTTACGGACACAGTTGAATCAAAGCACCCTGCCCATCCAATCGAGTGACCATACCGCATTAACTAGCCTCAGCAAAATCTCTGCTATTCTTACACGGCTGGCAGACCAAGTTCATATCGATGTGGAATTACTCGCCACATTACAACGAGGCGATGCCAAAAGAATTGCTAAACCAACCCGTCGTCAAGCAAGTTTTCCCCAAATTGTCTTACCAAAGTTACCGACCTTTTCATCAATTTTTGAACCCATACGCAATAATTTAACGATTCATTCTGTTCTGTTCCGCCATGCTCTGCGGCTGGCGATCGTTGCCACAATTGCAGAAGTACTCGCCTCTTTATTGCAGATTCCTACAGGCTATTGGATTACCCTAACCGCTGTCATTGCTTTAAAACCCAACTATGGCGGCACCGCTCAGACGGCGTTCCAGCGAGTGATTGGGACAGTTTTGGGAGGCGTTATTGGAATTGCCATCGTGACGCTGATTCACAACGTATGGATAATTGGAGCATGTTTCCTCCTGCTAATTATGGTAGCGGTGGCAGTGCGACCACTCAGCTTTAGTTTATTTGGAACGCTATTGACACCCGCGATCATTTTGCTCCTCAATATAACGAGTCAAGGCGGCTGGCAAATTGGCGTTTTGCGGATTGCCGATAGTTTGGTTGGCGGCTTATTGGCACTGCTCGGTAGCTATCTCTTGTTTCCTCGTTGGGAACGGCAACAGCTTCCTACCCAATTAGAAGCGACCGTTCGAGCTAATCTAGCTTATTTTCAGGAGGTAATTGCGACCTATCTTTATCTAAATAAAGAGGTATCGGCTGATGCGATCGCCACTCTACGTCGTTATGCCGCCCTAGAGAACAGCAATACTTCGGCAGCAGCTCAACGCTTATTCAGTGAGCCTCAACACATCCAAGGCAACATTGAACCGATCACAACTTTGATATTTTATATTCGGCGCTTTTTTAATTCAGTGACAGCACTAGCAGAACACCAGCGGGAACTCAGTGAGGAATACCAATGTCTTGATTTCAAACAATTCGCTGATACAGTTGTTCAGGTCTTAGAAAACGTAGCCGCTACCTTTCAGCATCGACAAATACTACAGCCCTTACCCGATCTCGATCGCCATCTTGAAGCCATTCACGATCACATAGAACAGCTTTACATCGATCGCCTCTCAGATGCTACTACCTCACGCACCCTCACCCAAATTTCGCGGGCTGTTCGAGAACGAACGCCAATTTCTGCAAGTCTTGACCAAATTTCCTATGAGGTTAAAAGCATTCATAGTGCGATCGCCCGTCTACAGCGATATAGGTATTGAAGCCACTCAAAGTGATTCGTGAGTCTCCATGCGTTCGATCATTTGCTGGCATAGATCAATCAGTTGCTTTGCTTCCGACGGCTGGAAGCCAGTTTGACGAAACGCCTCCCGCGTAACGGCTTCTCCCTGAGCAGCTAAGGCTCTACCCTCGGTCGTGAGCCTTATTAGCTTTTGGCGATCGTCTGCGGGAGAGGCTTGGCGCTGCAATAGCTTTTTTTCCTCAAGTCGCCTCAGTAAGGGAGTCATTGTTGGCATCCCTAGCTTTGTGCAATCTGCCAAATGAGTAATGCTAACGCCGTCTTTTTCCCACAGCGCCATCATCACCACGAACTGTGGGTAGGTAAGACCCAAGGGTTCTAGCAGCGATCGATAGGCACGAGTCAGAATATTGGAAGCAGCATACAGAGCAAAACATAATTGCTCACCTAGTCTAGGGACATTTGACAAAGTCACGGGTTGAAAAAGAGATGAAAGATTGTTTTATTATATTTCGTCTGCGAACCAGTTGACAGAAATCACTAAAACAAGTTATAACTTCGTTAGCGAATAGTTCGTCTACAAAATTAAAGCATACTGATGAGAAATTATCCTCTAATCACATTCTGATGCTTATCTGTGGTCAACTGATTCAAAGGAATAGATTTCGCACAAATTGAATCTCTGTCTTTTCAATAACCGTCCAATTTTTAGTTGAGAATCTACGAAATATGTCAAAATTCACTCTCCACGGTACTCCTGTGAGTACTTATGTTCGCACCGTCCGGCTGCTACTAGAGGAAGCAGGGGCGGTCTATGACCTTAAAGGAGTCGATATTTTTAATGGTGAAAACAAATCAGCAGAATACCTCGCTAAAAATCCGTTTGGTATGGTGCCAACCTGTGAAGTAGATGGAGAACTTATCTATGAAACGACTGCTATTACTGGATATCTCGATACAGTTCTAGCCAATCACAAGTTTACTCCTTCTGACCCGCTGCTTCAGGCTCGGATGCGTCAAATTATGGGAATTGTTGACAGCCATCTCTACGCACCCGCGATCGGGTCAATTGTCATTCAGCGACTAATTGTGCCTAGCCAGGGTGGTAAAACTGACGAGGAAAAAGTTAGGGATGCTGTCGCACCTGTAAAGAAAGCGTTAGAAGCGATCGAGTTCCTAACTGTAGGTCGTCCGTATTTGCTCGGTAGCGAAGTTAGCATTGCCGATTTCTATTTGATTCCTATTTTCACCTATCTCTCGCAAACCGCAGAGTACAATGTCACGACTGCTCAGACTCCGAAACTGCGAGCTTGGTGGAATGAGGTTAGTCAACTTCCTAGCGTGAAGAAGGTGTGTGCATAGCCTTACTTAAGCAAATAGGCGAGTATCAATACGCATTCTGTGAAGCAGGTTTCTCGCCTATATACATTAAAACTAAAATGTTTATCCCCTAGTTAATCTGAAGGGGACTTGTTTCAAATATTTTACTGCCCTTGACTACTCTACCCTTTTCCCTTATTTCTACACGTTTGCAGCACTACTCTTTAAGCAACAACCTGTAAACTCTTGCATAGATTTAAAGAGGAGGGCGATCGGTTGACGCAGTTGCTTAAACAGTTGACGATAAGGCTAGAAACAATTTTGTAGAGCATCAAGTTCCCTATTCTATGCCCCTCAACCCTCTAAGCTGGTCAGAACTAGAAGTCCTCACAGACTTTCAACCCGATCCTATTAATGGACTCACTAACGCTCAATCCTGGTTGCGTCTTTTTGGTCGAACCGAAGCCGATGTGCAGGTAACTCTATACCGCGATTACCACGCTTGGTGTCCTTACTGCCAGAAAGTTTGGCTGTGGCTAGAAGAAAAACAGATTCCCTACCGCATTAAAAAAGTGACCATGTTTTGCTACGGGGAAAAAGAGAACTGGTACAAACGCAAAGTTCCATCAGGAATGCTGCCTGCCGTTGAAATAGAAGGTCGCATTATTACCGAAAGCGACGATATCTTAATCGCTTTAGAACGGGCTTTTGGTTCCTTGGGCGCAGGGATGGAAGATCCTACAGTTCGTCCACTCCGACAGTTAGAGCGCCTGCTCTTTAGAGCCTGGTGCGCTTGGCTTTGTCGTCCAGCAAACTCTGATCGGGAAGAACAGCGCAACCATGACTCCTTCACGGGTGTAGTGGCTAGGGTGGAGGAGGCTTTGGGGCGCACCCCAGGTTCCTATTTTTTAGAGGAATTTGGCACTGCCGATGTGATCTTTACGCCCTATGTTGAACGGATGAATGCCAGCCTTTACTACTATAAAGGTTACTCTCTTAGAGAAGAAAATCCTCGCTTCAATGCCTGGTTTGCGGCAATGGAAAGCCGCCCTACCTATCGCGGTACTCAGAGCGATTTTCATACTCATGCCCATGATTTGCCGCCTCAGATGGGGGGCTGTTGGGAAAATGGTCAGCCTCAGATGCTGCTCAATAAAGCACGGGTAGACCAGGGTCCGTGGGCAGGATTACCTGATGTGACTTATCCTGAACCAGAAACCTCTCGCATTGAAGCACTTCAACGGGTGATCAAGCATCACGTCAACATTATTCGCATTAACCCTGCCGAAGACAGCTTGATTGATCAGGCATTACGTTGTGCTCTGACTGCAATGATGACGGGCGAAGCTTGCACACCGCCCCCAGGAGCCGATCGCGCTTTACGATATTTGCGCGATCGCATTAGTGTACCCCGCGATATGTCAATCTATGCGGCTAAGCGATTGAGGGAAGCCTTAGAATCAACCGCTGCATTAGCGGGCGAGGGGCAAGGTTCTCCCATTTCTATCAATCATCGGCGAGATCAAGACCCCGCTAATTTTGCCAAGGCGTAGAACTTTAGGCGTTCACATTCTTCAAGCACCCTGTTTGCGGGAAGATGAAATGGGTAAGATAGCGGACGGCTGGAGTGGGTTAAAGCTGTAGTCTGGAAGCGGATGATAGTCATTGGCGTTAAGGTGTTTGATGCGATCGGCAAACACCTCATGAAACTGTTCGAGGTAAAGACATAGCCACTGCTGGTAATCTGTCCAGCGATCGCGATCGGCAAAATCAGCTTCTGCTAAAACGCAATAGGCATAACAGTTTTTATCACTGCTATTTTTCTCATTTCTAGGGTCATCCCACTCTAACGGCATACCGATCTCAGTTTCGATCGCCTCCCGTTCTTCCTCCAGTAAGTGAAGATGGGGTTTGGCATCCTCTCCAGAGAGCAAAAGCCCTACGCTGAGGCAATTCGCTTCTTTATCAATGCACGTATACAGCCGAAAGCCCGCCCGCCCAATGGCAAAGCTCATGTCGCTCTCGGTTGAAGGATCACTGGGTTTAACAATGCTGCCTCGTCGCTCTAACTGGTGACACAAGCCGCCCCAAAACTCTAAATTCTGCTCTTGTTCCTCAGTTAATTTCTCTACTATCTCCTCTGGCAACTCCTCTGGCAACTCCTCTGGCAATCCCTCAGCTTGACCAAATTGATCAGCATCCTCTAATTCTATTTCTATCCACTCGGTCGGCTGCACAACCAAACTAAACCTGGGAGCCACCGATTCGCCAATGCGCCACAGCTCAATCTCTAGTCCAAAGAAGTGAAACTCTGGAAGCGTCATCTGATTGAGCCAATTAAGGATCGATCGATGCTCTGTCGTAAAGTTGCCAGCGATCCAAATGACCGTAGCCGCCTGTAGGCTTGCCATAGTCGCCAGGAGCTGCCCTAAATGCGTTGCATTAGTCATCTCTAGCTGATTCTTAATCAGCACCCAGCGCGCTGCTTCGCAGATGCCGCAAGGGTCGCTCTCAGAGTCTTGACAGAGGATATCAGTCGTAACCAAATCAAATTGGCTCTGAGACACAACTTCTAGTTCTCTACCAATGGCATCTCCCAGCAGCTTGATATTCTCTGCCTGCGCCAGCCAAAGCGTGAACTCAGCATCCTCTTCATTCCAGCAGGTACGCAAGTCAACTTTTTCTAGTCGTCCTAAAGGGATCTTTTGAGAAGGCTTCGATGTCATTGGGTCAGCAGCATTAATGATTTCACTTCTATCCTATGATGCGAGGGGCAATGTTAGAGAAAAGCGAAAAGTAATAGTAGCTAGTTCAAGATCGGGCTAATCCAGCAAGCTTATCCAGCAAGCCTATAATGGCTAATAAACCTTTGTGGTTGGCTAGAAAACGTTCTCTACTCTGCATAGCGGAAATAACTGATAAACATGATTCGTATCAATCTGCCTGCATCTACAGACGGTTTTTCTTCTTCTGTGGATTTACCGACTGCTGATCCAGAATTGGTTCCTGATGCAGTTCTAAAAAATATTGAAACCATTATTAACCTCGAAACGCGTCATGAATACAGTCTTCCTCTGCACCAGCGGATTGTAGAAAGAATGGCAGCTAGTTTTGGTCAACCCTGGTTTCTTTACTTTCAACTCATTTTTTTTACAACCTGGTGGGCTGGCAGTCAGTTAATTAATGGCAGTCTGGTGCAATGGCATCTGCCTAGATTTAATGTTTACGAGCAAGGCTTAGATGTAGCCGCATTACTGATTTCGACGGGCGTACTCATTTACCAAGCTCGTCAAGAAAAAGTTGCAGAGGAGCGATCGCACCTTGCCTTACAACTCAACTTATTAACAGAGCAGAAAATCGCCAAGTTAATTTCACTAGTTGAAGAATTACGCACCGATTTACCTAATGTGCGCGATCGCTACGACTCAGAAGCTTCTGAGATGCAAAAAACAACCGATCCACAAGTTGTCTTGAACGCATTGAAAGAAACGCTTAATGCTACGGTGATGACAAAAGAGGAGCAAAACGCGCTGATCGAGGCTCCCCAATCTTCACCGATCATTCCTACAGCGGTTTATCCTGAAGACCTGGATTGAGAGCAATATCAGTAGACAAATCCAATTAGACAAATCCAATTAAATGTAAGACGCTGCAAACTGCCCTCATTCTCAGCCCTTCTCCCCAGGGAGAAGGGAGCCAGATCTGTTGTTCCCTCTTCTTCTGGGCTAGGGCTAGGGTGAGGGCGAATTTTGCCGTTCATTCCTTTACTCAGCAACGCCTTTAATTCTTTAGCAAGCGCGATCGCTCCCCCGATGGAAGTCAATAAAACGGTTGCAGCGTAAAGTAATAGTTGAATCAAAATAACTTAGAGAGAATCAACATGCAGACTAAACCGCTGGGCAATTCAGATCTCCATATTACTCCTATTGGCTTTGGCGCATGGGCAATTGGCGGCGGTGGCTGGGCTTTTGGGTGGGGCGCACAAGATGACCAGGACTCCGTTGAAGCCATTCAGCGATCGCTCGATCTAGGCGTTAATTGGATTGACACAGCAGCCATTTATGGTTTAGGGCATTCTGAAGAAGTAGTGGCTAAAGCATTAAAAGGACGAACCGATCGCCCCTACATTTTTACGAAATGCTCAATGATTTGGAACGAAAAAGGCGAGATTAGCCGCAGCCTCAAAAAGAATTCAATTCGCCAGGAGGTAGAAGCAAGTTTGCAACGTCTTAATGTTGAAACTATTGATTTATGCCAAATTCACTGGCCTAGCCCAGAGCCTGAGCTTGAAGAAGGATGGACAGCCCTTGCCAAGCTAAAGGACGAGGGGAAAATTCGTTATATTGGCGTTTCAAATTTCAATGTTGAACAATTGCAACGCGCACAGGCGATCGCTCCTATCACCTCGTTACAACCACCCTATTCACTAGTTAATCGTCAGGTCGAAACCGAGATTTTACCCTTCTGTCAGCAGCATAACATTGGAGTAATTGTTTATTCCCCCATGCAGTCGGGCTTACTCACAGGCACAATGACCCCTGAACGAATTGCTAAGATGCCTAATGATGATTGGCGTAAGCAGAGCAAAGAATTTCAAGAACCCCGACTATCGCGTAATTTGAAGCTGGTGGAAGTGTTACGACAAATTGGTCAAGAGCACGGGCGATCGCCCGGTGAAGTGGCGATTGCCTGGACATTGCACAATTCAGCAGTAACAGCGGCGATCGTGGGTGGACGCAATGCAAAACAAGTCGAGGGCATCATTGGGGCAGGAGAATTCCGCCTCGACAAGCCAGCGATCGACAAGATTAATAGCTTCTTAGGCGAAAATCCCTAGCAAAGTAGCACTCGATGTTACTGAGTGCGAGTATGAATCGTTAAACTATTGCGATCGTACCTGTTTCCTCATTGCAACTCTCTAAGGCGATTTCCAAATCAGAACATACCCGTAGGGCAGGCATCTTGACTGCATATTGCTTTCAATGCAGGTAAGATGCCTGCCCTACGAAGGTATTTTGATTTATGGAAATCTCCTAAGTACTCTGATTAGGACAAATAAAACGCTGTAATTAGCTGTGATTAACAATGGACTTAAGTCCATTGTCCTAACCAATAGCATGTAATTGTAAAGAGAAAAGACAAGCTATTTAGCTTGTCTTTTTTAAAGAGAATTGTCAGTGTTTCAAAAGAACCTACTCTGCTGCTGACTTGCCACTCGCCAGTTCTTTTCCTTCACTAGAAAGTGCCTTGCCTAGACGATGGAGCTTGGTCTTATAACCTCGCTCTGCATTGTTAGCAAACTTATCAACTTGACTCCCTAATTCAGCCATCACCTCAGCCAAATCAGCCTCTTTGATCTTGCTGGCACCTAGCAACTTTTTGAGCTGCTTAAGGTTACTGCCAATCTCTTTTAGGTCTGCGTCTTTAGACTTATTGAGAATACCATGCCACTCATCAATCATCTCGATCGCTTGGTCGAGATCCATATCGGTCAAGGCTTCCTCTTCCAACAGGGTTAGTAGATTATCTAATTCTTCTCCTGTATCCGTCTCTTCAAGTGAAGCCTCGGAGGAAGCGGACTGACTCTTTTTGTCTTCGTGAGCGCTGTCATCCTTACCTTTTTTAGCCACAGATTCATTGGACTTCTTAGCTTCAGTTTTTCCTGTTTTAGATGTCATGGGTTTATCCCTGAGTTGAATACTGGACAATACTAGAGTATGCAACTAGTTATCGGAATGCTTCTGTCTGAAGTATTGTCACATTAATATACCGATAGACAGAACACTATTGAGAACATTAGGCGTAACGCTAAGCCTACAGATCAGAGAATGAATCAGGAGCAACTATAACCCCTTTCGCTTCTGACTCTAAATCTTGGTTTTTAGCAAGATCTGTTAAGTCATGAATTGTTACTCCTATCTCTTCACAAGCCTGCTCTAATGTTTCCACAAATAACTTAGTATTTTGTCCGTAGCCACACTGCTCAGCAGCCTCCTCAACTCCCTGTTTCGCACTCGCTTGAGCGCAACTAATTAAGTCCATGCCTTGAAGCGGAATCTTAGCTGACATGATTTTGTCCTCGGCTTTACAGTAAACAAAGCTTAACCAAAAAATTAGGTGCAGGAATAAGCAACAATCCTGCACCAAGAGAAGGGAAATAACTAGATTTGGCGATCGCCAACCTCTATTCTATTGATTTTTCTTTGGCACGCTCTTCTCCAAACTGGTTCAGCCGAGACACCACGTTATAAGCATCAGCACCAGGCTTTTCTTGTTCAGTTGCTCTGCCTTCAACAGCGCCGCCAATTTCACGCCACGTTTTCAGTCCTCCCTGCAACTGTGCTACATTTTGGAAACCCGCTTCCCGTAGAGCATTAGCAGCAGCGGCAGTCTCTGGGTCAGTTGCCCCATAAACATAAATGTCGCGTTTAGGTGACAAGGTAGCCTGAGCACCCGTTGCTATATCACCCGCAGATGCATTCATTGCACCCATAATACGACACTCTTGAAACGCTGTAGAGTCTCGAGTATCTAAAATCGTCAGACCTGGCTCTCCCCACTCTAGCCGAGATTTAAGCTCATGAGAAGTTGCAATAGCGTGAAGCCCCGGTGGAGTTGGAGTCACATTAGGGAGCTTATCTTTAGCTGCTTTAACAGTATCTTCATTAAATGGCATGTAGGTTAACCTCACTACAAAATTTTAGGACATGGAAGAACACTAGCAAAATCGAAATTTGTGATCTTCTCTCGCAAGGGGGATTTTAAAGTTCTTTAGGGTGATTGAAATCCCTCACATTATTCTAGTTAAAACAAATGCCCCTTATTGTGAAGAGGCACTCGGAATTACTTAGTCTGTTAAAGTAAGACTAATCTTCTCCCTTAACCTTCTCTAAAATCTGCTCTGCTTTTTCTTGAATTGAGGTTGCCTTTTGGGAATTGCTAGGACGGCTCATATCTTGAATGTCTGCATCACCTTGAACCTCGTTAAGTCCCTGATTAGACTCGTCCTGAACTCTCTCCATAGAAAGGGGAGGATTTCTTAAAATCTCCTCTGACTTCTTCTGAACATCGTCCAGACGCTCTGATCCTTTAGTTAGATCGCTTTTCGCCTGAGTTGTATTAGCACGCGCAGCATCAGCGGGCACTGCATTGCCAAAAATTAGCAGAGTACAAGTAAATATGATTGCAAGCGTTTGAGTTAAACGCAAAATCATTTTGGCAAAACGATTATAGTTCATGATTAATCCTCCTAAAAAAATTAAAAGTATCGACTCAGATAGCAGGTTTGCTCATCTATGCACCACCTTTTTACTACAAATTTATCTTGATTAAATCATCCCTAAGAGCGAAGACGGCTAGTGCTCTATACTACCCCCACGTCTTTTAAAACTCTAGAGCAAACGAATCCTATAGAGCAGGCGTGGAGTTAGTAGAAGATTGGCGATCGATTTTATTACTAATTTGGCGATCGCCTTTAAGATCAGCTAGATTCCTGTCTTCGAGCCAGCACCAACGGCTGTCGAATCTACGCCCATTGGTGAGACAATATCCCGGAAGATAGTAATCTGCTGCTCAAATTCTGTCTGTTTAAGTTGGTCAAGAACAGATTGTGCCTGACCTGAAAGCTGATAGTCAGAAGGCATAGGAATGATAGTTTGCTGTTCCATTCCAACAGCTAAGAGATACCAAAAGAGTAACTTCGTGGTGTCACTGAGCGCTCCATACTCTCGGCTAATCAAGCTGTCTTTATGAGTAATGAGATCGCGTTGAACTTGTAATTGCTCTTCGTGAGACATCTCTTTTACTTGATCAAATAGTCCTTGAGCGATCGGTTCAGAAGCTGTGCTTGCTGCTGGTGCGGCTGGTGTGATTGAGTCACCCATCTCGGTATAAACAAACCAAAATAGTGCTAACTGCTGATCAACATCCAAGCTTTGAAATGCCTGTGCGATCGACCCTGGATTATCTGAAGCTGCGTAAGCCATATTGCTTTCTCCCAAAGTATTTTTCAACTACCCATGACAAGCTACACAGATAATCAAAGAAAATAATCTTGCTAAAGATGGAATCAACTACCTTCGACTGACAGAGGAAATTTATTTAACTTTTTAGTTACTATCTTTGCTATTAATGTAAATAAGCTGTAAATAAATTCACCTTAGCAATCGAGAAAGAATAATGATCGAGCAGTACTTTCAAGCTCTTAATGCCGAAGAATTTCAAACTGCTGCCTGTCTATTTGCTCCCGATGGTGTCCTATATCCTCCATTTCATGAAGGAGTAGTAGGACGAGAGGCGATCGCCCACTATTTAGAAGAAGCAAAAGGCATAAAACTTTTTCCAGTTAACTATAGTGCTGAACCTTCAGAACTAGGTAGCACTGAGCATCTTATTACAGGCAAAGTTCAAACTCCAATGTTTCACGTCAATGCCTCATGGCGTATTTTAGTAAATGCAGGTTCCGAAATTCAATTAGTAAAGGTTAAGTTACTAGCTTCGCTACTAGAACTGATGGACTTGAAATAAAAAATTGTTTTTCTGCAAGCTCCACTGCTACAGAAAAGGAGTAGAGAAATCTCTACTCCTTCACAGATTAATAGTGATTAACCTATACAAAATGCTATCGAGCTTCTGTACCCTGGTTTGCATCACCAGCAACTTCAGGATTTCCGCCTGGTGCATCGGCAGCGGCACCCGGTCGAGTATCCTTGTTCGATGGACCCTGTCCTGTTTGGCGAGTAGCAGGCTCTAGAGTACTTTGCTTACCTCCTGATGCGACAGGTGTGGTCTTCTTTGATTTGGCGGTTGGTGGCGCTACCTCAACTAACTCGCTCTCGGCAAAGTTGTTTGAGTTTACACCTGCATAGTTGACTTTCTCAAACCGGACGATAACAGGGTATTTAACAACTCCGCCCTGATCAATAGTGGCAACGGTTCCAACATCTTGAAACCAGTAGGACTCTTTCCGAAGAATCCGAACCTTAGACCCGCGTTGAACCATAGTGAATAACCTTCTAATGAATGGTGTGAAAGGGCTTGCAACTCAACCGTTAATAAAAACGCTCCAAATTACACTAAAGATAGTCTGCCTTGAAGCACTTCTACCTTATGGTAGATTTTATAGCGTGCAGTCCCCATCAGGAGTAAGTCCTTCTCAATAGTTTACAGAGTTCTTTGCAATCCTTTAGACAGGGCTGAGTCTGTTTGTAACCCAAATAAGGTCAGCCCACAGCAAGAGGACAATTGAGCAGTAAATGGGTAACCTATCAATCAATATAAAACAAATGCGTTACTAACCCAGTACGAAGATATGAAATCGTGGATTTTTGATTTGGAAAATAACCGATCGCCAATACTCGTTGTAGATGACATTCATGACAACTGCTTTCTACTTCAGACTTTTTTAGAATCAGAGGGATACGAGGTTGACATAGCCGAGAGCGGACGTGAGGCGATCGCCAAAATCGAACTTAGTTTACCAATACTGGTACTGCTTGACGTAATGATGCCAGAAATGAATGGATACGAAGTTGTTGAAAATATTCGACAAAATCTTCACTTGCCAAATCTACCCATCTTACTAGTGACAGGAATGGACCTTTCAGCAATTCCTGCGGTTGAGGAAATTCATGTCAATGGGGTGATTCGTAAGCCAGTGGACTTTGACCAACTTTTAGAGAAAGTCCAAGCTTTTACCAAGACTAACTAGTTCATTTTTAAGTGTTAGTGCGGTATAGAACAACTTATATGGCAGTCCTGTAGCGCTTCCCAAGCCTGTGAGATACAGCAAGGGGCTTAAGCCCCTTGTCCAACAAGTCAAGATGTACTTTACCTGTTCAGGAATTGCTACAGGTGTATAAATGTATACGTCGAATCAACTAAGATTACAACTTCAACTTTTTGGGAAGGTTGCCTAGTAACCTTCTGTAAATTATTGATAAGTAACGTAAGACGAGACAAGTAATACATACGATTTTAGGGCGATCGCACCACTCATCTATAACCTTATATTTCTTGTCAAAACAATAACTTTATGAACATCTTTAGGAATAGATAAAAATTATCTGATTTTCTACAAAACCAGCTCTGTGTCTATAGATTGGACAGTTTTTACAAACACCTCTTTCACAGAATATACAGATCAGCCTTCAGAGAGATTAACCCTATCATATGCATACTTTATGATTTTGAAGTAGAAGCACTTTAGTTTAGATAGGTAGGCAGAAAAGATGGCTCTTCACAGAATCAAAGATTTCAATCCAGATTACAAAAATCATTTTGAGAACGGTGATATAAAGGGACTCGATGTCTACTCCGGCACCGAGAAAGTTGGCTCTGTAGATGATATTTTAGTTGACGATGATGGGCAGTTCCGTTACTTAGTGATCAACACAGGCGCTTGGATCTTTGGTAAAAAAGTATTGCTTCCCATCGGTCGTGCACAAGTTGATATGAATGGTAAGCGCGTCAATGCAGATAATTTAACTAAGGTACAAGTGGAAGCTTTGCCTGAGTTTAGTGATGACATGACCGCTGACTATGACCACGAAGAGCGGGTGCGCCAAGTATACCGTCCTTCGGCTCCTTTAGATAACTCACTAGGTCTAGATAGCCCCGCCGCCCTAGGAGTCGGCTATGCAGGTTCTGACAGTGCTCCCACAACTGCTAACCCAGTTCCTACAGTAGATACAAGCGTCGGTTATCAAGGCTATGACCGTGATACCTATAACTACCAGCGTGAGCCAGACCTCTACGAATTACACGGTGAGGATCAGCAAGGTCTGAAGCTCTACCAAGAGCGTCTTGTTGCCAACAAGACTCGTCAGAAAACAGGAGAGGTGTCAATCGGAAAGAATGTGCAAACGGAAACAGCTAGTGTTTCTGTGCCCATTGAGAAAGAGCGAGTTGTAATTCAACGCACCACAGTTACTTCAGGGGAGGCTGTCACACCTGGTGAAGCAACCTTCCAAGAGGGAGAAGTTGCTCGGATGGATGTGTACGAAGAAACAGCAGATGTTCGTAAAGAAGCATTTGTGCGTGAAGAGGTGCATGTTCAAAAAGTGGTAGACCAAGAAACCGTAACTCTCGAAGAAAAAATTCGTCGCGAGGAACTGAACGTCGACACTGAGGGCAATCCTAAAGTGGGTCAACCTAATCAGCCGTCCGCTAAACGCATTTAGTAAAGTTGGATGAACGTTTAGGCTTCTGTTCAAGTCATTAAGCACTTAACACTCAGCAACTAAACGAGTTAGGCAGAGCTACAACTAGCTCTGCCTTTTGATATTGAATTTTATTTAAAAAAGAAAAGGAGAAGCATCATGACATCAGCGGAACTTGGTAATCTTGATGATAGCGGTCATCACCTAACCCATACAGAAAGCATTCATGATTTCGATGTATACAATGGGCAAAATGAAAGAGTTGGGAAGGTAGTCAAAGCCGGAATAGATGGATTGGAGCCTTCTTCTTACCTAATTATTAAAGCAGGATCTTGGTTAGCAAGCAGACAAGTTCTCATTTCGCTTTGTGATTATCAAGTTAATCCCAAGGCTCGTCGAATTGACATAAAGGGATGGACTAAAGAGGAGATTAATCAGTTGCCTACTTATCCAATTCAGGTACAAATTGAGGATGCTTATGCAGTATTAGACACTTCCACTCTTTTAGAGTCGGAAGCAGTGCTAGAAGCTCCTATTGTCAGAGCGATGCATCTCTCAACAGCTCCCATCGAAGTAGCACATTTACAAGAAGTACCAGTGCCAGCTTCTACCACAAATGAAGCGGCAACACAGTTTGAGACTTCTACTAAAATCTTGGATGAAGAGATTATTCCGCTTTTAGCAGAGAGAGTTATTGTCGATCGCCATAAACACAAATCTGGTGAAGTAGTCATTCGTAAGGTAATTGAGACTGAGATTATTGAGGTACTAGTCCGGCGTGAGAAATTGATTGTAGAGCAAGTTAGCCCAGAGTACAAAGAGTTAGCTGTAATCGATCTAGGGCGAACCTCAGTCGAGGAAACGCTCCCTTCCTAAGCTGAGAATGATAATTTTTGAAAGAAATATTTCTGTAAATTCATTCTTTTGCATCAAACCTTAGACAGATGATTATAAAAATAGGTTCTGCGATAGTTAAGTGGAGATTTGAGTGAGCATGATTTAGAAAAGCAGTTGAGTTTATTCGCCCACAACATTAAGTGTGTGCCTACTGAAAGTACCTTGACAGTGGAAGTTACTTTATGAGCGATCGCTTTTAATTAGATAGGTGGCGAAAAGTAATTTTACGCTTAAAATTAGCTCTCCAGCATTTCGTTAATGAGCAAGTATTTCCCAATAATTAGGAGAAGAACTAATGTTACTACACGATAAAGAAAAAGATGCTTTAGTAGAAGTGCTAGACCTAGTAGCTCTAATTAATCCTAATCAAACTGAGATCTTTGGTCAGGTGCAGTCTGGGCAGGAAGAACAAGACCCTGCCCCCTCTCGTAAAGTAGATTTGATTTTCCCCTCTGGCGAAAGCTTACCTAGGTGCTGGGTAGATGCAGACTATCGCAATCCTTAGCTGAGACCTAATCTCTATCATCAAGTACTTTCATAACCTTCTAAATTTAATCCTAATTAAGAGGTCTGATTCTAACAAAATTTATAATTTTGGAGATTAAATTATATGGTGATGACTCAAGACCACCAATCATTACTTGAATCCTGCATTCGCAATTGCCAAGATTGTTTACGCGATTGCGAAGCGTGTATTACGGCTTGTTTAGATAGCGACATGGTGCAGATGATGACGCAATGCATTAAGCTCTGCCGCGACTGTGCTGATCTTTGCGGTGTCTGCGATCGCTTTATGGCTCGTAATTCTGATCTGCATGCTCAACTCTGTAGTATTTGTGCAGAAGCGTGCGATCGCTGTGCAACTGAATGTGAAAAGCATGATCACGACCATTGCAAGCGCTGTGCCGAATCCTGTCATCAGATGGTGAGCGCGATGGTGTAAGAGTTATCTATTCTTCTGGTAGGAAGAGAACAAGGTCGCAATGACTTTAATCAAGTTATCTGGTTCAACTGGCTTTGAAATATGTCGTTGAAAGCCTGATGAGAGAGCTTGTTGGTAGTTGATTTCTCCTGCAAACGCTGTTAGGGCGATCGCTGGAATTTGTCCGCCCTGATTGGGAGGCAACTTTCTAATTTGCTGCATCAACATATAGCCATCAGTCTCTGGCATCCCAATATCGCTCAGTAACAGGTCTGGTTTAAGCTCAGTTAAAGCTGCTAAAGCTTCTGATGCGGAGGCTACAGCCGTTACCTCTGCTCCAGATTGCTCTAGTAAAAATGCCACAAAATCTCGGGTATCAGTTTCATCATCTACCACTAAAATACTGATGTTGCACAGGTCAAAGGATTGTTCAGGAGAGCGATCGCGATTTGGGTTCTCAGACTGTGTTGGCATGAGCGGTAATCGTACCCTAAAGGTTGCGCCTAACCCTTCACCCGGACTCTCAACTGTAACGGTGCCGCCGTGCAGCTCTACTAGATGATGCACGATCGCCAGACCCAAACCAAGTCCACCGAATTTTCGGGTTGTCGCACCATCCGCTTGGCGAAAGTAGTCAAAGACGTGCGGTAGGAAATCAGGATGAATGCCTCTGCCCGTATCGCTAATCGTGATTTGAGCGTGTTCATCGATATGCTCTAGTTGAAGCGTGACTTTTCCTCCCTGCAAGCTGAACTTAACTGCATTAGAAAGCAGATTCCAAATCACCTGCTGTAATCGATTTGAATCTCCTGAGACGATCCTCGTTTCAGGGTCAAGGATGACCTCTAACTGGATCAATTTTGCTTCAGCCGCTAACCGTACAGTTTCTATTGCGGCTTGAATCGTATCTGCCAAATTCACGGGATAGGCATTAAGACTGAGCTTTCCTTGCAAAATCCGGGAGACATCTAATAAATCTTCAATCAGTGCCGATTGCAGTTTGGCATTGCGCTCAATTGTTACTAAAGCTTGAGCAGTTTTGCTTTCATCCAACTTACCTTTTCGCAATAACGTTGCCCAACCCAGAATTGGATTAAGCGGCGTTCGCAACTCATGGGAAAGTACAGCTAAAAACTCATCTTTAATTCGGTTTGCAGATTCAGCCTGACTACGGGCAGTTTGTTCCGCTTCGTAGAGATGAGTGCGCGCGATCGCTTGAGCGCACTGCTGCGTTAGCGACAAAATGAAAGCCTGATCCTCTGCTTCAAGCAGTTGAGGTTCGCTGAATCCAAAGGAGATGCCACCGACCGATCGACCTTCCACCACTAAAGGCAGCGAGATCCAAGAGCCAACACTGTGCTGCTCATAGTTTTCGCTCAGGTGAGGATAATGGATGGCTCGTTCTGCTGAAGACTCTGCCCAAATAGGTTTTCTGGTTCGCACAGCTTCGGCTAGTGGCACCGGAGCATTGATAGAAAACCGATGCCAGCCATTAAGCTGCTCTATTTCATACCCAAACGTTCGGACGACTTTTAATTCGTGGCTGGTTTCGTTGAGTAACGCGACCAGCGCAAAGTTTGCCCCTAACGCGACAATGCCCTGATCGATAATCACATCTATGACTTGAGCAGGCGTGAGCGATTCAGATAACGCGGCAGTCACTGACTGAAGCCGGGAAAGCCGCGCGGCTGATTGTTCGGCAGCTTGTTGAGCTTGCTGCGCTTCTTGATAGAGTCGGGCATTATCAAGGGCGATCGCGGCACGATGGGCGATGCGTTCTGCTAGAAGCAGGTCAGCCCTACTGTAATGCCGATTAGACTCTGCTGTAGTAAACGAAATTGCTCCTAAAATTTGTCCACGGGCAATCAATGGCGAGATAATACACGACCTTAGACCTAGCTCCCGGAGAATCCGTAGATGGTCAACATCTTGAATCGCGAGGGCGATCGCGGCATCTGGAATTTCAGCCGCAAATTCAGCTTGCCCAGTTCGTAAAACCTTCGGAATT
Organism: Elainellales cyanobacterium; assembly: GCA_038204505.1. GTDB lineage: Bacteria > Cyanobacteriota > Cyanobacteriia > Elainellales > Elainellaceae > Timaviella. Next base: position 24,167 of record JBBRCV010000005.1, read on the forward strand.
CCCTCTGCGTCATCAATTTGTCGGGGATAACGTTGAGAGAGTTCCCAGCCTAACTTCACCTTCTCCGGATCTCGATGAGCCACGCCTACTCGATGAATCTCGCGATTGGCTTCTAACAAGTCAACAGCACACCAATCGGCAAAAAACGGCACTACTAAATCGGCAACACTCGCTAAAGTTTGCTCATAGTTTAGTGATGAAGCTAACACCGTTGTTACTTTTACCAAAAATGCCGATCGCTGCTGGTCGGCTTCGGCTTCTAAGCGGGCAGTTTGCTCACGAATTAACTGGGCACGTTCTGCTTCTGCCTGTTTAAGTTCGGTAATGTCGTGCATGACGACGACGGCACCTTGTTTATTACCTTGAGCATCGGCGATCGCTTGTCCGCTTGCTAATAGTGTCCGTGCCGTTCCTTGTTTAGGTACAATCATCATCTCAATTTTGTTAACTATCTGTTCTTGCAACGCTCGGAATAGAGGAATATTTTCTTTAGACATTCGTGTCTTACCATCAGGCAGGTACAAGTCATAGTAGTCTGCCCATTGCTCTGGCGGTAAGGGTTGTTCGGGTAGTCCATGGAACTCTCGGGCGGCTTGATTAAACAGGGTTAAAATGCCATCTGTATCACAGGCGACTATTCCTGCCTGCACATTATCGAGCAGTGCCTTAAGCAACTCCTGTTCAGACTCAAGGGCGGCTTCAGCTTGTCGCCGTTCAGTAATCTCTAAACGGAGTAACTCATTTGTTTGGGATAACTCGATCGTGCGCTGCTCTACTAGATTTTCTAACTCATCTTGCGCTTGTTTTCGGGCACCCTCACTTTGCTGTCGCTCTAATTCTGTGGCGATTCGTAGGGCAAAGATGGTGAGCAACGATTCTGCAACCTGGACGTTTTCTAAAGGTTTGCTGTGCATGATGCCGAGCAATCCGATCGCAGTGCCATTAGAGTCACAAACTGGAATAGCAATGTAGCTTTCTACCTTCAAAGGTTCGAGTAGAGGAGCATAGGGAAATGTAGCTTGTACGTCGCGGGGATGGCAGCAAAGTTTTTTCTGACGAAGCACCTCCTGACAGGGCGTACTATCTAGCGAGTAGGAAAAGTTATCAATGATTTCACCTTTAGCGCAGACCGCGATCGTCTTTAGTAGTTCTGCCTCTGGGTCAGCCACTAGACCAATGTAGGCATAGTCAACTTCTAAAACCTTGGCAAAGTGCTGCACTAACGCATAGAAAAACGCTTCACCCGTTGCAGCGGCAACCCCTTGCGTCACTTCTAACAAAACTGCATCAATATGGGCAATTCTGCGCGCCGCTAGCCGTAGCTCTAGCTCATCAATTACCATTGCGGCTAGGTCAGTCAGCGTTGCAGTTTGCTCAGGGGTCAATGCCTCGCGCGGCTTTGTGTCGAGCAGACAGAGCGTGCCCAAAGTAAAGCCATCTTCTGTGATCAATGGCGCACCCGCATAGAAACGTAACCCCGGTTCACTTTGCACAAAGGGATTACACATCAGCCGAGAGTCTTGCCGAGTATCGGGAATAACCAAAACGCTGTCGTTCAGCAGGGCAAAGCTACAGATGGTTGTATCCCGTTCAACTTCACACAAGTCAAAGCCATAGCAAGACTTAAACCAGCCTCTTGATTCATCAACCAACGAAACGAGGGCGATCGGCATATTAAACAGGCGGGCTGCTAATGTTGTGATGCGATCGAAGGCGGCTTCGGGCGGAGTATCGAGAATGTCGTAGCGCCGCAAAGCTTTTAGTCGCTCTGCTTCGTTGGCAGGCACAGGAACGGGGATAAAAGTGGGTTGCGGTTGGGCTTCAGTCATAGAAAGTTGTACTTGGCAGCTTAAAGAAGAATACAGCAAAGCGGCGATCGCTCTACTGGGTGTATCTAAAGGTGAGTGTATCTAAAGGAATTGGCAACGTGTAATACCATGATCGCATCAATTAATTGGGTTGGCTCGACAAGCTTAGAAAGATATCATTAGAATCCGGGGTACTGGACTGTTAACGAGGGATGAGTCTCAGAATGCCTAGCTCCACAAGGGTTCTTACCGACGAAAATACGGCAATCACTCGCTTAGAGATCAGTGCCCTCTCTCAGAAGGAGAGGGCACTGGAGTTTTGGCTCCCTTCTCCCTAGGGAGAAGGGCAATTCATCCCCACATTCAGCAACGCCAAAATTCATGCCTTGCAGCAGGTGGGTTGGTAAGATTTAATAATGTTGCGACAAAATATTGACCAAACCCAGTTTGTGCAAGAGCGTGATGACGAACCGAATGTGCTGTTTTCATTTTTTGTGATTGGTGACACAGATGTAGGGATAGGTCATCAGTCCAATCTACAGCAATATAAGTCTGCGCCATCAGCGACAAGGAGAGCTTTTAAAGGACAATAGAGCCACAAACAACTTCAGCCGTTTGTGCTGTAGTCGCACACTAATTAAAAAAAGAAACAGATGTCTTTATTCATTAGAAGATCAGTGCCAATTCATGGTCTAGCCAGTTTTGAAACAGCCGATCTAAAATGATTTGATGGATCTCAGGGGTAAGTTTCGCGGGGATAAATTCTTCAACCATTAACAGTGTGTAATTTTGTTCAGACTGGATGGGTCCAATGATCTCTCTAGGGTTTGCGCCTAAGAGGATAGCTGCAATTTCTGGAGTAAAGCTCCATTGATAGGGTTTCCCTACATAGCCACATTGCAAGCGGCGTTGTTCATCAAAGTCATAAAGATGGGCTGCCTCGTAAAAGCTGATTTCATTTTCTTCGATTTGGTAGAGCAATTCTTGGGCAAGTTGAAAATAAGGCACGGCAAGTTGATAAAGCACAACTTGCTCAAATTCAAGCCGATGTTCAACAAAATATTTCTCAATTTCATGGACAAACAACGACTCAGCAAGTTTTGTGGCGAGCAGGCGATCGCTAATTCCAGCTTCCCAATCTTCTGGCGTTATTAACTCCTCGGCTAACCAAGAAAAGGTTGCCGTTGCATTTTCCAGGTGCCTTTGATGCCGCTGGCGATCGGCTTCTGTTTGAATTTCTTCTGCGGTTACGGTGATGCCTTTGGCATTGACAGTTTCGCTGATAATTTGTTGGGATAGTACCCGTTTACAAATGTCCTTTAAGATGACTTCTCGTTTTAAAAAATCAACAATGGCTTCAGATCGAATGGATTGGGCTGAGGAACAAATCATGGCTTAAGATGACACTGTTAAGTTTGCATGGGTTAATGTAGAGACTCCAGATGCATTGACTGTGCCGAGAACGATCGCTTGAATTCTATTGTTACCCGATCGAATTAAAGTGGCATCAAAACTCCCGTTGCCATCTGAATCAAAGGCTTCAAATACAATATTTTTCAAGATTTTGGCACGATTAGCGACACTATTTGCCACCTGAATCACATCACCCTGGGCAGCACTAAAGTCTGTAATTACATCAGCTAAACTAAGGTCAGTTACTCCTTTGTTCAAGACAAACCGATCGGCTCCGCCATCGCCAGTCAGCCAATCTTGACCCAAGTTACCGATAAGGATGTCATCACCTTCTCCACCAGCCAGCCAGTCGTCTCCCGACCCGCCTCGGAGACTATCATTGCCTTTGCCTCCAGTCACCCAATCATTGCCGCCTTTGCCCCATAGCTGGTCATCAGCGCGATCGCCCCGCAGTTGATCGTTGTGCCGTCCACCTCGGAGAAAATCGTTGAATCTGCGACCTCTGATCAACTTACCATCTTGATGAAACTTCTTAGAAAAGCTCATCGGACTGATCAATGTAGGTAAGGTGGCGATCGCAGAGACTGATGAACTGTCGGAACTAGAGATCAGAGAAGATGAATTAGGGGATACATCGATGATTAACTCTATAGACTGATTAGGGGATGGACTAGGGGATGGATTAGGGGGTGGATTAGGGGATGGATTAGGGGATGGATTAGGGGGTGGATTAGGGGGTGGATTAGGGGATGGTGCTGCAACGCTGGTGCTGACGGTTGCTCCATCTGGAGAAGAAGTGGCGATCGCACTTCCGCTACTTGATGTGGCACCAGGAGTATAAACCTGCCGACTGCTTGTAGTTGGGGAACCGTCAACTCCATTTGTCGAAGTAGCAGTTGAGGTACTTCCTGCACCTTCTACAGAAACGAAAGAACTACTAGAACTTTGACTATGCCCTTGACCGGAGTCAGATACAAACTCATTTGGTATAGCCATTGCGATGCACCTCCCTTGTTCAATTATGATTTACCATCTTTGGATTAATTAGAAGATGGTGCTGCAACGCCAGTGCTAACGGTTGCTCCATCTGGAGAAGAAGTGGCGATCGCGCTGCCACTACTCGATGTGGCACCAGATATATAAATATGCTGACGGCTTGTGGTTTGGGAATCGTCAACTCCATTTGTTGAAATAGCAATTGAGCTACTTCCGGCACCTTCTATAGAAACGAAAGAACTACTAGAACTTTGACTATGCCCTTGACCAGGGTCATATAGAACCCAATTTGGTGTAGTCATTGCGATGCTTCTTCCTCATTCAACGATGGTTATTCAACGATGGTTTACCACCAGTAAGTCTTTCTCTCGGTTACTTCGCTCGTCTGGGTATCTTGTCCTTTAGAAGCAGAAGCATATCCTTGCGCGTAGGCACTGCTGCGACCTGAAAAGGGTGATTGGTAAAAATCAGCTTGAGTGTTCGTAGAAGTTCGGACAATTTGACCCACTGCAGCAGCATTGGCACTGGCAGCACTGGAAGTCTGTGAAGCGTAGGTATTGACTTGCACATTAGTATATAATCCTCCTTGAACTTCGCTAGTTCTACGAGTGTCAATTAAAGCCAGATAATTTAGTTGATTAATTTCCATCATGACGTTCCTCATCGCAGCATTAATAATCATTCAGAATGCCCATAGCAATCATTTAGAATGCCCCTGGCAAACAAAAATAGAAGATCACCGAAAGTTATTTTCTATTTAACTTTCAGTGATCTTCTTGAAGTTTAAACTTCACCCAGATTCTCTGGGAACAAATTGCTTTGCAGCGTCAATGTTCAGAGGAACATTAAACCCTACCAATTAGCTGCCGCAACGGATGAACTAACCGCACTCGATTGGTAACCTTGCTTGACATAAGCATTTGTATAGGTCTGTGCATCCGTATTTCTGCCGTAGGCATTTGCAACTGCATCTGCCGTAGCGGCGTTGCCATAAATGTCCACGTACACATCAATGTCCTTGTAATCTTTGAAGACAATGGAAGACTTGCGATGATAGCCGCTACCTCCCATCAAGTCAGTGGATTCAGAAGAAACTTCGTTCAGATAGTTAAGATCAGAAATCAACATGAGATTGCTCCTTTTTGCTGTTTAAGAATCATTAGGTCAGAACCTAGTTCAAGAGAATCACAAATTTGTAATTCAACTCAAGCAGGTACTTTTTAAGAATAGGGTCTTCCTCTGATTTTGACTTGCCATTTTGGCAGATTCTTTGGGGTTGATTATATGGATAAAACCTCATGAGAAATTGTCTGTAATGGGTTCTTGAAAAAGACTCGTTACAGACAACTCATTCATACTTATTCGGCTACAAAGTCATTACATCCAGCGAGCAATCCAAGGTGGTAAGCAGGACTGCATACGGCTTCCGCCTCGCACTTGGTTCTGAGTCCGATCGCCTTCGCCTTCTAAAGGCTCTAAACAACTTAAATCATTAATTCGGTTAGCAAAAGAGAGATTAGAATTAACCTGGCGATCGCCCAATCTATTGTCTTTTACAATGCGAGCATACGTCCGGTAGGGAATGTAGTCAATCGGGTTATAGCCAATAGAATGCAGCATTAAGACACAAGCCCAGGAATACTTACCATCAACGATCGCCTCGACTACAGGAGTTATTTGTTCAGGAGTCATAAATCTGCTAGATTGCAGAGTTGCACGGTTTGTAGAGTGATTAAAGCTGACGTTCATAATGTCAATTTCAGGATAGAGAATAGGGGCATACAGAATGATCTACAGGGAAATATCACCTTTTTGCATTTGCTTCAGCGGCTCAAGTAAAATGTCGATAATGCGTCGCTGGCGAGTGACAATTTCGGCAGTTGCCGTCTGCCCAGCTTTAAGCGAGGTAGTTTGTCCGCCAATAGTAGACTGATCTAGGGCAACCTCAATGCGGTAACCAGATCCCAATTGCTCATCTATTGTTGCATCAGGAGCAATGAATAAAACTTTCCCAGAAATCGTTCCATAGCGCTGGTAAGGGAAAGCATTAAACTTCATTCTGACAGTCATTCCTTCTTTAACAAAGCCTGCTTCCTGATTGGGTAAAAAAGCGGATAGAACTAGCGATGCTCCGTTTGGCATAATTTCAGCAAAAGTTTCACCGGGTCGCGTTACTTCTCCAATATTATGCACCTTTAGATCAGTCACAACGCCACTCACAGGAGCATAAATAAATGTGTACTTTAGCTTAGTTTTAGCAGCCTGTAGCGAGTTCTCAGTCGCTGCAATTTTAGATTGCAATTGACTGACTTGGATATTTAACTGCTGCAATTTTTGCTGTGCTTCGAGTTGGCTCTGTTGTCCTTCCGCTTTAGTTTGTGCTAGTTTTGCTTGCAGTTCTGCGGTTGAGGCTGAGGCTTTTTGCAAATCGCCTTGGTTCTGGGTAACGGTTTGTTGCCGTTGTCGCAAAGTTTGTTCTACCTCAAACAAGTGATCTTGAGCGATCGCCCCTTCGTTAACTAGAGGTTGGAGGCGATCGAGACGACCTTGATATGCTGTCATTTCGGCTTGTAAATCCGTTAATAGTTGTCGGTAGGTATTAGCATCAGCTTCAACCTCAGCGATCGCCGCCACTTGAGACTGCATTTGCGCGATCGAAATCGCTCGTCTCGTTTGAATTTCTAGCTGAGTTTGATCGATCAACCCATTTGTTTGCAACAATTCTAGTCGGTCTGCCTGAATGCTTTCCTGCAAGCCTGCAATTTCATTAGTTTGCAGTCGATGATCTAATTCAGCAAGTATTTGTCCCGTTTTTACCTTCTCACCTTCTCGAACCATCACCCTGGATACCTCGGCTTGTGCAGTCGGTTGAACTTTGTAGATCTCCCCTTTCGGAATTAGTTTTCCAGCGGCAGTGCTGACTTCTTGAATCTGTCCGAACCAAGCCCAAGCCCCAAAGACGCAGAAAAATAAAACTCCAGCTATTGCTAGATGCCAGGGCAAATTTGAAGACGGCTGATCGAGCACGTTTTGAAGTGTGGGACTCCAATGGAGATCTGTGGCATGGCGAACAGGTGAAGGAGAGTGAACTGGAGGTGTTGGCGCAGGGGTAAAATCTTCTGGAGCAACCCTACCTGGAGGAACCCCACCTGGAGCGACCCGATCTGGAGCAGCGACTCCACCGTGAATTGACTTTGCTTCGCGGTCTGGAAGAGGCGCGAAGGCAATCCCCGTCAGGTTTGCGATCGCCAGTTGTTGCGATGAATAATATCTACGAGAGGGCGTAGAATCTGTATCGACTAAAGAACTGTCTAAAGAATTGTGCAAGCGCATAGAGGTATTCCTTTGGATTAGAAGTGAATAGACTTTAAGTGCCAAGCTGTTTTAAATGTTGAGGCTGCTTTAAATGTTGAGGCTGTTCTAAATGTTGAGGCTGTTCTAAATGTTAAGTTGATATATCGCTAATCTCACAGATCTAGCTGCTGCTGAGCCAAATGACAATAAAGACCGTGGGAAGCAATTAATTCTGTGTGCGTTCCTTGTTCAACGAGATTGCCTCGATCGATCACTAAAATATTATCCGCATTGCGAATTGTAGACAACCGATGAGCAATGACAAAGATAGTGCGTGCTTCTCTGGCAGATCTGTCGCTAATTTGCATTAAATTGTGTTGAAAGCGGCTTTCCGATTCGGTGTCCAAAGCGCTAGTCGCTTCATCTAGAATTAAAACTCGGGGATTCGTCAGCAGTGCCCGCGCGATCGCAATTCGTTGCCGTTGTCCTCCCGATAAGCAAACACCTCGTTCTCCCACTTTAGTACTATAGCCAAGGGGCAAATTTTGAACAAATCCATGTGCCTCAGCTAGCTTTGCGGCTTCTACTGCTTGTTCTAAAGAGTATTCTGAACGGTAGAGTGTGATGTTCTCTAAAATCGTTCCTGAGAATAGAAAACATTCTTGAGGAACAACTCCAAATTGCGATCGCAAAGATTGCTGTGAAACATGACGAATATCATGTCCATCAATTAGAACCCGCCCATGATTCGGTTGATATAAACCCTCTAAAAGATTAACTAACGTGGTTTTACCAGAGCCGCTACGCCCCACAATAGCAATCATTTGACCTGCCTCAGCTTCAAAGGAAATATTTTGGAGTGTATTTCGCTCCTCATCCTCGCTGTATCGAAACGTAATATTCTCAAAGCGCACATTACCCCGTAAGTGGGGCAGCATTAATAAAGATTGCCCAGGTGTGGCTTCAGGAGCAGTTTCAAACACATCATCGAGCCGCTCGACAGAAATCAAGACATCTTGCAGTTCATCCCAGAGATTGGCTAAGGCAATAACGGGACTGATTACATAGCCCATCATCATATTGAACGCGACAAATTGCCCGATCGTGAGCTGATCTTGAATCACTAGCGTTGCCCCATACCACAGCAATGCCGTGCTGCCGATCGCATTAATTAAACCACTCATTGCTTGCAGCTTAATACCCAGCTTTTGCCCGCGAAATTGGGTATTCATTTGAAGTGTCAAATGATCTTCCCACCGCCACCGCATCTCTCGCTCTGACGCAACCGCTTTAATGGTATTGATCCCCGTCATCATTTCCACTAAAACTGAGCTTTGATCGGTTGTTTCTTTGAAGACTTCCCGCGATATCTGACGCAGCATCGGCGTTGCCGCTAAGGTCAACAGCAGAATAGGCGGAATCAGCAGCAGCACCAGTATTGTCAGCCGCCAGTTATAGTGAAGCATCAGCCCCAAATAAATAAACCCGGTTAGAAAGTTTAACCAGGCTAAGACCACCTGCTGAATTAAAAATCTTTGAATTTTTTGATTTTCTTGCACACGAGTCAGAATATCACCGACCCGGCGCGCCTCAAAAAACTTTAGAGGCAAAGAAAGAGTATGACTGATAAAACCACTAATTAAAGTCAGATCAAGACGATTTGATAGAAAGCTTAGTAAATATTGTCGGACTAAGGATAGAACAATATTCCCTAAGTTAAATAACAGTAGCCCCAAAGCAAAGACATTCAAAGTATTCAGGCTCTTCTCAACCACAACGCGATCGAGAATCACCTGAGTAAACAGAGGCGTAACTAATCCAAATACCTGAATCAGCACAGAGAAAAAGATGATTTGTGCAATCAGGGAGCGATATGAAAGTAACGTGCCAAAATAGCGTCCAAATGATGACTTTTGAGTTTCGGATTCGGATAGCTTGGGGGTCGGCTCCAAGAGCAAGGCATAGCCTGTCCAATGCTCTTGAAAGACAGCGCGCGTAACACGGCGGCGACCCAGTGCAGGATCTGCTAGAGTAATTTGATCCCCTCTGATTTGGTAAACAACGACGTAATGCATCCCTTCCCAGTGAGCAATCCAGGGATCAGTTTGTTCTGCCATCCGCACTAAATTGGCTCGCACAGGTCGCGCGTGAAAGCCGACATTTTCTGCGGCATTGGCTAATCCTTTCAACGATGTGCCCGCTCGCCCGACATTGGCTCGCTCTCGCAGAATATGAATGGGAATGGGCTTGCCCCAATAAGAGCAAAGCATGGCTAAACAAGCAGCCCCACAATCAGAAGAACTTTGTTGTTCTATCCAAGGATAGCGCTGTAAAAAATCGGATAGATGGCGTTTTAGGGGTTTTGGAAAAGCGATCGCTTCTGTTTGCGATGGGGCAGCAGTTTCTAAATGAGAGGGGACTTTCTGTTTATGTAAATAGTGGTGCAATTGAGGCGATCGCGCGACACTCAATTTCCCAGATGGCTTCGGTGTAGCCTGAGAAACCTCTGCATCCGTATTTAATACCGACGTATTTAAAGCAGGCGTATTTAAAACAGGCGTATTTAAAGCAGGAATAATAGCAGTGGCAGCTTGCCATTGATGACAAGGTAAAACGTAAACCCGTAGGTCAGTTTGGGCAATCCAATCAGGTGGCGTGGCTTCTGGATAGCCCCAATTAATAGCAAGAGACCATTTTATAGCAGGATATTCTTCAGAGCTGGAAGAATGATCATCTGCTGTCTTAAGAATGGTGCCCTGCCGAAGCCAAAAATGACCGGTATTATCCGGTATTGCTTCAGTTAAAGATTTACCTGCAATTATTTTTTGTTCGGTCAATAGCGATGTAAATTGTTCGAGTTGACGACTCGAACACGACTCTAGCGAAGTTGCTGTCTTGAAAAAAATCATCCGTTCTCGCTGGAGTGCTGCTTGCTGTAAATGCGATCGCAACAGTGGAAATTTTTCTAACAAGGGTGCTAGTCGATTTGCCGCAAGCCGAGCAATTTGAACGCTGCCAACAGCAATTGCCGAATAGGGCAGGGGCGTAGGAGTAAATAAATGATCTGCTCCAAACCCATTATCTACGTCCAACAACATTGCCGTTACTGATCGGGGATGGTGATCTCCTTGGCAAAGCAATCGCACCTGCCCCTGACAAATCAAATAGAAATCTGAAACGATATTCTTCGAGTTTTCTGGTGATGGCACCAGAATTTCGTCGCCCAATTGAAAGTAGCTGACTTCAAATGCTTGAATAGTTTTTGAAATAACTGCCGCATCAACCTGGCTTGCAGTCAGCAGTTGGGCGATCGCCGATGGGTTTTCCAAGGATTCTGAAGGTCGCAGATTAGAATGCAATCCTCGCACCTTAAGATTGTGGCTCATGACCAAACCTCATTAGTTTAAAACCTTAAAATCAACTCAGCTTACGCATTTCCAGTTTTACCTGGAAATACAGACAGCGCTGCTCCCCCTTACAGAGAAAACGGAACACCCAGTTAGTATTCCAAATCAAAGGCTTAGAACAAAAAATTAACGAACCACAAGGCTCGTGATCCTGAAAGAGCGAATAACTGACAAACGTACATCTGATAAATCTGATGATTGGCATTGCTCGAAGTCAATCATTCTGCACTGCTAATCACATGCATGAACTTATAAAGATCTTCTAAGGTTAAGGAATCAATAAGGATAAAAAGTTTGACAAACCTTAATCATTCTTGAGATACCTGAGAACCGACACATCAGCATACTTTCGCTGCCGAAATACCGATGACATAAAGTTAAAAAATTCTGAATAGGGGTAGATGCCATTGTAGAAACCTCACTTGATGCAGTGACCACTGATGATTCAAGACTACTAATGAGTTAGACCTAGCAGATTTAACTTGATTTCTAAATTAATCTAGATTTCTGTGAAGCCGACACCGATCGTGCAAGATCGATCTGCAACATTGGTCACATAATATCAGACATCTAGATAAAAGCTAGTGGCTTTACGGACGCTCAGAGTAATAAAAAGTTGAGACATTCTTACTAAATACCTGTCAGTGTACTGATGTTCCTCAGTAGAACTCTTAATCCTTCATTCTTTGCTAGACAAGGATTAATCGATCTTCACCTGATTTTTGTCCATTTGCCAAAAAACCAGATAAAGCAAGAATTTCAAGATAAAAATTTCCGAAGCATTTCCAGATTCTTCACAGATAATACGAGAGGTTCACGCCTTCTTCATAAAAAGTTCAATTGTTTTACATTGCCGTAAAATCTAATACTCAGTATAAATGGCAATTGTAACTAGATTAACTAGTGCCCAGAGACTGACCGATTTTTGTCTTGTTTTATCTTCATTACCGAGAAATTAGACAAGACAAGAATTGAGAGATAGTAATTTCTGAAACATTTTTACGGATTCTTCATGGAGACGAGGAAGAGTTTATAGTCTTCTTATAAAAAGTCCGACTAATTTGCAGTAGTTTGAAAGTTTAACGTTCAGTAATGCTCAGCAATTGTAACTAGATAAGTTGCTGAGATTTTAATACCCAGTTTTTACAGCAGGATATGTAATGACAGAAACAGCAGGATATGTAGGCAATGTTACGAGTTCAAAGCAATCCTTACCGCAAGCTTCCGACTGGAGGAAAAAAGATGGGATCGCGTTGATTCCTCAGCAAACTCGTAGTCTCATGGGCTTTGCTACGCTTAGATCTAAAAATGCGATTGAGGCTAGCAAAGCCAGGGCAATTTCTACAGAAAACTTTATCTTCACAAACTTTAATCAGCCAGCGATCGCTACTCAAAGCGCAACAGATACCAACAGCACCGTGTTCAGCAAAGATGATAGTGTCGTTGCTGCGGCTAATGCAGATGCATTTTTTGGTCTAAATCCCATCACCAATCAGGACATTGGGATAGTTAGCCTGACAAATGAGGTGACGGGTGAAGGCACCAGCTTTAAGGGGACAGCTAAAGGATTTGCTACCGTTGCGGGCTCTTTTTTTATCCATGCGGGAGAAACGTTCTCATTTGAGTTTTCAGGATATTTGCAGATGAATACAAGTTTGCAAAGTGCAGCCACTCAGACAGCAAATACCGCAGGCAGAATTGCGTTTGGTGTTTATGATGTCACCTGTAAACCTGTCCGCTTAGATTTTCTACAAGTGACAGGTAGCTTGGATACACCAGGTAATCACGATTTCTTAAATCTTCAAATCGGCGGTAATAATATCAGCCTGAATCGGCAGCAAACTATCTTTACCCTTCAGACGGGCAAATTGCAAGAATCCGCTTCTGTCTTTATTGTTGGACAATATAAAACTCAGCCCTTTACGCAAGATACGCTCTTGGTAGTAGGAGACTTAAGCGCTGGACTGAAGCAGTCTCCTGATTCCGTACATCAGAACTATCGACTAAATCAGAATCGCTCACCGCTCAGCTCTCAGAAGGAGCGATCGCCCATGGGAAATGGTTACTCTAACCCAGCAATGTTTTTAGGTCTAGCAGCGTGAAAGATTGCAGCTAAGGCTTTGAGTGATAATAAATTGGAGGTGATATTAAATCCTACCTAAAGATAGAAGACTTCACGGTTAGCTTTAACCGATGATATTGAAATTTAGTCTATCTACTTTAGGTAAAGTGAGGGGGTCTATATCACTACGCAATTTTTACACTATCCATTAATTGACTTGCCTGCTTCACCTTTTCCGAGACTTATTTCAGAAACTTTGGCACAAGCGATCGCCATTGCCGATTTTTGTGCCAATCAAGCTGCTGAGATTGATTGCCATGGTAAATATCCCCGCCAGGAATTTGAGCAGATTGCTGAGATGGGTTTGTTGACTGCACCCTTAAGACCCGATTTTGGAGGCGTGGGTATGGGAATTGATACCCATACCCTCCATGAAACGCTCATGATTCTGCAGCAGATCGGTCGTGGCAATTTGGCAGTTGGACGGATCTATGAAGGACATGTTAACGCTCTCCAACTGATTCAAACTTTTGGCACAGCGGCACAAATTGAGCAGTATGCTAGCGATGTCCGCGATCGCCACAAGGTCTTCGGCGTATGGAATGCAGAAGCAGGAGATGGTGTGAAGATAATTCCTCTAAACGGTGGGCGTTATCGCTTAGAGGGTTCTAAAACATTCTGCTCAGGCGTTGGCTGCGTCGATCGCCCTTTTGTGAATGGAGCGTTACCCGATGGGCGTTGGCAAATGTGCGTGGTGCCTCTAGACGAAGTGATCACCATTACTGATCCAACCTGGTGGCAGCCTAGTGGGATGAAAGCTTCTGCTAGCTACAAGGTTGACTTTAGTGGCGTTGAAGTAGATGAGCGATCGCTGATTGGTCAGCCTGATGATTACCATCGTCAGCCCTGGTTATCGGGAGGTGCGATTCGTTTTGCTGCGGTGCAATTAGGCGGAGCAGAGGCTCTATTTAACGCTACTCGCCAGTATTTACATGATTTAAAGCGAACTGCTGATCCTTATCAGGAGACACGATTGGGACAGATGGCGATCGCCCTGGAAAGTGGCAATCTTTGGTTGCAAGGGGCAGCCAATCAGTTTGTCCAGCACTCGTCTATTTTTGGCGGCGATCCGCGCGAGGCTCAGCCTGAAGCCGTTCGCCTGGTTGCTTACGCCAACATGGTGCGAACGGCGATCGAGCAAATTTGTATGGATATGATGCAGCTTTGTGAGCGATCGATCGGCACTCGTGGCTTGTTGCCCCCCTATCCAATGGAGCGAATTATTCGAGATCTAACGCTGTATCTGCGGCAGCCCGCCTTCGATGCTGTTCTGGCAGATGTGGGTAAATATGCTTTGCGTCAGACTCTTCCCGCTCAAAAATTGTGGAGTTCGCAGGATGGTTAAGTCCGTGCTGGAAAATCCGGCTGCTTTGCCACTCTGTGAGGTGGAAACGATCGCCACAAGTCCCATCCTTGTAGTTGCACCCCATCCGGACGATGAGTGTTTAGGCTGTGGTGGGGCGATCGCGCTGCTGCGATCGCTAGGTTGCGACATTCACATTCTAGTGATCAGCGATGGCACCATGTCTCATCCCCATTCTCGTCAATATCCAACAGCAGCCCTGCGATCGCTACGAGAACAAGAAACGCGATCGGCAATGGCGATCTTAGGGGTAGATACTGATCAGATTACATTTTTAGGACTGCCAGATAGTGCGGTTCCTACGTCAACGAACCTGGGATTTAGCGCAGCAGTATTAGCCTGTCAGCGTTACCTGAAAGCGATCGCCCCACAGACTATTTTTCTGCCCTGGCGACAAGATCCCCATGCCGATCATCGTGCTACCTGGCAAATAGTCAAAGCTGCTCTAAAGTCGCCTGAGCCACGACTGATTGAATATCCAATTTGGGATTGGGATCTGGCACAGCGAGGAGATGGGCAAAGTCTCAATTCCCTTAACGCTTGGCGGTTAGACATTCAGGCAGTGAGCGAATTAAAACAAGAGGCGATCGCTGCTTACCGTTCTCAAGTCACTGATTTAATTAATGATGATCCTCAAGGGTTTCGACTATCTGCTGAGATGCTAACGCACTTTGCCTATCCTTGGGAACTGTATCTAGAAGAATCGTATACCGAAAAATCTACATTAGAGAAACAACCATGAACTCACCGCAACCTCAATCTTTACCACCCAGTTACTTTGAAAAAATGTATAGGGCAAACCCCGACCCATGGCAGTTTGAAACCAGTGAATATGAAGCTAAAAAATATGCTGCAACGATCGCTACTCTGCCCAATCCCCGCTACCGCTCTGCTTTGGAGATTGGTGGCTCTATAGGTGTTTTGACCGAAAAATTAGGCGATCGCTGTGACGCTTTATTATCTATAGATGTTTCTGAGACGGCGCAATCAAAAGCTATTCAGCGGTGTCAACATTTGCCTCAGATTCGCTTTCAAATTATGCAGGTTCCGCAGCAGTTTCCTGATGAATCATTTGATCTAATTCTAGTTTCAGAAGTAGGCTATTACTTATCATTGCAGGATTTACACAAAACTCAAGCCCATATTCTCAAACATCTAGAGTTAGGCGGACATTTGCTACTCGTTCATTGGACTTTGTATGCACAGGATTATCCTCTTAGTGGTGATGACGTGCATGAATCATTCTTAAGTCTATCGCCCAAACCGTTGCGTCATGTGGTCAGTCATCGGGAAGAACAATATCGATTGGACTTGTTTGAACGAGTTAATTAAGCTGTCTTTTAACGAGTGGTACTAAGTTGGAAACAGAGGTTTTCGCTGGGCATTTTGCGATCGCTAATCTAGGCTGCTGCTCTTGACGAAGATCGCTGATTCGTAGGCGCAAATCAGCGATCGCTTGTTTAATTTCGACACGCTTCCAAGCCTTCTGCCAATTGCCTTCATACGCCTGTTGCTGCTCAACTAAGGCAAATAATTCGGCAAATGAATCAGATTTTACTATTGCCTGACTGAGCCACAGTGAACTAATTTTGAGCAGGTCGGCGATCGCCCTGACCTCTTGCGCCTTGGGCTGCAAGCCATCTAGAACACGGCTCCATAGCTCACGCAAATTTCTACGCCCCCACAAACGAGCTTCCAAAGCAGCAGCAGAGTCTACCAAATAAGGCTGATGTTGCTGCCCTAAATCCGTCCACTGACTCAACTGATTTGCCATCCCGTTATCCGTTCGCCCTTGCCGCCGCATAGACGTAAATACTCGCACCTGTGAGCTATGGCGAAACCGAGCGCCAACTTGAACCAGAGCTTGATAAAACGCTACATCTTCGGGGGTACGAACAGAGGGCATTCCTCCAGCGATCGCATACATTTCGGCAGTGACCGCTAGACTTGCTCCGCCATGCTGATGATGTCGAGGCAGGCAATCAAACGGATCAGGATCAATGTAGGCTTCTAGCTCAACGCTGAGATAGCCGTAACCGACTGCTCGGAGATAACAGGCGCGAGTATAGGCATCTAGTAAGGCTCGATCGTCACGATCGGTCAACAGTCGCCCAGAGACGGCATCTGCACCTTTGCGAATCTCTTCTAAAGTGGCAGCGATCCAATTAGGCGCAACGCGAGTATCACCATCGGTAGAAGCAATTATGCCTCGTTTACGCCCTAATTTCATCAGACGATAATAGGCTTCATCCATTAACAGTTGCCGAACCCGTCCAATATAGGCTTGTGCAGCAGGTAGCGTTATTTCCACGATGTGCAACACAAACTTAGGATATTGCGCTGCAAACTGACGGGCGAGCGCGGCTGAATTATCACTACAATTATTGGCTAAAACAATCACTTCATAGGAATCTGCGTCTAACGGATTACCCAGTAAATCAACTTGATGTACTAACGAAAATAGAGTGGATTCTATTGTTTCTGCTTCATCACGAACGGGGATAATTACGCAAGTATTACACTGGGGCAAAGGAGGAGTTTTCACGAGAGATAGAACAGAGCGATCGTCCAGTAAACATGGCAGACGTTCTGTAATTGCTGGCAAGCAATCACTTTCCATAGAAATTCTTTCCCAGTCAGGTAATTTTGCTAAATCTCAGCCGTTCAAGATTTGATCAGTTAAATCCTGCTGTTACAAAATTACCGCTTTAGTCTAATTTTATGAATCTATCTTTTGGACGATCAGTACGCATAAGTTTAGCTGTGGCGGTTACTTAACGCGATTACAACAATAAAGCGATTACAACAATAAATCTGAAGCAATGAGGCGCTTTTGAATAGCAATGACAGCAGCGTGTGTGCGATCGTGTACATTCAACTTTTGTAACACAGAATGGACATGCACTCTCACTGTACTGGGTGCTAGATAAAGTATGGATGCAATTTCTTGATTTGTTTTTCCTGCGGCAACCAATGCTAGGATTTCTTGCTCACGGCGGGTTAACGGACTGATTGAAGGCAGATCAGACTGAGATAAATCTGAGGGAACAGGACGATTTTCTAATGCCGTCCGAATCTCTGTGGTTGCAGTTTGATCCCACCAAGAGGCTCCAGCCGCGATCGAGCGAATGGCTAAGAACAGCGTTTCTGAAGCGACTCCTTTAAGGCAATAGCCTTGTGCCCCGACTGCAATCAGCCGCATAATTAGAGAAGTTTCTGAGCGAGAAGTTAGAACTAGAACAGGTAAATTATGACGCTGTTGTTTAATTTGGCGACAGGCTTCTATTCCTCCAATTCCAGGCAGCCCCACATCAAGCAGCACAATATCCAATGGCTGAGATTTTGCCAGTTCGATCGCAGTTTCACCATCCTCTGCCTCTGCAACAATCTCGAATCCTAGTTCTTGCTGTAGTCGCATTCGCAGTCCTAGGCGAAACAATTCATCGTCTTCAACCAGCAGAATTTGCAAAGGACTTACAGGCATTTCAAGGTTAGTCAAGGGGCATGATAGGGGAAAGCGGGCAGCCGGAACGCAAAGCTTGCCCCTATCGGCAAGCGTTTCTCTGCCCAAATTATACCGCTATGAGCCTCAATAATTTGACGAGTCAGATACAGTCCTAACCCAGAGCCTTTAGCTTGGCGATCGCTGTTTCCTTGATAAAATCTCTCAAATAAGTACGGCAGCTCCTGGTCGGTAATACCTGCTCCAGAATCAAGAATTTTTACAATATGGTAAGCCGCATGAGGCTGTAGCTCAACTTCAATTTTACTGCCACGGGGCGAGTGATTAATAGCATTGGTAAGTAGATTAGCAAAGACTCGATGAAGTTGAAACGCATCGCCATTCACCCACAAAAATTGACGAAAATCTGACTCGCCAAAGTTGAGAGAAATGTGGACTCGTCGAGATAGCGCCAACGAAGTTAAGGTACTGGTTACCTCTTCTGCAATGTTCGTCAAATCGACAGGCGCGATCTGAAGGATTAATCCTTGGGCATCGTTACGATAGACATCTAACAGGGTTTCAACAAACTGCAAACTCGTTTGATGGCTGCGTACCATGGTGGCTAATACTTGCTGTTGAGCAGGTAGCACCGTCCCAAAATTCTCCTTCTGGAACGCCTTCAATGTTTCGATCGCACCTAGCAACGGCGTTTTCAAATCGTGCGTTAAGGTCGAAGCAAAATCTTCTCGGAGATTCGCTAGTTTCTCTTGTGACTGAAGCTTAACTTGCTGTTGAGAAATCGCTTCTTCATAGCGACGATTGCGATCGCTCAACACGGCTGTAATTATGAGTGCCAAGATGGCGATCACTCGACTAGCAACGGTTGAAGCCCTAATTTCATAACTGCCCGGAAGCCAGAGATTTAGAAGTGTCAGAGCTGCTGCTGCAACTGTAATTTTTAGGGCAGTGGCTCGACTAAGACGCGAGTTTGCCAACAAAATAGGACCGATATAGAGATAGCCAAACACGTAGTCTGGGGGAGTTGACAACTCTGAAATTAACACGATCGCAAACAATCCTGCAATGAGCCAAACAATGCTTATCCGTGGATCTCTGCGAGGTGAAATTATTTTAGAACGAAATTGCTGAGTTACCATCTAAAAGCCGTAAGCAGTTACTAGGTCGATCTATTCATTAAAGTTGAAAAGGTCAATAAAAGTCTAGATGCTTTTGAAGATAGATGGATGTTTAGATGGCGTTTAGATTAAAAATATATCTCTAGACATAGAGCCGTTTAGATAAGTTTAGTCTTCTCTTTTTTAGATATAGTTCACTTGACTAAAAACCTTCTAAACAGGCACTCTTTTCTGTAATAACGGTTTAATGTATTATTTCAGTACCAAATCAATTTCTCTCCCAAACTAATTGATCTGAAGCTTGGCGATCGCATCTACACAGGAGGTCTTCTTTTTTCAGTTAACGATTCAACTTGACCTTTCACTTAATCTTTCTCGTCAGGAGTTTCTTCATCCATGTTACAAGGATGGATTCAAATAGCATTAACTATCTTGATCGTAGTAGCGATTACTCCCTTCTTAGGGGGATATATGGCTCGCGTCTATCAAGAGCAAAAAACCCTTCTCGATCCGATTTTAAATCCAGTTGAGCGGCAGCTTTATTCTCTAGTAGGGGTTCAAGCCAAAGAAAGCATGACGGGCTGGCAGTATGCACGAGCCATTCTGTACTGCAACGTGGTCATGGCATTACTGATCGCTTTCATTATTACAAACCAGGGTTGGCTGCCTCTAAATCCAACAGGGGTGGGCGCTCCAACCTGGGATACAGTACTTCATACCACTATCTCGTTCATTACTAATACCAACCAGCAGCACTATTCAGGCGAAACCTATTTAAGCTATGGCAGCCAAATGTTGGGGCTTGGCTATCACATGTTTACCTCGGCAGCGACGGGGTTGGCAGTCGGGATTGCATTCATTAGAGGTCTAACGGGTAGACCATTGGGTAATTTCTATGTTGATCTAATCCGATCGATTACTCGCATTCTCCTGCCCATTAGCATTGTGGGTGCTGTGATCTTGATTGCGTCAGGAGTGCCTGAAACGTTGGCAGGTCCAGCAGTGGTGGCAACGCTGGAAGATCCGGCAGTCAGTCAAGCGATCGCCCGTGGTCCAGTTGCTCATTTTGAGATCATCAAGCAGATTGGAGAAAACGGTGGTGGCTTCTTTGCCATTAACTCGGCTCATCCCTTTGAGAATCCAAACCCGTTCACAAACTTGATTCAGATCGTCGGGATGGTGAGTATCCCGGCAGCTTTTATCTATACTTACGGCGTGTTCGCCAACAATCGCAAGCAAGCCTGGTTAGTGTATGGCATGGTGTTAGCGATCTACGTTGGATTTGTGATTACAACGGCGATCGGGGAATATCAGGGCAACCCTGCTGTGAATGCTCTGCTAGGAGGACAAGGTCCTAATTTAGAAGGCAAAGAAGTTCGGTTTGGTTGGGCACAGTCGGCATTATTTGCCGTAACTACGACAGGCACGATGTGCGGTGCAGTTAATAGTCTGCACGACTCGTTTATGCCTAATGGTGGGTTCGTGACGCTATCTAATATGTTTCTGCAAATTATTTGGGGAGGACAGGGCACCGGGACGGCGTATCTCTTCGCTTACTTACTACTAGCGGTGTTTGTTACAGGATTAATGGTTGGACGCACCCCCGAATTCTTGGGACGCAAGATCGAGAAGCGGGAAGTAGTGCTTGCTAGTTTTCTGATTCTGCTGGTTCATCCGATCGCCATCCTCATTCCTGGGGCGATCGCCCTAGCGTTCCCAGATCAATTAGCGGGTATTAGCAACCCAGGGTTTCATGGGTTGTCCCAGGTGATTTATGAATACGCATCGGCAGCAGCAAACAATGGCTCTGGATTTGAAGGTTTAGGCGATTCTCAACCGTCACCCATTGCGATCGCTGGAGGCGCTGCACCCACTGCCACTGCCCTCTGGTGGAATTTGAGCGCTTGCTTCAGCTTGCTAGCTGGGCGCTACGTACCGATCATTGCGCTACTGTTGTTAGCCGATAGTATGTCGCGGAAGCAACCTGTCCCTATGACCAGTGGAACGCTTCGCACCGATACAGGACTGTTCACAGGAATCACAGCCGGAATCATCTTGGTAATGGGTGCATTAACGTTCTTCCCAATACTGGCACTTGGTCCGATCGCAGAAGCCTTTCAAATTGCTAAGGGCATTGGGTAGCCTTGAGATTTTGTATCCAGTTAACTCCTTCTGTCCTCATGCCTACAGACGATATATCCCGAATTTATGCAAACTCAACAAGATTCAAGTTCCCTTAGTTCTTCCGGTAGCGGTACTCGCGCCTCTCGCAGACACACGCCCAAAGCTAATATGAGCGGGTTGTATCAGAGAGCCATCCGTGAAGCGTTTGTTAAACTCGATCCCCGCACTGAGGTTAAGAACCCGGTCATGTTCGTGGTTTGGGTCGGGACAATCGTTACTTTTCTAGTAACGCTTGATCCCAACCTCTTTGGAACTGTTCAAGCTGATCCGGGTCAGCAACGACTGCTCAATGGACTGATTACGTTTATTTTGTTTTTCACCCTCGTATTTGCCAACTTTGCCGAAGCCGTTGCTGAAGGACGGGGTAAAGCTCAGGCAGATGCTCTGCGTTCAACTCGATCAGACACGATCGCCCACAAACTTTTACCCAATGGCTCGACTCAAGAAGTCAGTTCTACTGAACTGCGGCGCGGCGACCAGGTGAAGGTTGTTGCAGGCGATATGATTCCTGCTGATGGCGAAGTTATCAAAGGGGTTGCCTCTGTCGATGAATCTGCTATCACAGGAGAATCTGCTCCAGTGCTTAAGCAACCAGGCACAGATATTATGAGTTCAGTTACGGGTGGAACGCGCATCCTTTCTGATGAGTTAGTGATCAGTGTGACTTCTGATCCAGGTCAGGGCTTCATCGATCGCATGATTGCCCTAGTGGAAGGTGCAGAGCGCAGCAAAACCCCCAACGAAATTGCTTTGACGGTGCTGCTAACTGTTCTGACGCTGGTGTTTTTGATCGTAGTTGCAACTGTTTCACCCTTGGCAAACTACGTCAAGGCTCCTACGACGATCGCCATCTTAATTTCGCTCTTAGTCGCGTTAATTCCGACCACGATTGGTGGACTGTTGAGCGCGATCGGAATTGCTGGAATGGATCGGGTAGCACAGTTTAATGTGATTGCCACATCAGGTCGTGCGGTCGAAGCCTGCGGAGACATCAATACCCTGGTACTCGATAAAACGGGAACAATTACGCTAGGCAATCGTTTAGCGGATGAATTCATTCCCGTTAATGGTCATACCCTTGAAGAGGTCGCCCAAATAGCACTGGCTGCTAGTGTGTTTGATGAAACGCCTGAAGGAAAGTCGATCGTGGTTCTAGCTGAGCAAAATCATGCCAGTGTGGACTTCAATACTGCTGACGCAAGCGGGGTTGAGTTCACAGCTAGAACGCGCATGAGTGGCACAGACTTACCAAATGGTAAGGAAGTGCGGAAAGGCGCAGTCGATGCTGTTAAAGGCTTTGTGCGATCGCGCGGTGGCAATGTTCCGGCTCAACTGGATGAAGCCTATGAGCGGGTTTCTCGCTTAGGAGGTACACCGCTTGCCGTCTGTCAGGATGGCGAAATCTATGGAGTCATCTACCTCAAAGACATTGTTAAAGCAGGACTGAGAGAACGCTTTGACCAACTCCGCCGGATGGGTGTGAAGACAATCATGCTTACCGGAGATAACCAGATCACGGCATCGGTGATCGCTCAGGAAGCAGGGGTTGATGACTTCATTGCTGAGGCAACTCCTGAAGATAAAATCGACGTGATTCGCCGAGAGCAATCCGAAGGAAAGCTAGTCGCTATGACAGGAGATGGGACAAACGATGCACCTGCTCTAGCTCAAGCAAATGTGGGCGTGGCGATGAACTCTGGAACCCAAGCTGCTAAGGAAGCGGCAAACATGGTGGACTTAGATTCTGACCCAACGAAACTCATTGATCTGGTAACGATTGGTAAGCAACTCCTAATTACTCGTGGAGCGCTGACGACCTTTTCGATCGCCAACGACATTGCCAAATACTTTGCAATTATTCCAACCATTTTTGCAGCGGCTGGTATTGGTGCTCTTAACATCATGCATCTTAAAAGTCCGCAATCGGCAATCATTTCAGCGTTAATTTACAATGCGCTGATCATTCCTGCGTTGATCCCATTAGCGTTAAAGGGAGTGCAGTTCCGTCCGCTCACAGCAAATCAACTGCTGCGTCGTAATATTCTGATTTTTGGATTAGGTGGTGTCATCGCTCCCTTTATCGCCATCAAGATTATCGACGTACTAATTCCCTTCTCGTAGGCATTAGCATATCTATTCACTGATTCAATTTCTACAATGCAACCTCTATGAAACGTTCTCAGGTTCGACTTCCAGCTTTATCGACTCAGATCTCTATTCAGACCGTTGAAAACATGACTGAAATTTGGTCTGAGTGGCGTAGACAGAAACTCCCGCTCTACCTGTTTCTAGGACTGTGCTTTAATCTAGTCCTTGCCCCAGCAGTCTATGCAGCAACGGGTGGAGAGATGTCTCGCAGCCAATCCTATTGGTTAGCAGCGCTTGGCTTAGTCACGATCGCCCTGGCGATTTATCTGTTTTTTGTAATGTTTGTACCGGAGAAATTCTAATGAGTTTTGCACGCGAAGCCAGTAGAGCCATTCGATCTACGCTAGTTCTGTGGGTTGTGACTGCGATTATCTATCCCTTTGTGATGATTGCGTTCGGACAGCTTGTTTTTCCGTTTCAAGCCAATGGCAGCATGATTAAAAATGCCCAAGGTCAAGAAGTAGGCTCTGCCTTAATTGGTCAACCTTTCACTGCCGATCGCTATTTCAACAGTCGCCCCAGTACGACTAGCTACAGCACCGCCGATCCTAAGAAAGACGATGCTGGAGTTTTGAAAACGGGCGTATCAGGTGCCAGTAACTTAGCACCCAGTAATCCTGCTCTGCTCGATCGCATTAAGGGTAAAAGCGATCCTGATCCCACTAAGGCGATCGAGGGAGACATCCCCAGATTGCAAAAAGCAGGCGTAAAGCCCACGAATGATTTAGTCTATACTTCTGGCTCTAGCCTTGACCCTCATATCACTCTAGAAGGAGCCGCTGCACAAATCGCTCGCGTGGCAAGAGCTAGAGGACTTCAGCCTAGCCAGTTAGGACCTTTGATTCGTCAAAATACTGATGGGCGCTTCTTGGGCATTTTTGGTGAACCTGGTGTTAATGTGTTGAAACTAAATTTGGCGTTAGATGCGCTTAAGCCCATTCGCTAAATCTTAAAGGGAAAATCTACATGGTTAACCATCGTCGGATGACCCTGAGTGACCGTTTGAGTCTGATTCCGAATACTTCTTTGATCGCCCAGAATTCTTTTCAGGATAGCTCTGTTCAACCTAAAGCCTACCTAAACGAGCGTTACCGCGTTCTTGATCTCATTGGTCAGGGTGGCTTTGGGAAGACCTTTCTGGCGATCGAAGAATCTCACTCTCTTCAGTCACCTTGTGTCATCAAACAACTTTTTCTCACTGATCAGAACGTAGATCTTCAGCAAAAAGCAGTTGAGCAATTTTATCAAGAGGCGTTACAACTCTGTGAACTGGGAGGTCATTCTCAAATTCCTCAACTGTTTGACTTCTTTGAGCAAGACGGATGTTTCTACCTGGTGCAGGAATGGATTAATGGACAAAATTTAGAGCAGGAATTGTCTGAGTCAAGTCCTTTTAATGAAGCCGAGATTCGGCAACTACTCTCTGAATTGCTGCCCGTATTGCAGTTCATCCATGACCATCAAGTCATTCATCGAGATATCAAACCCGCCAATATTATTCGTCGGCGCGTTGATCAGCAACTTGTTTTGGTAGACTTTGGAGCGGCTAAGTGTCTGACGGCTACTGAGTTGGTGCACACAGGAACAATGATTGGCAGCGCTGAGTATACGGCTCCAGAACAGCTTAAAGGCAAGGCTGTATTCAGCAGTGACCTTTATAGTCTGGGGGTGACGTGCTTGCATCTACTCACTCAGCAGTCTCCGTTTGCTCTATTTGATAGCAGCGAAAATATTTGGAGATGGCGTGACTTCTTGGATGAACCTGTCAGCAAATCGCTAGGACTCATTTTAGATAAATTGCTGCTATCTGCAACGAGACGACGTTATCAATCTGCATCAGAGGTGATTGAGGATTTGAATGCTAAGGTGAAACCCCTTTCATCGGAGCAGCGATCGCCCACTCCATCTGATTCGCTATTCACAACCTGGCACTACGCCCTCCCATTAGAGGCTCTAGCTCTAGCTGAGAACACTAATCGCTTGAGTCCTCGTCTTGCTGCCGCCGCTGCTACGCCCCCGCTTCAAAAGGCAATGTCGGATGAGGAGGAAATGGCAGAGATCAATGATTGCCTCAGATGGATCTGGCGGATCGCCACTTTGACAGTAATTACTTCACTTGCAACAATGACTTTGATTATTATCATTGCAGCCATTGAATCGAAACTCTCTACTCCATCTTTAAAAGTAGAGAATGTCCAGCCTGTACAAGGGTCAAATAGTTTAGGTCAGCGATAATAGAAATATGCAGAGTTTCTTATGTTTCCCTTAAGTGAGAGGATTGGAAAGTTGTATTCATTACCCCTGATGCTCGATCGCCCTTACGAATACACTGCCCGTCGCGGCAAACACACCATCTTTATCGGCATGGCTCCCGGAGTCGGCAAAACCTATCGAATGCTAGATGAAGCGCATCGCCTTAAGCAAACTGGGGTCGATGTTGTGATTGGGTTTCTAGAAACCCACGGTCGGCAAGAAACTGTAGATAAAGCAATAGGTTTAGAGGTGCTTCTGTGTAAAACGATTAGTCGAGAGGAATTAATCTTTAATGAGCTTAGTACTGAGGCTGTGCTCGCCCGTCAACCCCAGCTTGTCTTAATTGACGAACTCGCCCACTCTAACCTTCCAGGGGCAAAGCGAAACCAGCGTCATCAAGATATTGAGGTGATTTTAGCAGCAGGTATTGATGTTTACTCTACAGTTAATATTCAGCACTTAGAGCATCTGAGCGATCGCGTCACCCAAATTACTGGAATTCATGGAATCGGATGCCTCCCTGAATGTTTATTAGACAAGGCTGATTCGGTCGTTGTGGTCGATGTCACACCCGAAACACTAGAAGCGCGACTGCTGACTGGAAAAATCTGTCCACCTGAGAAGATCGACCAGGCTTTGCAGGGCTTGTTCCAGCGGCGTAATCTAGTTGCATTACGAGAGTTAGCACTGCGAGAAGTAGCAGACCAAATTGAAGGAGAAGGACTTCGTCAAGATGTGCAGCAACGTAGCAATAATCAGGCTCGGCGGGACGAAATTTGCTGTATTCACGAGCGAGTTTTAGTATGCATCTCAACTCATCCAAACTCTCTTAGATTGATTCGACGAGGCGCAAGAATTGCAGGCTACATGAATGCTCCCCTCTACGTTTTGCTAGTTAGAAATCCTGAGCGATCGCTGACCAAAACAGAAAGTCGCTATGTTGAAACTTGTGAGCGGCTTTGTCAAAAGTTTGATGGTAAGTTTCTCCACATTGCCGGAGAAAATCCAGCAACAGAAATTATTAACGCTGCCCAATCTTATCGCGTTACTCAAGTCGTTATCGGTCAATCTCATCAATCTCGCTGGCAGGATTTTTTGGGTGGATCTTTGGTGGATCGGTTAACGCGATCGCTGAGGCAGATCGATGTTCACATCATTTCAACCAGTCGGTGACTTATAGCTTTATGATTCCTGAAAAATATCTGGCAAACAAATCTAACTAAAGGTACTGCTGGAAATGTGCGAAGAACAATTTACCTCTACAAAGAGATCAATAGACCCTAGCTTATTGGAAGTTAAAGTTTCGCTTAACAGCATTTATTGCGGAAAGTATTTAGCTGATATTCAAATTCCTAGAAAATGTGTTGTTCTAGGATGCCTTAAGAATGAAGAATTTATTCCAATTAGTCAGAATCCTTTGATCAACATCGGAGACTACATTCTGGCAATGACGCTTCATCCTATGATGGTTCCAGAATTTAAATTTATTCTCAATAAAGCTTGTCCTGTGTACTATTCACTTAACGATTGCCCGTTAAGATAGTAAGGGAGTTGCAACTTGATAAAGTCCCAGTCTTTTAATTTTTTGTAGGGCAGGCATCGTGCCTGCCTTTCATACTAAGCAGGCAAGATGCCTGCCTTTCATACTAAGCAGGCATCTTGCCTGCCCTACAAAACAGCTAAGCAGGCAAGATGCCTGCCCTACAAAACAGCTAACTGGTACTATATTTTCAGGCAGATCCCTAAGCAGATTAGCAATATTGTTAGCAGTTCCTACCTACTAGTTTTATCTGATACCCTATCGCTTTCTTGACAATGGACACTTCACCCACTTATTCTCCTGATAACTCCTATATTCGCCCCGCTCGTCGAGGGAAACATAAGATTTTTATTGGCATGTCTCCGGGTGTGGGAAAAACCTACAAAATGCTGGAAGAAGGACATCGCCTTAAAAAAGAAGGGGTAGATATCATTGTAGGGTTACTAGAAACTCACAAACGACGAGAGACTGCCGACAAAGCGATCGGCTTAGAGATTATTCCTCGAAAAGAAGTTCCATGGTCGGGTGTAACACTCACCGAGATGGACACCGATACCATTATCGCGCGTCAACCCCAGCTTGCTTTAGTAGATGAACTCGCTCATACAAACGTTCCTGGCTCTGAGCGAGAAAAGCGTTATCAAGATGTCGAAGTCATCTTAGCAAGCGGCATTGATGTTTTTTCGACTGTCAACATTCAGCATTTAGAGAGCTTGAATGATTTGGTGGCAAGGATCACTGGAGTAGTTGTGCGAGAGCGAATTCCCGATCGCTTACTAGATGAAGCGTCTGAAGTGGTAGTTGTAGACGTTACTCCTGAAACATTAGAGGAACGCCTTAGAGAAGGCAAAATCTATGCGCCTGAAAAAGTGGATCAATCTCTGCAAAACTTTTTCCAACGTCGAAATCTAATTGCTTTACGAGAACTGGCACTCAGAGAAATTGCAGACAATGTTGAAGAAGATGCCCTTGAAGTCGGTAACAACTCTAACACTGCGCCTTACTGCAACGTTCACGAGCGAGTATTAGTTTGTGTATCAACCTATCCCAATGCTATTCAACTGGTTCGGCGAGGTGCCCGAATTTCGGGGTATATGCACGCGCCCCTCTACTGTTTATTTGTGAATGATCCCAATCGCTTTCTAGATAAGGCAGAGAGCTTGCATATTGAAACCTGTGAACGCCTCTGTGAGGAATTTGGAGGACAGTTTGTTCGTATTTCAGATCAGAATAAAGCTAAAGCGATCGCAGATACTGCCAAGGAATATCGAATTACGCAGATTGTGATTGGCGAGAGTCAGCGATCGCTTTGGAAAATTTTGCTGCGCGGATCTTTGACTCGACAACTGCTGATGGCACTCAAAAATATTGATGTACACATCATAGCAACTGAAAAGCCCTAGGAGTTTAGACCCTGATCGAGACTGTTCAAAATTCCGTGTCAAGCTAGGAAACGATTTAGAGAAGTCGTTAAAATCACTATTGTAATTAACTTACAGATCGCCCACGTATTGAGCCTGGGCGATCGTCAATAATTTGCGTCTATCTCTACCGAGTACTGACTGAATTGAGCGGAGCATAGCCAAATGTTGCATTTGCCATGCGACACCAGATCACAGCAGTATGGAAGCTGGCTAAGTCAATCGCGTCAGGAATAGGGTAGCGTTGAGCGCCGCTGGGATTATGCAGTTTTCCTAAATTCACAGCACTCCCCAAATTGTCATAAGATTTTGGGGGCTGAGTCGCCGAATCGAGCAGGACATGGAGGTCAGGGCCCATATTGCTGGTGCTAAAGGCAGCATCTAGCTCTAAATAACGGTGTCCGCCTTCGGTGACAATTCGAGCGGTACCTGTAGTCGGCGCTTCTCCTGCCACGAAAGCACCTGAAGCGATCGCGGTAGATGAAGTTTGTGCCACCGTCGTATTCCTAACGGTTGAGGTCTGTACAATTTGAGTGGGAGCTTGACCCGCAACTGCAAGAGAAATGGGTGCAACGCCGATCAAAAAAGCGGTAACACCTAATAGCATTGCTCGGTTAAATTTCATGATTTTAGTCTCCTGAAGATAGGGGTTACAACTCGTTGTCGTTAAGCCTGAGTTACTGTATCAGTTGTTGAACTCTCGGCTATGCGGCAATTGTGGCTGACGCAATCTCAAGGAAAATGATTTTTGTATAAGAAATAGTATGGAAAAACTGAGATTAAGCTGAGATCTTCCTAAAAAATTTCTGATCTCAATAAATTCGGTAAGTTTTCAGAAAATACTCAGGTTCCTTTCATTTTACGGGTCAAAGCCTGTGCCAAACTCTCGCTATTCTACGTTAGTGCGATTGGTTTATCACCTTATCTTTTCAAGGAATGCCATATGGACTTTAGAGATACCATTTTGTTGCTACATCCAGTGATAGCGGTTGCCGTTGTATTTCCCCTGCTGGGAATTGTGGTCAATCGGGCACTGCAAGTTCGACAGCGCCGATTGCAAGCCGTCAAGGGAGACAAAAGTAAAATTCCGCCGACTGTTGGGCAGGAGCATGTTCAGTTAGGACGTTGGCTCACCGGAGCAGTGGTTGGTGTCGTGTTACTTGCCTTCGCCTACGACATCTTCGGCAACATTGTAGACCACAAAATTTTCGCGCAAGCTCCCTTCAAAGTAGTTTTGATTGGGCTTTTATTTATAGCAACGATCGCCTCACTAGCGGCTCTGTTCGTTGCCCAGCCTCCACTTTGGCGTGGTGTCTTTGCCGCGCTGACCGGAATGGGACTCGTACTTTTGGGCTGTCAAGATGGCATCTATCGCAAAACTGAACAGTGGTATTTCTCTCACTTTTACTTTGGAATTACCGCCGCTTTACTAATGATTTTTGCTTTGGCAATCTTGCCGAACATCTATCGCGATCGCACTAATCGCTGGCGGAACGTTCATATCGTCCTCAATTCGATCGCACTTTTGCTGTTTTTAGGACAAGGTATTACCGGAACGCAATCACTCTTAGAAGTGCCTGTGACTTGGCAAGAACCTTATGTTCAGCAGCTCTATGAGAAGCAATGCAATACTCAGCCTTGCACTATTCAGAACGTTCCAGTCACGCCCAAACCTTAACTGCTGAAGCTTGTCTTCACGACTAACACCCAGGTAAATCAATGAATTCTCCCTCTCCTTTTGCAACTATTCGTCGAACGATAGTGCC
This sequence comes from Elainellales cyanobacterium, assembly GCA_038204505.1. GTDB lineage: Bacteria > Cyanobacteriota > Cyanobacteriia > Elainellales > Elainellaceae > Timaviella. Next base: position 54,463 of record JBBRCV010000005.1, read on the forward strand.
TCAACTTGCCACCTGGATCATGCTGGCGGCGATCGCTTTATCGGCGGCGATCGCTGCTGCCTGGTTTGCCGGAGTGGGAACGATTAGCACAATCTTTATGCATCTTAATGAGCTGGAACAACATCCGCCGATGTGGATTGCAGCCCCGATGATGGTGGGGCATTATTTGCTAGTTCCAGGCGTAGCGTTAATGCTGTTAGTCCTGGCAATCACCAAGATTTTTCCCCGTCCTCGCACCTGGTCAAGAGCGATCGTGGTCAGCATCCTACTCTTCCTGGCAGTTCGTTATTTGCTGTGGCGATCGCTCTCAACGCTCAACTTCAATACGCCGCTCAATGGTGTGTTTAGTGTCGGTTTATTTGTGATGGAACTTTCTCTCTTGAGCGGTGGCATCATTCAACTCTTGCTGTTGCTGCGAACCCATGACCGCCGCCCCGAAGCCGATCGGCTGGCGATCGATGTGCTGAATGGAACGTTTGCGCCAACCGTTAATATTTTGATTCCCACTTATAACGAACCAACGTTTATTCTGCGACGAACGGTGATTGGTTGTCAGGCGTTGGAGTATGGTGCAAAACAAATTTATTTGCTAGATGATACGCGCCGACCAGAAGTGCAGGCGTTGGCAGCAGAGTTGGACTGTGAATATATGACGCGACCCGATAACCGCCATGCCAAAGCCGGAAATTTGAACCACGCCATTAGTCAGATCGACGGCGATTTAATCGTAATTTTCGACGCTGATTTTATTCCAACTCAAAACTTTCTGACTCGAACCGTAGGTTTCTTTCAAGACCCAAAGGTTGCCCTCATCCAAACGCCGCAGACATTCTACAATCCTGACCCGATCGCCCGCAATCTAGGGTTAGAAAACATTCTTACCCCAGATGAGGAAGTGTTTTATCGACAGATTCAGCCGATTCGTGATGGGGTGGGTGGCGTGATTTGTGCGGGGACATCGTTTGTGGTGCGGCGATCGGCACTGACTGAAACGGGATGCTTTTTCACCGAGTCTCTGAGTGAAGATTACTTTACAGGCGTTCGATTGGCAGCAAAGGGCTATCGTGTCCTTTACCTCAATGAGAAGCTGAGTGCAGGTTTGGCGGCTGAAAATACCGCTGTTCAAGCCCTTCAGCGTACCCGCTGGGCACAAGGAACCTTACAAGCCTTTTTTGTTAAAGCTAATCCGCTGACAATTTCTGGTCTAAACTTGTTGCAACGGTTGGCACATCTCGAAGGGTTGCTGCACTGGTTTACCAGTCCGGCACGAGTTGGATTACTATTCATTCCGCTGGCATACGCTTTTCTCGGTGTAATTCCGATCAGAGCCACGGGGGCAGAAATTCTATATTTCTTTGTGCCGTTTTATTTGGTGCAAATTACGACGTTTTCCTGGTTAAATTATCGATCGCGATCGGCGGTGCTAGCAGATATTTATTCGCTCGTGCTGGCGTTCCCCTTAGCGGTAACGGTTGTGAAAGTGATGTTAAATCCATTTGGTAAGGGATTTAAAGTGACACCAAAAGGCGGTGTGAGCGATCGCTTTTCATTTAATTGGCAGCTTGCTTTTCCGCTAATTGCCATGTTTATCGCCACTGCAATCAGTCTATGGCTGAACTTAGGAACCTATCTCGTCATGGGCGTCTGGCGACCCGAAATGCCTTTAACCGTGGCGGCAGAGCTAAGGGGAATCGGGCTAGGCTGGATTTGGAGTGCTTATAATCTGCTGATGTTGAGTATTGCGCTGCTGACGCTGATTGATGTGCCGCGCACTAGCCCTTACGAATGGTATAACTTGCGGCGCACCGTTCGCTTACAGATTGGCTCAACCGAGCAAAACCAGAAAGCTTGGGGATTTACCACTGCAATCTCTGAAGTAGGAATAGAAGTTTCTATCACTCAAGAGCTTTCTGATATAAACGAGATTGCCATGCTGTCCGTTCAAATTGAACTGGTAGAGGAGGCATTGGTGATGCAAGGTTATGTTACACACGTTGACTCTAGCAGTGAGTTTCCGATCGCCCAGGTTCTGTTTGAGCCGCTTAACCTTGCTCAACAGCGACAATTAATTAGATTGCTATATTGCCGCCCCGGACAATGGAAGAGCCGCTGTTCTCCCGGAGAATTTCAATCGCTGTGGTTACTGGTAAAAATTCTGTTAAGACCCCGATTTCTCGATCGCAACCCAGAAACGCGATCGCTTTCAGTTGCCCACCGTTAATGTAGGAGAACCTGAATGAAAACCGCAGATGGACTCAACCCATGATGATGAGTGCTGCTGATGTTGCAAAAACTATTCAACTGATTATTGCTCCAGTCGTCTTAATTACGGCTTGTGCGCTGATTCAAAACGCAATTTTGGTACGGTACGCTGCCGTTGGTCATTATATGCGCTCGCTTGCACTTGAACGGTTACAATTATTGCGATCGCGCGAAATCACCGATCTGTTTTTTCTGGAGCGTCTTCAGGAAATCGATCGCCAAATTCCATTGCTAACCCAGCGTCATCGACTGCTCCAAAATGTCATACTCGTGATCTATGGTTCCATCTCGATTTTTCTGATGAACATGTTTGCGATCGCTTTCACAGTCGCCATTGGCTCTGATGCAGCCGCAACCTTCGCACTCATTCTTTTTCTGCTGGGAACCGGAGTGTTGCTGACTGGTGTATTTTTAACGACTTTAGAAATCCATATCTCACATCGAGTAATTTGCTATGAAGTAGGGCGGATTGCAATGCTAGAGATCATTTCAGAGTAATTCGCGTGATTTCAAGACCTCCGAAGAAAGTGTTTTTACGAGGCTCCCTAAATGATAAAACGATTGATTCGATATCTTTATGAACTCAAATTAGCTAAAGCAATTCTTTGGTGCTACCTCATTTGGTATGTTGTTATCGTTTATTTCTATTTTGATCCTTCGCTGAAACTATGGCTTAATGCGATCGGGATTAGCCTTGTCATTGGTACAGGTCTACTATTAAGCGTTGCTTCTGGTAAGGCTGATAGAAAAGACCATTGGCAAACATTCAGGCTATATCTCATGCCATTCTGTGTCTCAAGTTTCTCTGCTTTGATTAAGGGTCAGGGTTTTATTATATTTGTGTCGCCAAAGGCGAAAGAAAACCGGGTGGCAGTATTAGGCTGTGTTCTGTTTATATTGATTGTTTCGTTAGTCAAATTCATTAAAAATAAAACTGCTTAACGGCGGCGATCGCCAGACCCGCCGTAGTGCTATACAGTTTATCCAGTACAAAAGTTTGGGGAAGTTTAGGAAACTGGGTGAATCAAGGGGAGTTGAATACTGACGATTGTTCCTCTCTCTGGGTTTGATTGAATGAGCAGTTCGCCATTATGAGCTTCGACAATGCGCCGCACGATCGCTAGCCCCAACCCATTGCCAGAAGGCTTCGTGGTGAAAAAAGGCGTACCCAATTTTGATAAGATTTCGGCTGGAATTGGGTTGCCGCCATTGTGAATACTGATGCAGATTCTGCTGTCGTCTGTGCCCGGATCGATGCGCCAGGTAATCGCTTCGCCTGGTTCGATCGCTTCGTAAGCATTCCTGATCAGATTGATAAAGACCTGCTTGAGTTTGTCGCGATCGCCCAACATCCAGATTGACGGAAATGACGAGACAAACTGAATGTCATATTCTGTCATGTCTAACATCATTTGCAATGACTCGATGATATCGGTGATGAAGGTATTTAACTCTACTTCACAACATTGCAGCACCTGCTGTTTTGCATAAAGTAAGATTTCGTTTAGCAGTCGTTGCAGCCGTTCTGCATCTTCTAGGGCTAACGCAAGATGTTGTTGGTTTCGTTTTGGCAGATCAATATCCCGCAATGCCGTTAATACCATTACCACCGTCGTTAGTGGATTGCGGACTTCATGGACAATCATCGCGGCAAGTTCGCCAATTTCGGCAAGCTGTGCCATTGCTTGCTCAGCTTGCTTGCGTTCAGTAATGTCTCGCACTAAAGCTAGCTCCAGCGATCGCCCTCCCGACTCAAAAAGACAAACGTTTGCCTCTACTGGAAACGTTGTCCCATCTTTGCGTCGGTGTTCGCTCTCTAGGGTAGCTGAAACGCCATTGGCAAGCTGTTGTCGAAATGCCAGTAACTCATCTGCCGTAAATTTAATATCAAAATCTAGAATAGAAAGCGTCAATAGCTCCGCATAGGTGTAGCCTAAGTTCTCACAAGCCTGTCGATTAGCATCCAGGATGTGCCCATTGGTCGCATCAATTAGCAGAAATGCGTCCGCTGCGTTCTCCACCACAATCCTAAACCGAACTTCGCTTTGGCGTAATGCTGTCTCAATTTGCTGACGTTCTTGAATCTCGGCTTGCAGTTGCTCATTGGTGCGTTGCAGTTCGCCAGTCCGTTGCTCAATGCGTTGCTCTAACTGCTCATAGGCTTCAATTAATTGCGATTGAGCGACTTGTAATTCCTGGGTGCGTCGGGTTACTTCTGCTTCCAAGGCTTGATTAAACTGCTGCTGCTGCTGATAAAGCTGATAGTTGTCGATGGCGATCGCTGCCCGTTCAGCAAAAATTTCTGCCAGATGCACCTCTTGATCAGTAAAGTGACGTGGCTGCCGCTGGAAAGAACAAATTGTACCCACCACACTACCCGTAGGCGTGTGTAAAGGGACTCCCATATACGCCTGATATCCATCCGGGGCTACCCCAAACGCTGTATTAGTTGTAGTATTCTCAACAACGAGTGAGCAGCCGCTTTTGACCACCGTCCCAGTCAGCGTTCCGTGTAAAGAATGAGTCTGTTCTGCTGCCTCACCCAAATCGATCGTACTTGCCAGAATTTGCTCAGAATCGCCCTGACATAAAGTGACAACTGACCAGTCCAAACCAATTAGGTCATTTACACCCTGAGCGATCGCCTGGAGATAAGTTTTTAGTTCGCCAGCCCGGTAGCTAAGAGAAGTCAGACACTCCAGAATCCGTCGTTCCTGAGATGCTGCTAATACAGCGTCTGAAGCAGATTGACGGGGGATGGGGCGATCGCTTGTAGGCATAGGTTTTCAATTTAGCCAGGACGGAATAGTGATCACTGATTACAACTACAGTGAATTATCCTACATGTTATGAAACCTTGAAACAATCTGAAGTTCAAGATGATACCATCGACGCTTGATTCAAATCAAGCGACTGGCAAATCCTGTAGCTTAATTGAGTTTTGCCCTCGGACAATCATGCCTTCGCGTTCCAGTCTCGTCAGGGCGCGAGATAAAGTTGCGGGCGCAAGACCCAGATCAGCCGCAATGTTTTTGAGCGGGCGATCGAATCTAATCAATTGGGGATGATCGGGTTGGGTCAGATAGCGCAAATAATGCAGCACGCGCCAATGAGCCAATCGGATGTCCCGCAGCTCTAGCTGCATGATTAAAGTCAGGTTTTTTCTAATCAATCGCGTCATCAAATCTTCTGCCAAATCAGGGTGTTGCCGTAAAGCCGACCGCAGTACTTGCCGAGGGTAAATTGCCACCTGCGAACTAATCTCAGCAATGGCTGTGTAGGGATAGAAATCTGAAACCAGCGCAGCTTCTCCAAAGCTTTCACTAGGTCTGGCAATTTGAAGCGTCACCGATCGCTGCTTAGAGGTGAGACGAACCACTTTCAATCGTCCAGTTTTAACAATAAAGAGAGCGGCGGCACAATCTCCCTGACGAAAAAGAATTTGCTCCGGGACAAGTTCGCGTGTGGCGATCGCGCTGCGGAGATCAGGCGGAAGATCGTCAAAAGTAAGTAAGTCCATTGTGATGATGGTCGTGATGCAGATCTGACAGGTTTAGTGTTTCGGTAATGGAAAGAGACTCGAATCTACAGTAGAAAAATCTACTCTTTGGAGCCATCTTCAGTGACCTGAAACAAGCGATCGGGCAAATGCCTAGAAGAATTTGAATCAAAGGAGTCTGTCTCTACATCAATAATGTTTTTCCAGTCTGCTAGTGAGCGGTGATTGCGTGTTTCAGAGGCTGAGCTAAACATCACCTCCAAAATTTTTAGCTGTTGTACGATTTGCTCAAAGCGCTGAATGAGCTGATCGAGGGGTTGTTTCATTAAGATGCCTTGGCTGTGGCTGAGTGCAGAAGGGTCAATCGCTCCCGCTATGAGGAGCGATCGACCAGAGGAACTTCGAGGAGGATTGAATCCTTAGTTATGCATGTTGCGATCGCGTGCCTCTTTAAAGCGTGGGTTAATCTTGTTGAGATTGGCATCCCGCGCATCTTTGAAGCGTTGGGTCAGATTTGCTTGTGTAGTGAGCGCTGGAGTGAATGCCTTACC
>JBBRCV010000006.1:0-58245 GCA_038204505.1 Elainellales cyanobacterium
ACAGGCATTAAACTCACCCAACAGGCAATGATAGCCGTGGAGCAGCAGATCCAGCGTCTGCCGAATCTTACCAAGTGGTTTGTCTCTATCTGTGACAAGTCGAGCTAACCTTGGATCTTTTTTATTCTGGATCACTCTAAGACGAGGTGGCGAACCACGGGATATCCTACTTTTGCAGCCTGAGCGACAAGGGTTTTCCGGTAAGGAGCCAGCAGCTTATACACCTGCCCAAATCGAGCTAAGTGGGAGAGAGTCTCTTCATCTGTATCAATCTGCGCGCTAATATCAGGAATCAATCCATCATGGGTACGGAAGATCACTGTGAAGGCATTAAGCTCCATCCAGCGCATGAGCAATTCTTTGGATCGCGCAATCACCGGGAAGGTCTTGTTCGCCACAAAGCCCCCCGTGTCACTGTGCAAGAGACTGAAACCTGATATACCGCCTGAGAGTAGCCCCACAACGGCAGTCTTGATACCATCGTATTCATCCCAAGTCTGCAACTGGTCTCCCAGCCAGAACGCAGTGGCAACCCCCGGACTCTGAGTAAAGCCCGATCGATTCCAGAAAACGAAGTCCTCGCCCCTGCCCGTCTCTTCAATAGCTTCACGATGAAGGCGCGCCCAGGCTTCGGGATAGTGGTTGTGCCAAACCGCCGGATCTGCGTTTCCAGAGATCTGAGCGTCGAACGGTAGCGCTTCCCCGAAGTCAGCCATCCACCCCGATGCCTGCGCTTTGCCGATCATTTCCTCCTTGATCACGGTCTTGAGCCAAGTGCGGGCTTCCTCATTGCTCAAATCAACCATTCCAGCTTTGATTGAGGAGTTCGTGTACACGTAAGCCGTTCCGTTTTGACGAATAAGATAGCCTTTCTGATTTGCCTCCTCGTATAGATTTCGGCAGGATGGGTCGGTGTTCGAGCTACACGGATCTTGCAGCAGAAAAGGATTCATGTAGATGAGTATCCGAGCGTTGTACTTCGCTAACTTCTTTACAATCTCGTCCCAATCCCGGTATTGATTTCGGCTCAACTGCCAGTTCCAGACGACCTGTTTGCCAGCCTGCGTCTGATTTATTCCAGCCCAATCCTGAATCCATAGTCCACACAATGGAACTTTGGCATTGATCAATTTTTCGAGACGATCGTTGACGGGGGAGCTACCGCCTTGGGCAGCGACCATGACCCCTTCGTGAATCCAGTTTGGAAGCGGACGCATCCGACCTGCGTAAGTGGTGTATTCTTCAATTAAGTTCAGCGGCGATCGCCCAAAGAGGATACGCCCCGTCATCGCTCCGGAGAAAAGTTTGACTTCAACAAAGTTAGCGTCACGCATATCGAAAACACTGTATTCTCTGTTTTCGAGAAATAGAGAACGAAGCTGGCTTGTGATGTAATGCGGAGCAGGGGCTTCGGTCAGATAGGGGGTGCCACCTGCACCATCGTACTTCAGGTCAACAAGCTGCGTGATGCCGGGTCGCCCTCTGCCGATTCCATGCTCCTGAACCAGGATCGGGATAACTTTCCCTTTCTGATTGAAATAGGTGAGCTGGTGTCCGAATCCGAAGAACGCTTCATCTGCATTAGACGCATATCGTAGGAAAATGCGATTGAATTGAGATGCGTTTTCTCCTTCCAAGCCGATCGTAAATTGGAGTTGGTTGTCGAACAGTGCCTTAAAGGTGAGACGGAAAGTTACCTCAGATCGTGAACCAGACAATGTGCCGCGAATGATCAGGGTAGAAGGATCAACGGATTGAGTTGAATCGATGCTTTTGAACGTGTTTAGAAAAGAGACTTTATCTGTAACCTCGAAAAAGCCTGCTGGATTTCCATGTTCCCTGAAAGTTGCGATCGCTGCTGCTGCTTGCAGAAACGGGTATCTTGGTGTGGTTTCCCAGAGAGAACGGGCTGCGTCATCTGTGTGCCGAACGCGAATGCTGTTTTTTGTAACATCGAGCCGGAATTTCCCCACCGTATGTGTACGCCTTCTCGTATTAGACAGCGTCTGGCTTCCATCTGAATTTTGCGACGACTCGCTTGCAGTTAGGACAGAATTAGATGGGCTTGAGAGCGCAGCAGATGATATTCCTGCAGAGATTGCTATAACGGGGAGGGCTTTTATCAGAGTTCGTCGCGACACTCTTACAGAGATTCGGTGAGAAAACCTACCAGATCGATCGTTCATAGTATTTGTAGATCCTTTAATGGAATAGTGACCCGTCAACTTTAATTTTCGGCTCTGTCGATAGTTCCTAGATTAGGGTGCAATCGAGAAGAAGTAGGGAAGGTCATACCGCACTTCGCGATCGCCGCCTTACTCGTTGCATCACTATTATTCTGGACTTCTCTGAAGGTGAATTGGAGACGAGGAACGTACCGCATCCTTGTGCATCCATGGTTAGAGAATGCCTATAGCAATGAAGTTCGAGAACCTTTTGAGCACTCTATTTCTTCAAAGGTTACAACAGATAATTCTGCGAGCGTTATTCTAATTCTAATTAATTAATAACATCAAAATATACATTTACAAGGAACGAATATGAGTGACGAAGAATATCGCGGCGAGTTGATCGCAATCTTGATTAAAAGCGATCGCTGCATTCATTCACGCAACTGTATTTCAGGATGACCTGATGTTTTTGCGCCAAACGCGGTAGGGGATTGGATTCATCCAGATAACAGTTTACAAATATTGAAACGGCAGCAGCACCGATCGCGGATGGCGATGTAACGGATTCTATTCATACCTCCCTTGCGTCAATTCGTTTAATATGCGAGTTTTAATGGCAATGGAAACACGTCCTGTCCTGGCTTTTACTATATTTTTCGTGAGTGGGTATTTTGTGATGTTACTGAGGTAAACCATCCATGACAACTGTCCTTGATCAATTCTGGTACCTGGTGCAGGGAGCGATGACTCTTAATCCTGAAGCATTTCGGCTGATTGAGACCCTGCCCAATGGCACGCAGATGTCGGTTTATGTGCTGCTGCTGGCAGGTTTATCTCAGGCGATCGCTCAGGGTTTGGTGTTGTTTATCAATCAAGTCAAGCCGATTCGGTTTGTGCTGAGTTTGGGCATCGCAGTTATTTTATTCGTCATCAGTACAGCGTTTTGGATTTTGAGTGTATGGGGAGCTAGCCATGTGCTGTATGGAGCGAATACCTCTTTTATGACTGTATTCCGGGTGTTGGGGCTTGCCTATGCACCTCTAATCTGGTGTTTTCTGGGGGCGATGCCCTATTTGGGGGTGCCGATTGGAGTGGTGTTATCAATTTGGAGCTTACTCTCGTTTGTGCGAGGCTTTGACGTTGTCACCGAGCTAGGGCGATGGCAAACTCTGTGGTGCGCGATCTTGGGCTGGATTATCTTTCAAATCATGCAGCGGACGATCGGGCGTCCGGCAGAGGCATTTGGACAGTGGCTATCAGACTCCGTTGCAGGTAAGCAACTGGTGACCAATGTCCAACAGTTAGAACAAATGATTCAGTCTAGGTTTGGCAGTGAGCCTACCTCTCAAGCGAATGGGGACAGCAGAAACGATCGGAGGTCTTCGTCATGAATCGACTTTCTCGTCGCAACAGGATGATTAGATGGGGGTTACTTGTCGGTTTGTTAGTTCTTCTACAGCCTCCTCTATACGCGTTCAGCAATGGTTTTCAGTCAGATCTGAGTGACGCTCAACGGGTAATTACAGACCTGCTTGCAATAGGGTTAGTGGCTCTGGCGATCGCTGCTCTTCTGAGTCCGCTAGAATCTTTGGGCTGGTGGGCAGGCTGGTATGGCGACAGAGTTAAGACAACTAGCCTCCCTGGCACCGTTGAGGATGCGATCGCCGCTGATACCCAGGTGAGCCGCTACATTGTGTATCTGGATGGAATTGGGCAGTACGAATATACATATGCCCCAGAGGCTGAAGAGTTTTTGCAGCACTTAGGTAAGGCACTGCCCGATATGGTATTAATCCGGGGCATCATGCCTTACTCGGTGTTAAATCGGTCTTTGACGAGCGGCTTCTTTTCGGGGTTCTGGCAGCTGGTCAACTGGCTACGGGCAAAGCGTTTTCTAGGCATACTGGGGATGCTCATCAACATTCGCAATATGTTGGTGGTTGCGGTCTCTGCGGATGGGCGCTATGGTCCTATCTACAATCAAGGCATGGCGCAGCTTATCTATAACAGTTTGATCGATCATGGCTATCAACAGGGCAGCCGGGTACCCGTTACCCTGTTGGGGTTTAGTGGGGGAGGTGAAATATCCATGGGCGCTGCACCGCTATTGAAGCAGGTCTTGGATGCACCGATGGATATTATCTCGATAGCGGGAGTGTTCAGCGGTCACAATAACATCTTGCGGCTGGAGCATATCTACCATCTGGTGGGGGATAAAGACCGTGTAGAACCATTGGGATCGATTCTGTTTCCCAAACGCTGGAAACTGATGTTTTTGTCCTATTGGAATCGGGCAAAGCAACGGGGAGCGGTTTCGCTGATCTCACTCGGTCCAGTCGGGCATCAGACTCCCGGTGGTGTGCTAGATCCGCATCAGAAACTGCCGGATGGTCGAACTCACTTACAGCAAACGCTAGATTGGGTGATTGGCATCTTAAAGGAAGAGCTTTCGGGCGATCGCCTCACTGCAACCCGTAAACCGAGCAGTTATTCATTGTTTCAGCAAGCGGTCTTTAACCAGCTGGGTAACTATCCAGTTGAGCAAGCCATTGATTTAGACCACTATCGCCCGATCGCGCTCTGGATGGGACGGTTGATTTTGCCCACGCTAGAAGAACGTCAAACCCTTAACGGCGTTTGGTTTGAAGTGTATCATGCGGCTGCCGATTACTCTCATTTGGTGGGGCAGATGGTGCAATTAGGTTGGCAGGATGATCCTAAAATTGCAGCCTATGTGCAAACCGTGACCCGTGATGTGCATTTTAGTGCCGATGCCGAATACAGCTTGCGACAAGGCAAAATTGTGCCAGAACGGTTGAATGGGTGGCGCTTAGTAGATCCGCTGGAATCGTTGGCTGGCGCCAGACCTGCCGATGATATGCTCGTCATGTTAAATGGGTCTGTGATTGTTGAAGCATCAACCGATCTTGATAATCACAATTCCGTCACCCCTCGATTACTTATTGCTCAAGATCCGGCTGAAATCACGGGTCGCTTTTACGCGATCGTTCAATTTATGGCTCCTGCGGATGACACCGCGAATGGGCTGCTGTATCGAGTTCGGCATTTCAACAAAGCATCCCGTCAGTTTGATGGTGTTGAAGAGCTGGTCTTGCTGCCGCCAGTGATTCCCAACGAAAACGGCTTACTACCATCCAGCCTCAAAGACATTGAACAATCTCCTTGCAATGCAGACGGCTGGTACATCTACGGGGCGAAAAATCACACCGGGGAGTTTGTTGTGCAGGCGATCGCACCTCGTCACCTATTTAGCCTCCAGCCCGATCGAGACATTGTGAGCAGAAAAACGGCGATCGCCCACCTGAAAAAAGAATCCTGGTCAGCGGAAGGGGTCAAAGGCACCATCAGTTCGACGCTACTGCAAACCCAAGCCGCCGCATCAGCCGCGTTTCAGGAGGGCGATCGACTGCTGCTCAATCATGTCTACGGCGGCATTGGCGGCAAAATGAAGGAGCCTGCCGCCCAGGGTCCGGTTTACTTCGGACATTTTGCCTTTGGTTTGGCAGAGGTAGTGCGCGAACCACTCACCGATGAGTTGCGGTTTGAGATTCAATATTTCCAGGTCTACTGCCACAATAGCGACGGATTAATCTCCTGTAGACATCACTGGTCTCACTACATGGGCGATCGCCAATTCGGTTGGCTCAACATTCGTCCCGTGCGAGATGTTGTGATTAAACTAAATGCATTAACGAGTGATTACGAGATTGACGGTGTGAGAACATCCGCACTGAATACTCTAATTAATCAGCTGCAAATCATGATGGCGCGGTATCGGATTGGGGATGGTACCGGGAGTACATACGTTGGACCAGCCAATAATTGCGCCCAAGACTCGAATCAAGCCTTATATGCAACTCTTCAACCCATGCAGAAGATGGCACAGGACGAGTCCAAAGTAAAAGAATGGTTGCAAACCTCTTCAGAGGCAGCAGAGCAACTCAAACAACTGACGCGGTTAGGGCGATCGCTGAAACGAGATTTACTGCCGTTTGGTACTGCCAGGGCCGACTGGAAGGAACATGAAGCGGTTCTAGGAAGCAGTCTGGAAGATAACCCTGTCCGACAACTTTTCATGGGTCTGGCAAGCTGGCGAACTATGCTGCCTCGCGTGGCAAGTGATTACCTAATTACAGCATTTATTAACCAGGGTGCAACAGTACTTGTACTCCGCACCAGTCAGGTCGGTGGATTAAACCCGGACATTGAACCGATCGCTCCCATGGCACTTTAAAGCTAGGTTCCTCCTAATCTATTAACTGTTGATCCCACGAGATGCGCAACGAGGTTAGGGGGATGAGGCTGAAAGTGAGACATAAAGGGAGATTTGGGGGATCGTGAGGGGGATAATGCCATCAGAGATGGACCTGTAAGGAGGGAGCGAAGATGGCAGTGAGAATCGAGGATAGAGACTGAAGTGGAGTGGCGGTAGAAGCAGTAGAGGCGGAACGGTTGCGAGTGCCGAGTTGGTTTGGGGAAGCGGTGTTGCTGGGGCAGTACTGGCTAGAGGGCGGATTAGTGGGGTATCTGGAAGAAGAAGTACGAGTGGAACGAGGGCGGATGGGGCAGTACGAAGTCTTCCACTTCGTACTGCTACTGAACAGCTATGCGATCAGTGGAGAGAAAACGCTGAGTGATTTTTTTTAGTCGATCGCGCCTATTAAGGAGGTGACGATGGGATTGTGGGGGCGACCCCTTGCGGGTATCTCGAAGAGGGCGGCATGTCCTAGCGCATCGAGCTTGAGTCGATTTTTAGCGGCAGTCGGGTCAGCAGCGGTAGGAGGGCGGCAAGAATTATTTGAGTTGGATATGGGACGCAATGGTGTAGGAGTGATGCAAGGGATGGGGATGTTCGATCGCGCTGAGGATCACTACATGGTGATAGATGAGGATGGGACGGTAAGTGCAGCACGACAGCGATCGCTAGAGAAGGATCGGAGTCACTACCCATCTGTGCGTCGGCGGAGCGACAAAGCCTGTGCGCCAGAGTACGAAGGGCGGCAGCGTGGGGAAGTGAGCCGAACGCGAAGTCCGATCGCGGTGGCGCAGACCAGTGAGTGGTTGGGAAGCTATGGGGGCAGTGGGAATGGGGATGCGAAAGGGGAGCGGAGAAGGTGTCGCGTTCCACGATAATTGAGTTCTTATGCTCTTTTAGTGAAGTTGTATCAAAATGCGATAAACAAGTTGAGATGATCTCCCTAGAAGCCTGCATCCACGTTGTATCAACTAGCGATCGCATCTACCTTCACCAAAAGTTGCCACGAGTCCAAATAGCGTGTTAAACGACAACAGGAGATGCGCCAGGAAAAAATAAACTGAGAGCAGCCGCTGCACCTTTATCGTTAACTGAGGGCTTGCACCAATGTCATTAGTTATCACTACTCGCACCTAGTTTTTTAGAAAACTAAAAGGTTCAGAACTACCGTCGCTAACGCTTACCTCAGAGGATGATTTAAAGGTGTAAATCATCCTCTGAGCTAGAATCTCAGCTTATTTATTCTTCGATCACTTCCCGAATGCGACGCTCTAAACGGTCTAAATCCAACCCACCCTCATCCCGAGCAAAGCGGCGTACTGTCCCATTTGCTTGCTGAAGATCGATGAGCAAATCCCGGAGGATCTCTTGCTGCTGACGCGATTGTGTCACTTCGCGAGGCTCTTGCACCAAATCGCGCACGATCGAATCCTCAGCACGGGACGCAATCACTGGGTCAGTCTGCCCCTGAATCTGAACAAACGTCCGGCGACCCGGACCCCGCTCTTCTTCAATGGGAATCACAGCCGTTACCTGGTCAGAGCGAACATACTTGCCAAACCCCAAGTGAACAAGAACAGCCGATTGAATTCGCATAACAGTTCTTAACTTAATGGATATTTCTATTATCCAAGATGAGGTCGATCGATATAAGCATTTGCCCGAACGGTTTTCCGCCTGATGGCAGTAGAAATTACCGCCGCCGACTAAGCTTTGCTCAAGAGTAACGAAACGCGTCTAGAATCCCGTTTTGAAGCGACTCAGGAATACTATTCATCACCTAATAATTAACCTGTTCTGCATGATTAGGTAAAGCCTCTGCTACTTTGTCTACATGATGCAAGATTTGACCACGGGTTTGTAGCAGAGTCACCGAATCTGCCCGAATTGGCTCAATGCTCAACTCGGTTTTCAGCACCTCAATAGGAGTGGTAGACAGCTCACCCAATAGCCAAGCAGCAAAGCAGTCAGAATGTTTTTCAGCCAACAACTTACACAGGTTGTCAAAGCTCATGACGCAACGCATCAGAGAAAACCTGGTTCAGTGTAGCAGGTCAGCGATCGCGTCTGTGACATTCATCTGCTCAGAGGGCAACTTACAAACGAAAACATCCCACCAACGATTTCAACTGATTTGATATCCCTATTTCTCCGCAAGTGCAACTTAAAATAGACTGATTTGACCTAGCCTCACTATCACTCCTTAGCAACTAGAGATGAATGATTTTGCCAATCGATCGCCCTTAATGGATGCGGTTATGGCGTTGACTGAGACCGTGGTGACGATGATGATGGTCGATCGCCTCACTCTTGGCTCTAAGGACCGCTTCAATTTTAGGTTGAGTTGCCTTGCCCAATTGTTTCAAAAGGTCTTTCATCACGGGAATACTAATCGTCCACCTTTGCTGATGGGAGTTTGCCTCATACTCGTTGTAAGCGAGAACTGCTTGGAGTGCTCGAAGCGCATCTGGAGCTAAGTCAGCCTGTGATGAAACAGCAACAGAAACTGTCGAGTACCACAATATTTTGGTTCTTGTCACATTTTGGTGATCCGACCCTTTTGACTATCCTGCAAGCTAGAGTTTGCGTTCCATGAATTGGCGATTGCATCTACTTTCACCAAAAGTTGCCAAGAACCAATATTTTTCGTTTCGTATCAAATTAAATTTCGTGATGTTGGCGGCTAGAGAGCTTACTAGAAGAGGAGTTGAGGTGAAAGTAGTACAATTTTAGAAAGTGGAGCAGAGCGTATCAAATTGAAAGTCGTAAACTTTAAGAAGAAAGTCTCAAGTTATTTGTCATTTAACCCCTAGAAGTCCTTTGTTCACAAGACTTTTGCAGCGATCGGTTCAGCAAAGAGGAGGGGAGAAACCTGGAGTCATCGTGGATTCTCTTCAGCAAAGCGCCCCTCTGGACTGATAGGAAAACCCTTACGGTCAAAGCCTTATACGCTTTGCGACATTTAATTTGATACGAAACGAAAAATATTGGTTCTTGTCACATTTTGGTGATCCGACCCTTTTGACTATCCTGCAAGCTAGAGTTTGCGTTCCATGAATTGGCGATTGCATCTACTTTCACCAAAAGTTGCCAAGAACCAAAATATTGTGGTACTCGACACACGTTGTATCAACTAGTGATCGTGACCAACTTCACCAAAAGAGCGTAAGAACCCAATTATCAAGAGACGCGACACCATAATGCAGGATTTTGCACTTATCCTATTCCAGTCTTCAGATTGTGTGCCCCTAAGAATAATTTGCGACAGTACCAAAACGTTTGTCTGATGACTCTTTCAAATTCAATTCCTAAACTTGTGAAAAAATTGATGCCAAACCAAAGCTCCTATCACAATTAAGATGCTGCTAACCAACCAACCTAAAATATACCTAAATGGAGATAGCCAACCCCATTCATTACTTGCATTCTGTTGAACGGTTGCATTAACTTCTCCCCACCCTATTGGTAAAAACATTTCTTCTACCGTCTGCGTTTCTATATTCTCAGTTCCACTTTGATCTGAATTCCTGACTTGAGCCCCATTAGTTTGAGACATACTTTTGTCTATATTTTGAGCAGCTATAGGTTGTTCGGTTTGTTTTGTAGAGTAGCCAGCAATATGAAAACTGTCTATGTTAAGAATAATAGCAATAGTAAATCCAATCAGAAAATTGCTGCCTCTGGCATTGCGTTTGTAGACCTCAAAAGCGCTTTCCATCGATCGATCGAACCAGATTTGGATTTCACTTTTAAACTGGTAAAGCTCATCTTCTACAGCTTGCACTTGAATCTGAGTCCGTTTCACATTAATCTGCGCACTTCGTGACAGAATCGCCAGGCTTTCTCTCGCAGAAGTAGGTAATTTTCGCCCGATCGCCTCGACGTCTTTTCTAATCTCTTGATAGGCTAGATAAATCTCGTCATTTGGGTCAAGATTGCCAAACTGATCCTGAAGCAATTTGTAGGTATCGCTCACGTGAAGGACTTGTTGCTGCCAAGTAACCTCTCCAATGCCTAAATCCAAAATTTGGGCGAGACTAGGCTGTAAACGGCGTATAAGTTCGTCAGTGTTATTGTAGCTGGTGTTATTAGAATCGGGATTTCCTTGATAGAAAATCCCGTTTTTCAGAGATTTCAATTGACTAACAAACTTGACAACTTCGGGATCACCTTGTCGCTCAGTTGAAGTATCATCCTGAGACATTAAAGCGTTTGTGGGCGCAAGCAGTTTTGTCGTTTCAATCAATGAATTAAGTTCGTCTCTAAGGCGATTGACGCAGGTTAGCAGTGTGGCTCTCTCAGTACTAAAATCTGTGCAAATAGCCTCTAAATTTTGCCGCAAAGCGCTCAAATCAGCTGTCAAGTCTTGACGAGTTTCATCTTTAATTTGAAGATCCTGTTGGATAAGATAGCCATCCAGTTGATCCAGAACCTCCTCTCTAACTATCCGCTTTAAATTGAGCGCCGTCATCTTCTTTGCTAGCTGCGACAGGCTAAGTTTTTCTAGCAGTATCGTTGCGAAGGTTTCTGAAGGTATATAAGAAGGCTCATTGCCCCTTAGCGTTAGCTTACCTTTTCTGCCGAGCGTGATTACAAAGTGAGTCATCTTCCGTAGCCACGACTCAATGCCCTCCTTAGATTCATGACTAATATTTCTAATCAGCGGGTTGCTATAAATTGACTCAACGATTCTCTTGACACTCTCATCGTTAGCGGTTCCTTCTCCGCCTGTTAAAAGAGTCTCGATTGACTTCTTTAAATGAGCTGCCTTCCACTGAAAAATAATACTCAGCAGATCTTGAATTTCAGAGGTTAGTAGGCTCAAGATTAGAAGCAAGAGAAAAGCAACAGTAATGATTCTTATAAATCGAGAGGTATTTATTTCCTTAGGTAATTCTTGAGGTAATGGAGTTGTGGAAGATGGCAGAGTCGGGGATGGTGGAGTGGCTGTTGGAGAAGGTTGCACAACACTAGGCGGTTCTTCAACAAGTGGTGGAGCTACAGAAGATCGTGAATCTTGGACAAGTGATGGATTTTGAAAAGCCGACACTACGGGGAAAGGCTTTGGTATAGAGAAGTAAACAGCACTAGAAATGAGAATAACAACGGCTAGAGTTGCAACACGATGATTTTTAACCCAGTTAACTAGTTTGTCTACTGTACCTTGCTCACTATTGTGAGATTTATCAGCCTCCTTCTGCTTATTCCATTCCTCCACAATGTAATACACTACGGAAAGACCTATGATCACGAGAATTCCAGAGATAACGAATTCTGGCTTTTCTTTAAATGAGCTTGGAAGCAATTCAAGAATTGTGTCAGTGTTACTCCTAACCGCAGGTATAAATGCTGCTCCAATGAGTATTATTAATTTAGAAAGGATGCTAAGAAACTTAAAAAATAAACTAGGAATGGATCTGAGGAATCTTCGAATTTTCTCCATTGCAATTGACTTGACTTAATAAGGTTTACGATTCTGACCAGTTTACTTGAAACTGTCAGAACTGAGTATTCAAATCTCGTCTCTTTTTCATAAATATATCTTTCCTCTCCCTTTCTTTGTTAAGCAGCTTGGAAGATCGCTTGTAATTCATTAACTCGTTCTATAAACCGTTCTCTTCGCTCAGATAGTGACACTACTTCTGTCATATGGCGGTGTGATCTGATAAAATTTCTCACTTCATCATACGCTTGACAAAATCGCCGCGCTGATTCGAACGCTCCAAATCCTAATGTTGGATAGTAGCGTTGCTTGATCCCCCGATGACTTTGCTCAATCGGATTCCCTCGGCAATCTCTTACCTCATGGTCAACCCCTTCTCCAAGCTCTTCCTCAATCGCTCTCGGATAACTAGTGTGCCCATCCGTGGCTACTCGTTGTGGCGGTTGCTCTGCCACCTCATATGCCTGAGCAAAAAATGCTTTAGCCGCTTCCATATCTCGTTTTTCGCTCAATCTCACATCGACTAAATCTCCGTTCTCATCCAGGCCTCGATATAAATAACACCACCGACCACCAACTCGAATGTAGGTTTCGTCCACAAACCAGATTTTGCCCACCTGACCTTTGCGTTTGGCTCTCAGATGCTCGGCAAATATCAAAGCAAAGCGCTCTTCCCAATCGCGCACTGTTTCATGAGTAAACTCAAACCCCCGCAACAAGAAAAATTCGGCAATATCGCGAAAGCTAAGCTTGTAGCGTAATTGGCATAGCAGTACTTGAAAGACGATATCGGTCGGTACCTCGATGAAGTTGAAAGGTGTACCTGTGCGTTCATTAAAGGTGCAACGACAATTCTTGCACTGAAACATCGCATAGCCCAGATTCGTTGTACGTTTCAGGCAAGTCGTGCGAGTCGAGCAGCAACGTGGGCAATCCATAAGTGAGCTGGGTAGGAGGTTGAGGGCAGTAGTCAGTTTATCAAGTCGGGGCTTCTGCCCTCAAGTTGAGTACCCAGTTCTGACAGTTTCGTTTATGCAGGTGCAAAGTTTGGCTATTCCAGAGGAAGGCTTAATGGTCTACCTGAATGCGTTTGGCTGGGTTAAGGTGTTTTGTCAGTTGTTCAAAAACGAACGGCGGTATTACATCCTGTTCCGACCCGATGTGGATGCTCTTGAGCAACTGACTCGTAAGCAGTTTAGACAAGTTCATGATGACCATTGGCAAATTGAGTGGTTCCATCGAGAGATCAAACAGGTGTGCAATATTGAACGGTTTTACGTGCGAGATGAACAAGCGATTCGGAATCACTTGTTCTGCGCGTTACGTGCGTTTGGTAAGTTGCAAACCTTATGCATCAAAGGGGTGAACAAGACCTGTTATCACCTATCACGACAGTTATTTGTACCAGTGATTCGTCAATTCATCCTAGAGAATCTTACAGAAGACACCTTTGCCTCACCATAGTCCCCCTCGTTTGTCAATGCGTAACTCCTACGTTTGATCGAAGGACGGAATCGTAAATTGATCTGGATTGTGGATCGTCATTCTGTGCATCGCGCACAGGTGGTGCAAGACTGGTTAATTGCGTATTCTCAGCAGATCGAGTTCGTCTTTTTGCCGTCCTACTCACCGCATTTGAACCCAGTGGAGTATCTGAATGGAGATGTCAAGCAAGGCGTGCATTCCAAAGCTCCGAGTCGGAGCTTTGAGCAGTTCATGTTGCGGGTGCTGTCTCACCTACGCAAACTCCAAAAGTTGCCTGCACGGGTGACCCGTTCTTTCCAGCATCCTGACATTGCTTATGCAGCCTAATCAGATACACTCTCTTTATATTGCCGGGTTAATAGGAGTAATGATTACATAATGTTCTTAAGTCTTAGGCTACCATCTTACATCCAGAGCAGAAACCTTTAACGGCACCAGTGCCCTATGCAACACACACGACTTTGCACTCAAATATACCTCACCACAATTGCTCCTGTTATACCCCACCCCCGCCCCGATCGCAGCGGAATTCGTCAACAAGAATGAGACAATTCGTGAATGCTCCTGATCGTCTGAGATAAGGGTTGAACTCTGATAGAATATGGTTGATTATCATGTCGCTGCTGACATATAAGTAAGCATAGTTCAAGCTGGAGAGCTTTTACGAGGGTTCAATACAGAATGGCTAAACTTGCCCTACTCATTGGGATTAGTGACTACGAAGAGCAGACCATACCAGATCTCCCTGCTGTGCGAGGAGATCTGGAAGCGATGCGACAAGTTTTAGAAGACCCACAGATTGCCGCTTTTGATGACGTGAGAATCCTCTGCAATCCGAACCGTCAAGAAATGGCTGACGCAATTGAACGTCTTTTCTCTAATAGTCAGCCCAATGACTTAATTCTGCTTTATTTTTCAGGGCATGGAGTAAAAAGTAAGGATTATCTTTACCTGACCAGCAGGAATACGCGTAACAATCAGGGAGTATTTTCTAGGGCTTCTGCGATTGAAGCTCATTTTATTCAAGATCAAATGAGAGATAGCCCATGTAAACGGCAAGTGATTATTCTAGATTGTTGCTTCAGCGGTGCTTTTGCTGAAGGACTATCTGCCAAGAAAGCACTTGTAGCTGAACCGATTACGACAGTCATTGAAACTCGACTTGGCGTTTCCCCAGTGGTTTCACAGCCGAAAACAAAGGGTATGGTTGCGCCTAGCTCTTCATCGGAGAATATTGCTCAAATTTTGGGACTAGAAGGGCGAGCTGTTTTGACTTCTTCAACCGAAAGCCAGCCCTCGTTTGAAGAGAGTGGTTCACAAATTTCTGTTTATACTCGACATTTGGTTGAAGGGTTGAGAACGGGGGCTGCTGATCTCGATGAGGATGGTGTAATTCTCATTGAGGAGCTACATGAGTTTGCTAAAGAGCAAGTACAAAAGGCTTTTCCTGATATGAAGCCCGAAATCTATGCGATTCAGGAGGGCTACAAGATTAAATTAGCTCAGGCACGGGTACATGCTCCTGAATTGGAGTATCGCAAGGAAGTAGAGCGATCGATAGAAGAAGGCAAAATCACTGTTCCGGGGCAACGAGTTCTTAACTACCGACGGAGAGAGTTTGGGTTAACGACTCAAGTGGCAGAGGAGATCGAAGCCGAAGTTTTGGAGCCGTATCAGAAATATCAGGACAATTTGACTTACTTTCAAGAGACATTGAGAGAAGCATTAAATGCTAATAGCAAATTAACACCAACTTGTTATGACCAGCTCCAGCGATTTCAGACGATTTTGCGATTGCGGGATCAGGACGTAAGAAAGGCGATCGCTCAACTGGTCCCTAATGCAAAAACTCTAGAAGATCTTCTCGTTAAACCTGTGCCGCCTATTTTGAGCAGACGGGGATTATTGATCGGCTTATTCTGCTTGGTTTTTGGAGGTGTAGCCGCTTGGAATCAAGTAATTCCAAAGCCAAAGCCATCACCACTACCCAGACCCACACTAAAAGAATTTAGTCAGGAATTATATAAAAGAATCAGTGTTGGGCAAGTTTCGTTTTCACCTAAAGGTGGGGATATAGATGGCTTTAAAACAGCAAAAGGTGCCGGAGTAACCGCGATCGCTGAGGGGCGTTATGGCGATGCAATTCAACCTTTGAATAAAGCTCGCGAACTAGAGCCGAATGAACCTGAGACACTAATCTATTTAAATAATGCCGAGATCGGAAATGAAGAAGCTTTTACAATTGCTGTTGCGGCTCCAATAAGTGACGGTAGTTTTTCTGGTTTAGGAGCCTTACGAGGAGTTGCTCTGGCACAAGAAGAGGCTAATGCTGATGGAGGAATTATTGTTCAAGGTAGAAAATTTAAGCTAATGATTGTTTTAGTTGATGATAAGAATAAGCCGAGCGAGGATTTGGCGGGGCTTTTAGCGAAGAACGATATCGAACTACCACAGACTTCTCTACCAGGTAACCTCCCAAAAATTAACATTTTAGGTATAGTAGGGCATCATTTTAGTGCAGTTATGGTGCCGCTAGCCGGAATATATACTGAAGAGAAATTGCCAGTAATTTCCCATTCTTCAACCGCAGAAGCTCTATATGGAAAACCAGGTTACGGCTATGTTCATCCTGTAGCTCCACGAGCCAGTCGCATGGCTTCAAAACTACGTACACATATCACTAGCAAAAATATTCCTCTCAACAAGGTAGTTGTCTTCTTTGATTCTAGTGACCCATTCAGCCAGTCATTTAAAGATGGACTTTGCCAATTGACGGATCAATGCGATGAGCGAGATATTGCTGCTCGTCCTCTTTCCAATATTGAAAGTATATTGGAAAGAGGACGAGCTGTAGCTGTTGCTTTCAATCCCGACTTGCCAGAGAAGATGGACTATGCTAAAGAGATTATCAGTAGTGTGGCACAATTGAATAGATCAGGCTCAACTATAGAATTATTTGCAGCAAATGCTTTTCAAAATAGTTCACTACAGGAGGATGTTGTCAAGAATAACCTAAGTGTAACTATAGTGAGTCCTTGGTTTTATGATGGCTCAGGAAGATCTTTGCCATCTGAAATGTTTAGTGCCAACAAAAGCTTTTTGGATAAAAATAGTGAAACTTGGGGAACTCCTGAAGTAAATTGGTTTACCTTAATGGCATATAATGCAACTCAGGCTTTCATTACTTCAATACAAGCGTTACAACTACCACCTCCCAAAAATAGTGATGAACTTGGAACTTTCCGTGTGAAAATTAACGAAAAACTTAAAGGACTTTTTGTAGAGAATGGTGCGCTAGGCACCTTTAAATTTTCAAAAAATGGGTATGTTGATCAAGGTAATCTAATTTGCCTTGCAAAAGTAGCAAAAACAGGGGAAGGTTCTGGCGGAAATGTTCTACCTGTCACAACTGTTCTAAGCTGTGATCCAGATGGAAACCCTGTTTACTCACAGTAGAAGCGTGTTCAAATTGACTGTCCCTTGTTTCCAGTCAATCCATGATCCTCAGAGCCACTGACCTCCCTTATAACGTTTAGATTTCAACAGAGATGTAAAGTCATTACGCCCCTTCGAGATAGCGCGATCACCACGACACCAATAAAATGCCCTTCCTCATCCATTTCACCGTAGAAGAACGGCGGCGACGGGTCAAAATGGCGACAAAAGTCTCGCATTCGTCAACAACAGCATCAGCGCAGCACAGAGCAATCCCGACATTCTCCCCTCCAGCTTCGACCTCGAAGAACTGCGCCGTGACCACCAATTAGCCGCAACGCTGACCGAGATTCAGACACAATTATCTCAGCTCTCGGAAAAGGTAGATGATACCCTGTTGTCAGTCGGTAGTGATGCAATGATAAACAGCTTGACGATCTATGATTATGTCAAGACATCTGCAAAACGAGTCCCCGGATTAAAGTCGATCGCCGAGCAACTGGGCACAACATTTAAGGCGATGGGGAACAGATCTGCAAAGGTCGAATCCAACTCTGATCCATCTGCTATATAACTTTTGAACAGTTTAGAGAACACTCCTTAGAAAAGATGGTTGTGTCGCAGGTAGTGCGTTAAAGAATTGTGGGGTAGGTGACAATGTCCTGCCAAGTCCAAGCTTGGTCGGTTAATTCTGCTCGTTGAGCCGCCGTTGTTTTGAATCGACTATGCCGCCAAATCCAATTGAAGTAACTGACCACTAATCGCGTTGTCACTTTCGTTTGCTCCCACAATTTGCTAAACTTGTTCCGTCTACGATGCCATCTGCCCGTTTGTTGCCGGACAATACCATTAGTTCGCTCTAATCGCTGCGTTTTGTCTTTGCCAATATAGTGTAGAATTTCAGGCGAGCAGTATCTGTTCATACCCTCCCCAGTCATCACTGTTCCATTGCTTGCAATCCGTTTTTCCTTCTGTGCTCACCACCGGTTCCTCAATCAGTTCATCGGTGTGTTTGCCAACCCGTGCCGCTAAGATCAATCTACTCGAATCAGCTAAACTCAATCCAATCAAGCAGTCTCCCACTGCTAATTCATGGGGAAGACATCGCTTCTGTTTTTTGAACAAAAGACCACATCTCGTCGGCACTCACTTCCTCAGTCTTCACCTGTTTCACCTGGTCATTGTGGACTAGTTGAGCTTTAGCACTGGCGGCTCGAACAATGCTGACAACCGTGTTGTATGCCAGTCCTGTGATGCGGCTAATGCCTCGGAGACTACTCCCTTCACTATGAGCTTGGAGCACCTGCTGCACTTGCTCTGGACTGACTCGTCGCCAGTAGTAAAGCGTGTCAAAACTCTCAGAGAAGGTTTGCTTGCAGTTAAGACAGAAATAACGTTGATGTCCATTGGGCATCTTGCCATGCTTATGACACTTAGAATGACCACAAAGCCTACATTCCATCGCTTTTTATAGGGCTATTAGGACGTCTCCACTTTATTCCGCCCTTAATTCAGGCACAGGATGGGAATGAGCGGATGTGCTCGATTCGGGGCGTGCGACGGCGACTGGAACATAACAAAGCGGCTTCGCAAAGCTGCATGGGATTGATTTGGCGATGCGGCTGCGGGAAGCACAAGAGGCAGGCGAGGATGGGGGGCAGATTCTGGCGATCGAAAGTGCCATCATTAATTTTTTGGCAGCGGAGAAGACAGCGATCGGGTGCCAGAAGTCAATCGCTAAAGATTTTTTTACTCACCTCCTGGAAGCCAGAGGGCACAGCATCACTCATTTGAAGTGTCCTAAAGATGAGGCGATCGCCAAAGAGCTACAAGAGCTGCAAGAGGAGCTATGGCGCGAATCTGCTGCGATCTTGGCAGAGTTGCAAGAGTCCGATGCCAATAAAAATATTCCACAATGGCACAAAGAGCTTTTCGCCACCAAACTCCGAGCACGGGCGGAATTCCCTGGCATCAGCTTTGATGATGCCGAGGATTGCTATCAGGCAGTGGTCAAGGATTATGGGCGGGTACGGCGCGGGGTGTTACTTCAGGCGGCGGCAGAAAATCAGGCGGCAGCTCAAGGATTAGAGGAAAAACAAGTCCGGGCAGCGCTCCAAGGCAAGATTGCGCTGCCTCATGCCTTGCCCAAAGCGGCGATGAGAGCCAAGCTGATTGAGCTGACTGGATTACTGACTCTGCTGGATGGCGAATCTTATAGCAATTGCGAGGAACGGGCGATCGCCATTAAAGCAGCAGCGCTGAAATGGAAATCTGAAATCCACTATTGGCTAGGGCTAGAAATTAAGCCGAGTCAAACCCCCGTAGAGATTTGCAATAAGCTCTTGGTCAAGTTGGAGCTGAAGGGAGAGGCGATCGCCCGACCGGGGACGGTGGGGAAGCGCGATCGAATCTATCAGGTTTCGGGGATGGCTGACCCGTTTCGCGATCGCCTTTTGGCGGCAGCGCGGCGGCGGCTGACAGAAGCCTCACCAGATTTTGATGAGTCCTCAGTTGCTGATGGGCTGGAAATGCTGCGAGATGCTGAGGGCGATGAAGCGGCACTGGAAGCTATTTGGCAAGCTCTCAAAGAACTTCCAGAAGCTGACCAGAGAGCGATTCAAAGTAGGCGATCGGCAGCATAGATACTTCTCTTTCAGGCTCATTCAACCATCAAGCTAATCAGCTAGATTCTATCCAGGTCACGTTTGGGTGATTTTGTCGATCCCGCTCAGCGCTCAAGATTGGCTTACCCTCCAACAAAGTTGAGTTTTAGGGAGTATTTTCTCAGTCTTTTAAGACAGAACTACAAAACCTTTATCTTGAAAGGGCTTTGGGCAAGTCCACGATCGCTATAGGACAGGTTTTATATTTATATGTGAAATAAGGACGCTAGATTCCATAAACGTTTCAAATGATCTCTCCCCTGAAGAATCTGGAGTTGAGAAGTCAACCCAATCCAATCAACTATCGTCGTTGCCAGGTAGTGATTCGGGTTCCATCCGGGAGTGAGCCAAAGCCATCGGAAATGTGTCCAATAATCCTTGTCTACGCAGCCGTACAAATCAGCGTAATATACGGAAAATTTCTTATGATCCACTTCAATCAGCGTAATATACGGAAAGATTCTTGCGATCCACCTTAATTGGGGGGATATGCGGAAAGCTTCTCTCTAAAAAGGTTGTTAGGCTGCTTATATTACTTCTAGAGGGCATCAACCTGAAGGGTATTGGTAGGATGTTCGAGGCTAAGTTAGCGGTATTTATCGATTATCATGCGCTCTAAATCTGTATCAGTATGGCTTAGGATTTCAGAGGGAACCTCTCATGCTTCAAGGAAAGATTGTGCGGATTGCTCGCTCAACCGATCAACTAGACAAAGTTGTCAAATTTTACACCAACGGTTTAGGGCTTCAAATTCTTTATCAGTTTGAAGAGCATGAAGGATTTGACGGTGTAATGGTTGGAATCCCAGAAGAACCTTACCACTTTGAGTTCACGCAGCAACGAGGACACTTTGTTGGTCACGCTCCAACACAAGATAATCTGATTGTTTTTTACCTTCCTGATCAACAAGAGTGGCAACGTGCTGTTGAGCAAATGAAAGCTATCGGATATGAACCTGTAAAGTCATACAATCCATATTGGGAACAAAGCGGAGTAACCTTTGAAGATCCAGACGGCTACCGTATCGTCTTACAAAACGCCGCTTGGGAGACATGATCTGCCAGCAGCCTAACAACGCCCATGCACACCGACCGCCAAGAGTTGATCGGTTATGATGCAAAGGCTATGCGGGTGATAGGCAACGTTAGACTGATAGAAATGGTAATGCAAAATCAAGTCATAGTAAGGTCTGCCGTTATTTCCGAGCGAAAATACCTTGAGTCCATTCAATGGCGTGCGTCGCTCAACAACCCAGGAGATCGTGATGACTTGCTGGCTCATCCCGATGCCATTGAACTGCCCATCGATCAAATCCAAAATGGTGGCGTTTTTGTCGCTGAATTTTCAGGTTCACTAGTAGGATTCGCAGCTATTCTTCCGCGCAAAGATGGCAATTCGGATCTCGACGCACTATTCGTTGAACCCACGGTCTGGAGGCAAGGCATCGGTCGTGTTTTGGTTAAACATTGTGCCTCAGCAGCACGGGCGATAGGTGCTAAGTCACTGCGTGTTGTAGGAAATCCTCATGCTGAAAGCTTTTATATCGCGTGCGGTTTTGAAGTGATTGGCACGAAGCAAATGCGTTTTGGTAATGGCTTGCTGATGAAGAAAATGCTGGAATGAAGGATGCTTTAACGCTGTGTTGGGAGTCCTAACAAGTCGCTGCACCGGGACACTACAGTATGGTTGGTTGAGAGTTCAAAGTTATCTGCGTCCTGTGAGCTTGGTCGTTAGCCCGCATTGATACCTCCCCCGAGTCGCTGAACTATGGAATATGCTGTTGGAGTCATTATCGCTATTGCAGTTGGCTTGTTTTGCCAGCATAGTTGGCTTTGACAAGCAGCGTAGCTTCTATCCAGTCGTTCTCATCGTCATCGCCAGTATTCGTTAACTATGATGGATTCATAATGGGCAATCAAAATCAAAGGGGACGGGTGAATGCACTCAAACGTCGAGGTTGGGGTTGTTTTCTTTGGCTGTGTCTGATTGTTGCTTCATTCCTTGGTTTAATGCTGTTAGGGGCTATTTACGAATCGGTGGCAGAAGCTACTGATGCGCGGGCCTATCCACCGTCCGGTCAAATGGTAGACGTGGGTGGTTATTACTTGCACATAAACTGCACTGGTACTGGCAGTCCAGCTGTGATAGTCGACGCAGGCTGGGGTGATTGGTCTGCAATGTGGAGCTGGGTGCAGCCGGAAGTGGCAAAGATCACGCGGGTCTGTACCTATGATCGAGCGGGCATGGGCTATAGCGAGGCTGGTGCTCTGCCGCGAGATGCCAAACAATTTGCTAAAGAATTGCACACATTGCTGCATCAAGCCAATATTCCAGTTCCTTATGTATTGGTCGGTCACTCACTGGGCGGTTTACCCGTGCGCGTGTTTGCTCACGACTATGCGACAGAAGTTGCTGGGGTAGTGCTGATCGACTCCATGAGTCCTGCACAATTTTCGCAATCTCCCACGGATAAAAAGCCTCAGCAGACCTCGCAACCCAGTGGTTTTTCGATTCCCTTTGTGTTGGCGCGTATTGGATTAGTGCGTTTGTTTGCTGAGCCGCTCGGTTTAAAGCCAGCTTTGCCGCCGGAGGCACAGAAAGCCTTTACAGCTTTCTCTGTGACACCAAAATCGATCCAAGCGTGGGTAGACGAAGGCGCGGGTATGCTAGAAAGTGGGGTTCAGGCACGAGCAGTGAAGAACTTCGGCGATTTGCCCCTGATCGTTCTGTCGCGTGGGCTGGATCTGAAGCCGGACTGGCAGTCGATGCAGTCCGAGTTGCTCCAATTGTCATTCAATAGTCAACAATTGATTGCAGAAAAGAGTGGTCACAACATCGAAATTGACCAACCGGAGGCTGCGGTTGTAGCGATTGTGAAGATGGTAGAGCAGCTTCGTTAGCGATAGGAAGGTGATTGCGAACGTTAGGTTTCGCAATCTCATTGGATAGAAGATTTTGGTGAACTACACTAAAGCTA
This sequence comes from Elainellales cyanobacterium, assembly GCA_038204505.1. GTDB lineage: Bacteria > Cyanobacteriota > Cyanobacteriia > Elainellales > Elainellaceae > Timaviella. Next base: position 22,451 of record JBBRCV010000006.1, read on the forward strand.
TCTTTGAGGAGCATTCATGAAAGCTATCGTATGTACAGAGTACGGATTACCTGAGGTGATGCAGCTAAAAGAGGTAGAGAAACCTACTCCTAGAGAAAATGAGGTGCTGATCAGAATGGATGCGACCACAGTAACATCAGGGGACATCCGCATCCGCAAGGCTGATCCATTCCCCGTAAGATTTTTCTATGGTTTCATAAAACCCAAAAACAACACGATACTAGGATCGGAGCTAGCCGGAGAGATTGAAGAAGTCGGTAAAAATGTAAAACAATTCAAAGCAGGTGACTCGGTATTTGCTGGTACAGGAACCAGTCTCGGCACTAATGCCGAGTACATCTGCCTGCCTGAAGAAGGAGCGGTTGCGATAAAGCCTTCCAATATGACCTATGAGGAAGCCGCCGCTGTTCCTTTTGGGATAACTTCATTGATTTTCCTAAGAGACAAGGGAAATATTCAGAGTGGACAAAGCGTTCTGATCTATGGGGCTTCTGGAGCGTTAGGTACGGCTGCCGTACAACTTGCCAAATCTTTTAGCACAGAAGTTACCGGAGTCTGTAGTGCAGTGAACTTGGACTTAGTAAAATCTCTGGGAGCCGACAAGGTTATTGACTATACCAAGGATGACTTTACTAAAAGCGGTAAGACCTACGATATTGTGTTTGACACAGTAGGCAAAAGTCCTTTTTCAGGTTGTCTCGAATCCCTAAAGCCAAACGGAATCTATCTTAGGGCTGTCCATATGGATTTGTTCTCGATACTGCGAGGGCTATGGGTTTCAATGACAAGCAGTAAGAAAGTAATTGGTGGGGTAGCAGTTGGGGGTAAAGAAGACCTAATTTTCCTCAAAGAGCTAATTGAGGCAGGAAAGATGAAATCAGTGATCGACAGGCGTTATCGTTTGGAACAGGTTGCTGAGGCTCATAGGTATGTTGAACAAGGACATAAGAAGGGAAGTGTAGTCATCGCTGTGGAGCACAACAACAAAACCTAACAATCCTAATGCACCGGAACAAAGTCAAGTGGTCGGTGAGTTGCAGAGATTACTAATGTCCGGTGATTGGGGGCGTTAGACAGCACCACCCTAAAGCTTATCCAGCATTGTTTTCTTCACTAGAAGATTTATCTTTTTGTGAAGTATAGTTTCTGAATGTTTCACCTTGCTTAGTACGTGCCTCTACTGCATCACTGATTAAGGAAACAAATCGGTCTTTATTTTCTTCCTTCCATTTGCTACTGGCTCTTGAGGGATCAAAACGATTTTTACGAATGATGCTACGCAATTGTTCAGTATCTAAGCTTAGTAATCCTTCTCGTAATCCATCTATTCCCTGACTAAGATACACTTCAAAAAGATCAAATGAAGTTTCTAATACACTTGATTTACTATTCTTTTTACGTGTATTCTTGTCTTCTTTTGAAGCAATTCCAATGGCGTTTGCTAATTCTGCTGCAAAATGGGGATTGCGTTCTGCCTCATCTGCTAAAACATCGGTAATCTGTCGGAAAACCTTTCGGATTTGCTTGGGATCTACTGACATCTCTGAATAAACTCCTCAGTTAGTTTTGAATATACTGGATAATTTTTATAGCCATATTTTTGGCGAAGAGTATTAACTGGAGAAGTGCTATCTGGAGACGCTGCAATATCAGCAGCCTCAGGAATAATCGTCTCAAAAATTGGAGGCTTTTTACCTTCAGCAGCCTCCGTCTTGAGCTGCCGGAGTTTTGAATCATGCAAATCTATCCCTCTCTTTTTGCTGATGATGATGCCCTTAGGCTGGATATCGAAGCCATTTTCATCAGCAAAATTTTCTATACTAGCTAAAATCTGAGGAATTCCATAGGTGGATAAAACATCTGGAATTGTCGGTATTACGTAACCTGTACTAATATTAATTCCATTCTTGGTAATAAATCCCAAATTGGGAGGACAATCAATCAATACATAATCATATTCACTAATCACAGACTTCAACACACTTCTGAGAATGTTGTGTTCATTAACAGAAGAGTTGCGGATTTTAAGATCGAAAATATAGTTTTCCTGAATGTCAATTAATCCTAAACTTGAGGGCAATAGTGATAGTCGAGGAATTTTCAGCATTGAAGCTTTATCAATAATCGCTTTCTTAATATCAAACTTATTCGTCTTAGTGGTGCAGAAAAGTCCTGAACCGTTGATATAGGGGGAGTCTCACTGAGACTGGGGTGACAGAGAGGGGCATTACATGGGATGCTCAAGTTACCACACTCAAAAAACAAACCCTGCCAATGCCCCTCCTTTATCGTCAACTGCAATCTCATCTAAGTCAATGGATTCATCCTAAAGACCAGCGACACCTCCAGGTCTTTTCTGAAAACGTGGCGGCTATTTTACAAGCCCAGAGCGCCTGTTTAAGCCACTGGTTGCCTTATCTCAGCCACCGCGATTGCAAAGCTCGCAGTCACAGGTCGCGCTTAAACTACTTTGTTCATAATCCCAAAATCAACGCAGAGACATTCTACATTCCCCTGCTCCAGCAGTTCCTTCAGTCCTGGGCAGATAGCCCGATGACCCTGACCCTCGATACCAGTGTCTTATGGGATCAATATTGCTTAATTGAAGTCTGTCTTATTTGGGATGGACGTTCCCTTCCTCTGGCTCAAGTCGTTCTCGAACATGGCAGTGCCACAGTCGGCTATGAAGATTATCGACCTGTTTTAGAAACGACTCTCCAGATGCTGCCGCCGGGTTCTCAGGTGACGATACTTGCCGACCGAGGCTTTGAGCATGGAGCGTTCATCCGGTGGTTACAGCAGCAGCACTGGTCTTGGATGATTCGGGCTAAATTTGACCTGAAAGTCAGCTTGCCCAACGCCTGCTCTGCTGCAGTGGCTGACTTGTTGCCGCCAACTGAGGAAGCCTATCTGTTTCGAGATGTCACTATTTTGCAAGATATTCATTGCCATTTAGCGACCGCTAATTTAGCGATGGCAGGTGAACCTTGGGCGGTTCTCAGCGACACCCCACCGACGTTGCAAACCTTTGCCATTTATGGACAACGATTTGGGGGAATTGAACCCCATTTTAAGGATTACAAGTCAGCCGCTTTTGATCTAATCCGTTCTCATTTACGGGATGCTGAAGCACTAAGTCGTTTGTTAATGCTGATCGCTTCAGCAATACTCATTGCCATTTCAGTTGCGGTCGTCGTAGTCAGTCAAGACCGTCGCCTCATGCTCGACTGGCATTATCAACGAGGACTGAGTTTTTTACAACTGGGGCTGCGGGAAATCAAACGTCTTGGCTATCTTCATTTACCCCTGCCGAGTTTAGTCATCTTGCCTCGACAGAACCCGCCTCCCGCTTCTGCTTTCTTGAAAAAACGAGAGGAGTTCGAGACCCGGATTGAGTTTTCCTGTGTTACCCTCTTCTCATTTTGAGACTATGAAAAGTTTTCTGCACCACTAAGCCCTCCCAGACTAATGCCACTTGCATTGAGATCTTGCAAAGCTTGAAACCTTGCGTAGCTAGTTTCTCTGCCGTGCGCTGAATCAATAACCTTCCACGCTTCGTAATATGAACGCTTTTTTCTATCCGGCGTCTCTAACAAAAATAGGACTGCGGCTACAAGAATGCCAAAGCTCTGAACAACCTGTAAAAGTGCTGATTGTCTTATTTGGCAAAGAATCCAGGCTTCCTGAGGGTAGCAAGTTTTTTGCCCCCCAAAGAGGAATTCAACTCCCAAAATCACAATAACGAGAAGCAATACTCCAATGAATGCAATCAGAATTCGGTAGACCGCTTGCAAAGGTTTTCTTCCCACACTCTGACTCCAAATATCAGCTAACAACCCCAAAATAATGTTATACAAAAAGCACTCAGCAAAGCAATGATGAACATTGACAAACAATGTACAAATGACCGTACCCACCACCAAACAAACGAAGCAGGCTAACGTTGCTGCTCAGCAGTGGTAAACAGCCTTCGCATCTCCACCAGCGGCTTAAGGCTGTCCGCTGCAAAGCATATTGTGATGCGCGAACAACTCAACCTTGCTACAGAATACCCGACCCTCGTTTTGACCACTGGATTGATGTGAAAACTTAAGAGTTAAAATTGGTCGTTGAATATCTCGACAATACAGCATGTACAAATTTGCTGGGGCTTCAAAGGATGAACTCATCGTATTTGGCTCTGCTCGACCCGGATACACCAATGAACAAGTCAATGAGTGGATTGAGTTCATGCAGAATCAAAGCATTCAGCGCGTCTGCTGTTTATTGCCTGAAACTCAGCTAACTCGCTATTCAGACTTGCTTGGCGCTTATCGACAAGTCTTCGGACTCGATCAAGTCTGTTGGGCACCGATCGAGGATTTTAACTTTGCTACCCTCGAAATTCTTGCTCACCAGATTTTGCCTTTTTTAGCCATCGCTAAGCAACAGAATGAGAAGGTGATTGTTCATTGCTCGGGCGGAATTGGGCGCACAGGACACGTTTTAGCAGCATGGCTCGTAGCTGGACGCGGACTCTCTAGTAGATTGGCGATCGCTGCCGTCCAGCAAACTGGGAGGAACCCTTACGAAGCTGTAATTGCAGCCCCATTGAAAGGTCGAAATCCTTGGAAAGTTGCTGCGGAACTCACTACGCTGCTGGATGAGTGTAATCGTCTCAGAAATAAGCTGATCTAGCCTGATATTCCTCATCAACTAGCACGCTTCAAACTACTGTCTCCACTGCTAAACTGAGCAACCATTGTTCCCAATCACTTACCGCATACAACCTTGAACTCCAACCGACGACCTCTACAGTGGTCAGTGTGCATTGGGGTTGTTGTGCAACTCCATGCACTCCGCTCAATGTGTCTGCTTTTGGACAGTTGCAGCTTGTTGTCAGTGTCAAGTTTGGGCAAGTTCTAAGTTTCGTTCTCGACCTCAACCTGCCATCAGCTTCGTGAGCGCTGACGACAAGCGTTCAGACTATACCGATCGCGCCCAAACTATTACCTCGATTTGAACCAAGCCCCATTTGCAAATTTTCAATACGAATTTTAAGGTTGTTTGAACCCTATCTTAAAATCAGAGTTTAAATTCTGTCTCAAAAAAGCATCCTTATGGGTAAGTGGTCTCACAAAATTAATTACATATCAGAGGATGTTTTAAAAGGGCCAACTTGAGTCTAGAAAGTTACCGTGACATGAGACTACGTAGCCTCAAAGGCTCATTCAGTTGTAGTAGATCCTCAGTAGTTAAGGTAGCCGAAATCGGGCAAGGAGACTTTTAAAACATCCTCTCAGATTGAGCCTCAATTCATATCACTATCACGCAACGCCGATTAGAACACTCTAGCTCAGGCAACATAAGCGTTACTCATCACCGCAAAGCCAAGAGAGCCTAAAAGATCCATAGACATACACCTAATGATTTGGAAGCATACAACTTTATGCAAATTAATTCAAATTTTGATGGTATCGTAAATTACGACGCATTTTTAACAGGTATTTTTTTCAGAAAAACCCAGTTTTGTTTGTAAGTTTATATCTCTTCGAAGTCAACCTTTAGAGACAATTTGTGGAAATCAGCTTAGAAGACACAGCGGGCAAATTTAAGAGAGTTTTCTCAACATTCCTTAAGGCACGTTATCCATATCTTTACATCTCGACATGGGAAGAAGAGCGGGTACTGACGCTTATTCGGGAAGTTGTTAAAGATGTTGATCTCATTCGCACTCCTCGAAAGCTATTTGTATGGAGTTTAACGGAAGGAATGATTGGAGAGGACCAGCAAGGTGGTCGAGAACCGAATCCCTTCAAAGCTCTCGAATTTCTTGAAACTTATCGAGAACCGGCTGTATTTCTTCTCAAAGACTTTCATATCTTTTTGAGTGGACAGGGGCGAGACCCTGAAACCTTCCGGATAATTCGTAAACTTAGGGATATTGCTCCAGAGCTTATCCGTAGTGCCAGTCCCAAAAATGTAGTATTTATTTCACCTTCATTAGTTCTGCCTGCCGACTTGGAGAAAGATGTAACAATTGTTGATTTCGATCTGCCAAGCTCCGGAGAAATAGAGCGGAAGTTACAGGAAATTATCAACGAGCAAGGAGGACGGATTGAAGTCAAACTCAATAAGGAAGAGAAAGAACGCCTAGCACAAGCAGCAATGGGACTTACCTTGCAAGAAGCAGAAAATGCATTTGCTCGAGCAATGGTTGAAAGGGGGAAACTAGATGTCCAATCTGTCGAACTAATTCTTGAGGAGAAGCGTCAGATCATCAAGAAGATGGAGATCCTGGAGTTTATTCCATCAAATTACAAGATGGATGATGATGTTGGTGGACTCGAAAATCTTAAACGCTGGTTTAGAAAACGGAATAAATCCTGGATAGACTCAGCCGTAAAACGCTACGGACTAGAGTCACCGAAAGGAGTCTTAATTACAGGAGTTCCTGGCTGTGGGAAAAGTTTAATTGCCAAGGCCATTAGTTCAATGTGGCAGCTGCCTTTATTGCGATTGGATGTTGGACGCATCTTTAGTGGTCTTGTGGGGAGTAGCGAAGAGAATATGCGTCGAGCCATAAAGACTGCTGAAGCGATCGCTCCCTCCATTTTGTGGATTGATGAGATAGAGAAAGGGTTTAGTACAGGAGATAGGGATAGCGGCACATCAATGCGTGTTTTAAGCACTTTTCTGACCTGGATGCAAGAGAAAACCAAGCCAGTTTTTGTGGTAGCTACTGCTAACAATATTCATGCATTACCGCCAGAAATGTTACGTAAGGGACGCTTCGATGAAATTTTCTTTGTAGACTTACCGACTCGACAAGAACGACTGGAAATTCTCAAATTACACATTAATAAACGAGCTAGCGATCCAACAGTCATTAAAGATTTTCAACTAACCGATGAAGTGCTCACTTGGTTGGCAGAGAAAACCGAGGGTTTCATCGGTGCTGAACTTGAGCAGTTAGTAGTTTCTGCTCTCTTTGAAGCATTTTCTGAAAATCGGAGCCTTAGTATCGATGATTTTGTTAAAGCGATCAAGAATACTGTGCCCCTGTCCAAAACTCAGGCTGAACAAATTCAGGCGATTCGCAAATGGGCTAATGAGCGTGCTGTCTCCGCTACTCCAAGAGAGCATTTAAGCGGCTATCCCCTAAACACAGAACCTGAGTCTGACGTTGGGGCTACTCGGGGTGGACGAGCTGTAGATTTTTGAGGCAAATAGTTATGAGTGTTGAGATTATTCTAATTCCTATCGCACTTAAAGTAGGGACAATGGCATTAGTTGGAGCAGCAGGTTTAGTTGCTGCAAGACGGTTAGCTTCCGACGATTCCGAACAGGTGATCTGTTTTGAAACTCAGTTTAAAGATATAGCTTTGCTTCAAAAGGCTCTCCAAGATTTCGACTGTCCTTTCGTGCTAGACGGAGAACAAGTTCAGTCTAATCATGGTCAAGCACGTCTGATCTTTGCTCCAGACGAACAGGGTGTTTTTAATGCTTATCTGGTAGGCAATGCATCTATAGAAGAGGCTGAAACATTCCTATATGCGCTTCATGATCAGTACAAACGTTTAGTTCAACAACAAAGTTATGAAACTCTTCTAAGACGTGCAAATGAGCAGAGTATGGTGCTTGAACGAGAAGAGGTTCTAGAAGATAACTCGGTAGTACTGACTTTTACAGTTTCCTGAGCTGAAAGGAGTTCACGATGATTAAGCGAGTACAGATTAAGATCCTTCCGGATGGAAGCATAGAGGCAGTGACACAAGGTATCAAAGGAAAAGCTTGCTTAGAATATGTACACCTGTTAGAAGAGCTTTTAGACGCCAAAGCAGTAGACTCAGACTTTACATCGGAATACAACGAAATTGAAGAAAGGTTTACCGAAACAAATCAGGAACAAGTATTAGATCAAAATTCTTAAAACATTTGAGGTAAGACCTATGCCAAAAAAACTTGAACGGAAGGTAGATGGTAAGTGGATTGCCGGAGTATGTGCAGGAATCGGAGCTTATTTTCAAGTTAACCCCATTATAATTAGAGCTCTTTTTGTATTCCTTTCCTTGTTTTGGGGATTACCTATCATCATTTATATCGTGCTGGCGATCGCCCTACCTCAAGAGCAAAAACGGATCCCTTTTAATCCAGCATCTAATCCTCAATATCCTGAACCCACTATTCGTCAAAACTTTTCCTCTCAACCGATCACTTTGATTGACATCAACAATGGGTCGGAGCAGGAACTGTCTGTGCTTCCAGGGCTTACTTCCCTTCAGGTCAAGCAATTGATCAAGGCAAGAGAAAAAACGAGAGGGGGATTTAAAACCATCGAAGAGATGGGAGAAGTGCTTGGACTGAAGCCCCATATTTTGGTGCAGATTAAACCCATAGTTCAGGTTTCACCCATGCAAAATCGACCGTCATCAGATCAGCCCGGAAGACGAGTGGATTTTTAACGAAGGTTTCTTTTGGAGTGCTGCCAATGTTTCTGCGCATCCACCGTTTCTTACCCTTCACTCGTGTCGAAGGTCCTGGAAATCGAGCTTGTCTATGGGTGCAGGGGTGTTCAATTCACTGCCCTGGTTGTGCAGTCCCCTGGACCTGGGATCCAGTGGCAGGCGAATTGATTGAAGTGGAATCTCTCACTGAGCAAATTCTAAGTGGAGATGATGTGGAGGGTGTAACATTTTTGGGAGGTGAGCCATTTGATCAGGCGGCGGCTCTTGCAGAGTTGGGATATCAGATGCAGGCAGCAGGTCTGTCCGTAATGACGTTTACTGGCTACACTTTGGAGAAAATCCGCAATACCTCGCGTCAAGATTGGCATGGTTTACTATCCGTCACTGATCTCCTAATTGATGGACCATTTCGTCGTGACCTACTCGATCTAAGCCATCCTTGGGTGGGATCTAGTAACCAGCAGTATCACTTTTTGAGCAATCGCTACCGATACCTTGAAACTGAACTTCGTACTATCCCAAACCGTCTTGAAGTTCGTCTTCAGCCTAATGGGCAAATTTTGGTCAATGGTATGGCAACATCCGCTGATATTGAAACCCTTTTCGCTAACTTATAGCAGCCTAAAGAGCCAGCAATTCCAAATTCAGAACGATTTTGCGCCATTTCAGCGATCAGTCGAAATATTAAGAATCATAAACCCAGTTGCTGTAAGGGTTTCAGAGCCGTCAAATTTTGAATTTGGAATTGCTGCTAGGATTACCAACATTGCACAGTTGAGCAATTTCATTGTTGTTGTGGATGCCGCTCGAAACTGCACTCTTAACCCACAGCCAGGTTCTAAACTGGGTTAGCAGAGTCGCAACCATCACGAGCATTGGCTCAGAGCGGGCAAGCAACTCATCGATCAGACGTACCACTTTTTTACTTTCCCCGTTGCGAACTGCCTCCGCCAGTTGCAAATTGCTCTGAGTCTGTCAAGGAATCAGGCTTTGTACTTCAGCAAGACAGACAGGCTGACCATTCGTATAGATTGCCAGTTTGTGGAGTTCTGAAGCAGCACGGGTCATGTCATTACCGATCGCTGCTGCCAGATATTCAATGACATCTTTGGGCAGTCGTAGTTTCATCTGCTTTGCTTGAGTGGCGATTGCCTCTGCGATCAGATCTGTACGCCAGGGTAGAATTAATGACAGCTCAAAACACTGACTGTACTTGATCAAATGCTTGTAGATTTTCAGGCGCTTGTTCACATTCGTTGCCAGAAATACAAGCGTTGTGGAATCCGGCATTTGAGCAAGTTGCTGCAAACTTTCTAACTGGGCATCACCCAATTGCTTAAGATTGCAGTCTTCTACGACCACAAGCCGTTTACCACCACTTAGCGAGGGTGTTCGTGCGGCACTCATTGCCTGTTCCAAAGCACTGGATGGAAAGCGATGATAGCAAAACTCTAACCACTGCGGATCAAGTTCTGCTTTGTATTGCTCTAGTTTTTGTCGAATGGCAAATTGATCATCTCCAACCAATAGAATAATCATGCAGATCTCCCATTCTTTGTAACTGTGAGCGTTCTGAGCAATATGGTCATCGGCTTCGGGCTATGAGTAACTCGCTGAAGCATTCGAGCGATCGCCTGTTGATTCGCCTCAAATTTTGCCAAAGAGGCAGGGGCAACTTCCAGAATTGCCTTTGTTCCTTGTAGCTTGGTCAAGCGCGCCTGAGTCAACAACTTTTGAGTTCCTGGTTTAGCAGAGGCTACAACTTTTTGCCAGAGAGCTGCTAAATCAGTAGGTTTCTGAATTGTCGCTACCAGGGGTGCTTCCGACAGTGCCTTGTGACTGTGTCAATTTTTGCTGTCGAACTGCTTCGCATCCTGCCGATTTGAATGCAGCATTGGCATGAGGTTCAGTAGACATGTCTCTAGCCAGACTGTCGCATTAGTTGTATTGCGAAGATAGCCTTCTGCCTTCTGCAATTGAGTCAGAGATTGATTGAGTGTGTCAAAATCCCAGTGAGTAGCGTTCGCGGGGCGTCTCTGAAAGAGAATCGCCCTCAATTGGTTACAGTTGACAGGGCTGGTAAGTAGGTCTGCTGCCTGGGGAGCCGATTTGAGGATTAGTAGATCTCGGTAGGTTTGGAGCAAGCTGCCGAGAATCAGTTTGGGCGTTTTGCCAGAGTCAACCAGCGTTCGTGCTGACTGGAGGAGTTGAAAGGTATCGTTCGTGGCGATCGCCTCCAGTACTGTCAGCAGGTCTGTTGCCGTAACGCCATCTGTCATTTCGATCACATGGTTGGCGGTCACTGTTTCACTTAGCAGACTGACCTGATCCAAAAGCTGAAGGGCATCCCGTAAGCCTCCTTTTGCAAACCGAGCGATCGCCATTAAAGCGTCATCACTGGCAGCGATCACTTCCGCTTCCGCAACCTCCTGAAGGTGCTGAGCGATTGTCTGGATCGACAGCGCCCTAAAGTGAAACACCTGACAGTGGCTCACAATCGTCGGCAATACCTTATGCACTTCCGTGGTGCAAAGAATGAAAACCACGTGGGGTGGTGGCTCCTCAATACACTTAAGCAGAGCGTTTTGAGACTGTTGAGTTAGCATATGACTTTCATCAAGCAGGAAAACTCGGTAACGTCTCATAACTGGAGCAAAGCTGCTGCGCTCAATCAAGGCACGGGCATCATCCACACCGTTATTACTGGCTGCATCAATCTCGCTTACATCCAGACTGTTGCTTGTTTTAATTGATCGGCAATGATTGACAGGTACCGCAAGGTTCATCGGTAAGTTCGTCAAAACTCAGACAATTGAGAGACTTGGCAAAGATACGCGCAGTAGAAGTTTTGCCAGTTCCTCTAGAACCTGTGAAGAGATACGCCGGTGCAATTTGCATCCGGTTAATGGCATTAGTCAAAGCGGTTTGAACGTAGGGTTGTCCAATCAGTTCTGCCAGGGTTTTAGGGCGATATTTTTGATGTAAGGCGATGGTTGGCATGGTGATATTGGTATTAATCATCATGGCGATCGCCCCTAGTCAGGGGCAGTCAGTTTATGAATGTTGCTCAAACCCTCTACTGCGAGATAGTTTACGATTAGACCAGAAGCTTTCCATCAACGGCGAGGATTTGATCCAGGGGCAATTGATGGAAATTTCGGTGTCCGTACGCATACAGCAGTTTACAAATTTCAATTTTCTCAAGCACTGTTGCTGACTGGTAGCGTTGATTCAAAGACTTGGCAAGTACTAAAGGATGCTGACTAATTTGGCGATCGCTCCATGATGCTTTAAGCCAAATTCCTACGTTTTGTATCGTAGTGCATCAACTCACCCAAGAAATCAAACACGGCTATGACATAGTGATGGCGATCATCAGGTAGGTCGTCTAAAGACCAGCGTAATTGCAAGGTGAAATGATGGATGCAAAGTTTGAATTGCTGCTCGATCTGTCTCAGCTACAAAAAAAAGTAGGCGATCTGTTTTTTCGAGCCGAGGCGACGAAAGCCTCTGGTGATTACGGTCCTGCTCACTCTGCTTACCAAAAGTACATTACGAGCAGTCGTGCCTTCCTGCAAGCTGCCTTGGATTTTAATACAAAGGTTCCAGACTCCCCCTTCGAAATTTCCTCAATTGCCCAGCCTCTGGTTAATGCTCTAATGGTAGATGCGGACATCGTGCAATCTATGGGTGACCGTAAGGCCGCAGAAGCGTTTCGAAAAGAGGCACTAGCAGTCTCCCGCACCCACTTAGGTCGTAAGGGCACTGCCAACTCTGAGCGTGCACGCGCGGGTGCACTGACGATGGAAGGACGCTTCAACGAAGCCATCGTGGCGTTGATGAGCGCGCGTGACGTGTTTTTAGAGGAAGACGACCTGCTCTCTCTGGTGCGGGTGACCATCGATCTCGCGGAAATCCTTCAATGGCTTGGAGATAACCGTCGCGCCAAGGAGGAGATTGAACGCGCCGAGGCAATCATTCAACCCATTTTAGCGGGTAGACAACTAAGTCAGAAGGACGTGTGGGACAGTCTCATCTCTACGATCTCAAACATCAATGCGGGACACGGGAATGCTGGAGATGCCGAGCGCACCGTAAACCTCTCGCGTGCAGCCACCGAGGTCATTTTTTATCGCGGACTCATCGCAAAAGCACTGGAAGAGTGGGATGATGCCGAGCGCAGCTTTAATCGGCTTCTCCCAGAATATCAAAGCTTGGGAACCGGCGAGGCGATTGAGTACCAGCTAGCGTCGATCAAAATGGGGCGCGGGCAGTTCCGTGAAGCACTTGAGCAAACACGGCGAATAGATCATGTGTTCAAAGGCGGAGCTTTTCGCCCTAAACTGGGTGCTTTGAAGCTGACTCAGGCAAAGTGCCTTCACGCGCTGAACGAATCGGGGGAAGCGCTGCGGCTTGTTGATGAGAGCATCGCCGACCTAACAGAGAGTCATTTCGATCCTGATGTACTATGGCGTTGTTATTGGCTGAAAGCGTTAATTCACAACGCTCAAGGTGAGAAAAAGTTGGGTTTGGAGTCTTTGCGAAGCGCTTTGAAGACGGTAATTAACCTTCGGCGTGCTCCCCTCGGCTATCGCCTCGACAGCACCTACATGAAGGACAAAAAAGAGTTTTACTCACAAGCCATCGAAGAGACGATCAAGGCAGACGCTCCCCTAGACTGCTGCCGATTCATAGAGAGCATCAAGTCTCGCACTCTCTCGGCAGTATTAAGCATTCCGGCAGTGGAGGATAGTGCGAGTGTGGGTATTGAGGGTCAGTTTAATGAGGTGACACAGCAACTTGATGTAATAGAGTATCAAGCCTACCGAGAGGGATGGAATCTGCAACGTCGATCGCAGCATCAAGAGTTGTTGAAGAAGCGTGCCGATCTCCTCGAACGCATCCGCATCAGCGATCCACGCTGGCGCAACCTCTCAGAGCCTGTTGAATTTAAATTTGAGGAAGTACTGGCAGGCTTGTCAAAACGATCTCAGGCTGCCCTCACTCTTTACTATGAGCCACCTAACCTGACCGCCGTTCTGCTGTTCGATGGGAAAGTTGCGGCGGAACGGCTGGCGGTCTCAGAGGAAACTGCTAGCAGCCTAGTGAAATATGCAAAGAACCTTCAGAAAGCCACGGTTAATCACTTCAATCACGACCTTTCTTCGATGGAAGACCCGGTGATGTTAGAACACCTCATTCCACCATCACTTCTGTCACAGGCACTAACAGCCAACTCCCTTGTCATTATTCCACACGGACTGCTCCACTTAGTCCCTTGGGGAGGTTTGCTTTATAAAGATAGGCGGCTTTTTGAGCACATGCCCATTGGCATTCTTCCCAACCTCAGCGCCTTGGCCTCGGTAGAGGACTTTCCCAAACCGAGACAAGTTGTTATGGTGGGAGTCTCATCCTACCTGGGTCTGAAAGAAATCAAAGATCTGCCCATCATTCGTGGTCAAATAGAGGATATCAGCTCCATATACAAGGAAGCCAATATTACAGTGGCTCCCCCCCTACTGGATGACGCGGCCACCGAGAAAGCATTCTGGAACATGATTGGCAGTATCAAAGGTCGTGGCAATGTACTTCACGTGTTCTGTCACGGCACAATTGTACCCAACGAACCAATGAATTCCGGACTCTTGCTGCACGATTCCAAAGTAGATGCGGCGGAGGTGGCGCGCGCTAGGTTGGCATTCGATGAAGTAGTGTTGAGTGCTTGCAGCACAGGCTGGCGACCCTTTGAGGTGGACGATCGACCCATTAAGGTAGGCGATCGGCCCGTTAAGGTGGGCAATCTTGTGCTTGATGCGGATGAAATTTTAGGTATCCCGGCTGGTTTTCTAGAATCTGGGGTAAAGTCGGTACTGGTAAGCATCCCGAAGGCTGAAGACAAAACCGCCTGCGCACTAACCACGCATTACCACAGGCAGCGCATCGCAGGCAATTCACCCTTGTTCGCTTTTCAAAGTGCACAGAAACATCTTCTTGCACAAGGCAAATCGCCTGGTTTGTGGATCGGTTTCACCTTGTATGGCTATGTATAGCTTCGGGAGTGCAACTTGAATGAAAACACCAATGCAAGATGTGCTCGTCGTACTGCCAGGTATCTTAGGGAGTGCTTTGGAAAAGGACGGTAAGCCCATCTGGGACCTAAACGTTGGGACGATAGGTAGTGCGCTTTTATCTCTGGGTGGTAGCATTCAAGATTTGACATTGAGCAGCGACGCCTCGACCAACGACCGCGTGAAGCCAACTCATCTCTTGGCTAATGCTCACATGATTCCCTACCTTTGGAAGATTGACGGCTACTCTGGCCTCACTGAATTTATCCGCTCTAATTTCGAGGTCGTGCCCGGCGAGAATTTCTTTGAGTTCCCTTACGACTGGCGACTCGACAATAGAATCTCGGCTCAATACTTGGCGTCAGAAGTGAAGAAGTGGTTGGAGTCGTGGCGAGGGCGCCACCCAAACGCGCGGCTCATCCTTATTGGGCATTCAATGGGCGGATTGGTAGCTCGCTATTTTCTTGAAGTCCTCGAAGGTTGGCGAGATACAAAGATGCTGATCACGCTGGGAACACCGCATCGAGGCTCCGTCAAGGCTCTCGACGTCCTCGTCAACGGTCTCAGCAAAAGGCTTGGCCCCGTCACCCTGCTCGACCTGACGAAATTTGTGAGGTCATGTCCCTCCGTCTACCAGTTGTTGCCCATTTATGCGTGTGTGGGGTCGACAGAGGAAGACCTCAAGCACATCGAGGAACTGACGGAACTTGGCGAACTGGATATGGAGCGCGCCCACACTGGTATCGAGTTTCATCGGGAGATCGAGCGAGCTGTCGAAGCGAATTTTAAAAACGCCCTGTATCAGTCCTCCCGTTACCATTTGTTGCCTGTAGTCGGAACTGACCAGCCAACTTTTCTGAGTGCGCTTCTCACCACTGATGGCATTAGTCCGATAGAAACCTACCAAGGTAAGCCTATGCTAGGGGGCGATGGCACAGTACCACGATTCTCGGCAACTCCTATCGAACTTAGTAACGCGAGATTTGAAACGTTCGTAGCATGTCCGCACGCGGGATTGCAGAATTTCGGCTCCGTGCGCGTGCAGATCAGGTCAGTGCTTAGTGATATAGATATTGGTGAGTTTATGGGTGACGGCGCAGAGGCTATTTCGCTAAAGATGGCTGACGTGTTCTCCTCAAGCGAGCCGTTTCAGGCTCTCGCCTATTGCGGAACGGCAATCGATCCTATGCAAGCAACGTTAATCAATATTGAAACAGAGAGGAAGGTCGAATGTGCGTTCGAGATGGCTGTGGACACAGAAGGATGGCAGAGATTGGAGCTTTCACCGCTAGCCGCTGGCACATACCGGATTCGAATCGATGCTGGCGATGAGGCCGAACCCATTACTGATGTGTTTGGAGTCTTAGACTGAAAGCAACGTTGCATGTGTGGTCTCTGGCTCGGATTCCTCCGACATTAGACTTGTTGGGAAATAGAGG
The DNA here is from genome assembly GCA_038204505.1 of Elainellales cyanobacterium. GTDB lineage: Bacteria > Cyanobacteriota > Cyanobacteriia > Elainellales > Elainellaceae > Timaviella. The sequence goes on from JBBRCV010000006.1 coordinate 38,405, forward strand.
ATAATAACCAGCAGTCACCCAGTGTTCTACCTATACTGAACCTAGAGCGCATTTTGGACTAGCGGGCGCATTTGAACAGAAAGTTACGGTTTCGTCTGAAAGCCTTATTCCGCATAGTTTTTAGCTATAGATCATCAATAAAATACGTCCCATCAGGTACCACATGCCTGAAGGGCAGCAGCGAGATGTGAGAGAGCGTTTCGTTCGTAATACTCTCCCCGTATGCCCTGAGACTCTCGACGATGTCATTGATCTTGATGGTGTTCCAGTAGAGGATCGCATTAGAGACCAAGCTCAAGCAGCTGACCTTATTCATAATTTCCTCGTAATCCTCTGTAATGAACTCCCCCTGATCTGCAAAGAACACCCGTCGTGGCAACTTATGGCGGTATCGAGTTTCACAGGGAGATCAGGCGTGCTGTTGAAGAGAATTCTAAAGATGCCGTGTATCAATCTTCCTGCTACAAGTTGCTGCCTGTGGTCGGAACCTACCAACCGACGTTTCTCAGCGCGCTCCTGACGAACGACGGCATAAAGCCGATAGAGACTTATAAAGGACAAACCATGCTGGGAGGCGACGGCACGGTGCCGCGATTCTCGGCAGCTCCTATCGAACTCAGTAAAATGAAGGTCGAGACGTTCGTAGCGTGCCCGCACGCAGGATTGCAGAATTTCAAACCCGTGCGCGTGCAGGTCGGGTCAGCACTCGAAGATGTTGACATCAGTGAGATTATGGCTTCCGGGACAGAGGCTATCTCCCTAAAAATGGCTGACATGTTCTCCGTAGGTGAGCCGTTTCAGGCTCTCGCACGTTGCGAAGCGGTGATTGATCCCATGCATGCAGCGCTGGTAAATATCGAAACAGGGGCAGATGTCGAATGTGAGTTTGAGATGATATTGGACACCGAGGGATGGCAGAGGTTGGAGCTTTCACTGCTAGCTGCTGGTACCTACCGGGTTCGAGTCGATGCTGGACTTCAGATCGAACCTATTACTGACGTGTTTGCTGTCCTGGCCTGAAAGCGGCATTGTGAAAGGTCGCTGGCTCAGATTCCTCCGCTAGTGGGGAGAGCAGCAGAGTCCGTTGCTCAAGTGGACGTGTCAGTGAAACCCAACTCTCTAATTCTTAGCTGGGGCATTCGCAAACAGTGCTTAACTCTTGGCACGTACCCGACCGCAATCAGGCGACTCTTCTATCCTCAAAGGCAACAGCAGGTGATGTCGGGCATAGGCTGCATTCTTCTGGTTTGAGATTTAACTGAATCCACAAATGAAATGAACCCTACCTGAAGGGTTAATCGAAAGCTTTTCTAGCAAAAAAATTACGAGAGTACGAGGGATCTCACATAAATTATTTGACGATCGCTCCCTCGCTGCTTTAAGCAAAATTCTTACGTTTTGTATCGTAGTTCATCAACTCACTCAAGAAATCAAACATGGCTTTGACATAGTGATGAAAGATCATTGGTAGACGATCAAAGACTAGCGTAGAGTTTCTGCTAATTCAAATGCAGTGGCAGGTATCCTGAATGGCAACTGAACATATAGCTGTAACTGGAATTCGACCGCGAGAGGACTCGATCGATCCACTTGGGCACCATCTGCGCTGGTCTTTTCCGGAACAGCTTGGGTTCCCCGCCAAAGGGTTTGTCATTTACCGTCGCCTTAGCAACAGCTTAAAGCCCAGTCAGTGCCTCGACCTCACAAAAAATGCGGTGCCAACGGGTCAGTTACTTGCTAACGGTTCGAACCTGGAGGGTGTGTCCTTTCACTATCCCAGCACCGTCCAGATCCAGGGGAGTAGCAATGAACTCACAGTTAACCTGCCCAGTCCTAAGTTGCTGGAGTTGCGCTTTACCGACCCCATGGCCTTTGTCAGTATTGAGGCAGGGGGTGTACAGGGACCCTTGCAACTGCGCGCTTATGCTGGTCTTCAGTTGGTCGCAACTTCGCTGACATTGACCAGTAACAGCGGCGTTCTTGAGGTGACATCTCCTCATATCACGCGAGTCACGATCCCGCTCAACTTTCAAACGTTGGATGCCATCTGTTACGTCAGCATGAAAGCAGCCTGCGGAGACCGAAGCTGGGGACAGCCGATCGCCAACCTGCCTCTGATTAACTCCGTCGATCAAGGGGTAGCTCGACTGGAAGCCGGACTGCAGAACCGCTACGCACGTGACCGCGACCAGGCTACTCAGCGCTACAAGCCAGAGTTGGAGGCGTTAATCAAATGGCTCACGCTGCTCCAAAACCGGACTGATACTGCTTTTATTAACCCTGGCGATAGCCCTGACCAGCTTCGACTACCGGCGTTAGACGCTAACAGTCCACTACAATCTATCCGACCCCAGGCAATGCTTCTACTGGCTGCTCTGGATCCCAACATCGCTCGCTTTCTGAGTCTCTACTGGGTTGACAAATATGGCGGGTCTGATAGTCCTGAAGTCGGCATATCCTACGACTATAAGGTAGAAGGTCAGTGGCGGGGCGCTAGGGTGGGCTGCGGATTGGTGTTTGGTCTGGGGGCAAAAGAGTCCGCACTACCCTTCATCGACAGGCCGCCCTCCGTCGACAAGCTGTTGAAGGGCGATCAACTGCCGGGTCTGCGTTGGCGGGATAAGACTCCGCTCGGACGGGTTGGACTGCGCTGGCCGCGCCCGAAAGAAGGTCAGGGCGCAGTGCAGCCCATTCTCTTTGACCTGTGGCGCGATCCTGGCAGCGGGCGCGAAACGTTCCTGACCAAAAATCAGCCTGTTTTGGTGCCAGCTCAATCCTGGGCAAACGATGGCACAGCCCTGTTTATCGATACCGCCGTCTCTCTGGGTCAACATAGCTATAGACTGCGGGGCATTGACCTCTTTGGACAGGTCGGTCAATCCATCGAGTCCAAGGAGATCGCAGTGAAAGATCTGGAGGCCCCACCGCCACCGGTGCGCCTGCGCGCAAACCTGATGCAACCCGGCTATCCCTGGCGATCGCCAAAGCAACCGAATGAGACTACGGAAGCAGCAACGCTCACACTACAGTTTGAATATGGGGACGCCCAGCATCGCCAGGCACCGGATGCTAAAACGTTTCGCGTCTATTGGCGACCGGAGAGTATGTTCGTCAGCAGATCGGTGACTGTTCAGCGTGTTTCGAGCCAAGCGCTGGAAGATAATCTGAAGATCCACACAGTGCGCCTGCTAGGTGGTGACCCACTCGATCTCGGCACATTTTTGGGTGGAAAGTTATCTCGCGAAAGCGGCACCGATACCCCTTTACCAGCCATTCAGCGCCATCATTATCAGGTCGCCAAGCTCCTATCGTCTGATGAACTGCAACTGGCTCCTGATCAACTGCAATTGGCTCCCAGTGAGCACTCATTTGTAAACGGTTCGTATCGGCTAATCTCTGACCCCCGCCTGCGAACTAACTGGAAACAGCTGGATTTCACTATCCCCGTTCGCCAGCCGCTGCAAGGTTTGTTGCAAAGCACGGCACCTTTTCAGGCTCGTGCTGCCAAAGTCGAGACATTGACCCCACGCCAAGATCAACTCGCCTTGATGCCGGTCAGCCATAGGCCAACCCAATTGGACGAACCGCCGCCCATCGTTGAGGTAGAACTGGATCGCAGGCTGCTGGAAACCGACCTCTTTGCTGGTGGAACGCTGCAAGTTGAAGGGCAAACCCATCCGATTCTCTATAGCACCAGCGGTGCGGAATCTCCGGCGCGACTCGGCTTGCCGCCTGGAACAAACATCAGCATTGGAGCAACACTCACCCTAAGCCCGGCTCGACCGTTCCAACCGTTCTCAGCAACCATCCAGCAGATCGAGCTCTTACCCAGTAACAGACTGGCTGTCACCCTGCCTGCCCAGAGTAGCCCGGCTGGAACCACTCACCTGCTCGGTGGCATTGTGACCATCGAAGGGCAGAAGCACAACATTCTGCAAGCGCAGGAAGATTCGGCTGGCTTGCGTTTGGAACTCAGGGCAGTTGGGGCGCTGCCTAACAATTTAAATAGTTGGCTGGACAGAACAGCCCAAATCACCCCGCCGCTCTTGCAGGCTTTAACCATCCAGGGCGCTGTGCCGGATGAAGTAGCCAAGGTGCTGGGTGGAGAAATCGCCTTCGACATTACTCAGAACGGGCAGTTGGTTACCTATGTGGGTCGTATTGTCTCGAATATCGGAACGGTTGCCAACGGCTTTAACCTGCTGGTGAGTCTGTCGCCTGCCGCCCAGGCGGCTTTGCAACCCAACACTACGCGCTGTCGCTACTACGCACCCTATCGGCAGGAACTCAACGTCAGGCTCCCTATCACCCGTGAAAACACCGACTCAGCTACGACGATCGATCTGCCAATGGCTGTGGGTCAGAGTAGCCAAAACCTCTATCTTGCGGTCACTACCGACGACGTGCGCGCAAACGAGGGGCCGCTGTCATCGCCAGCGCAGGTTATGGCTGTCAAGCCGCCGCCTACTGGTGCGCCTAGCCGACCCTATCCCTGTGGTCAAGATGCCGCTGCCGAGTCTGGTGGCTACGCCACACCGCCCGATCGCCAGGGTAGAGCGACGCTGTGCTTGGCATGGGATGCTGGAGAGTTGGGTTCCACTGAGGGTTTGCGCTACGAAGTTGCACGGGTATTGGATAACACCATTTTGACCACACATCGGCGCAACTGGCTATTGGGCGGGCCGTCCTTGGGAACTGCTCTATCGGTGAGCGGTATGCTGTCCGGCGAGCCGTTCGACGAGACACGAGGGCTTTACCGTGTTGTGCTGACGGCTAACCTTGGTGGGGCTGAACCTGCTGCCTTTCGAGGCGGTCGGCTGGCGCAGAATGGAGGGTTTTTCCAGATCACGACGATCGCGGCAGGAGATGCGGGCACGGTGCAACTCATGCTACGACCGATGGCTAAGAACGTGCCAACCAACGGAAACGCTGCGAACGCAGGGCTACCTGTGCCAACCAATGGAGCCGCTGAGATCGAAAGGTTACCCGACTATGATGCGGCGGTGCGTGATGGTATCGTTGACCTGAGGCAGCTTGCCAAAGATAACCCAGATGCCTTTAGCCTGGTTACGGGTGTGCCTATTCCGAATGCCACTGATCCAGACACGGGCGTACCTCTCAGGGAAACAAGCTTCAGAGATGAGATTCCCGGTATTGGGCGTAATCGTTTCTTCTATCGTGTGCGAGCGGTGGACACGGCTGAGAATCGATCGGACTGGTCAGAGGTGAGTGTTCCTTTCTATCAGGTGGACACCACACCACCGGATGCACCACGCGAATTTCAGGTTTTCCCCGGCGATCGCAGTGCAACGTTAATGTGGTTACCCTCACAAGATCCCCAGGTTACTGGCTACCGTGTCTACCGCGCCGAGGAGTCAGAGAGTGACTTTAATGCGCTCAGCTCTAATGTTTTTGCGGAACTTAAACTGAATGATTTGCAGCCGAGGCGCTTGATTGCGATCAGCGGAAGTCTTACACTCCCACAGCCGCTAGAGTTTACAGTGGCATCCGGGCTGAATTCTAACGAGATTGCCACACAAATCGTTGCTCAAATTGTGGTTCAGGAATTAGCAAGAGGGATGGATGCTCCCAATCTACTTGATTCAGTAGCAAGTCACCTCATTTTCAACACTAAGAATAAAGATGACGGCACTACATCAGTGACAGTGACGGCGCTGACAGGCCTTTTGTCCGTCGACTCGAATGCGCCATTGAAGGTGATCGTCGGGCAAAGGGTGATTGATGGAGATCCTTCGGTGCAAACCTGGACGGACGAGGGACTTTCGGGAGGGGCGAGGTATGGTTATCGTGTTGCTGCTGAGAGGAACTTACGTGCCGCTCCAGAAGCGTCGTCACAGCTATTTCGAGAGATTGCCGTTGTTGGTCCGCCCACAGGCTCAGCCAAAATCACAGTCATCGACCTTTCTGTTCCTGCTGCCCCCATCATTACAGGTGCTGAATGGGTCAATGCAAATGGAGTGGGCTTGACACGAGCCTCTTCATTTGCGCGCGTACGGTTAATCGCACAGATGCCCGTCGAAACAGCTCGTTTTCTGGTTCAGCGCAGGGCCGGCGACGCCTCTCCATGGAGTAATCCTCCGGTCAATGGTACTCGCGGCTGGCAGGAATGGTTTTTGAGCGATGCGGAAACGGAGCTAATTGATCCGACCGCAGACCCGGCGCGAGATTGGACTTACAGGGTTTTAATCAGCACTGCTGACAGTCGCCAGAGTGAGCCTTCCGATATGGTGCTGGTGGCAAAGCTTGCACCATGATCTAGCTTTGGAATCCGAGGAATATCATGCCATCCAATCTCGTTGATGCTTTCGAACCTCCCGATCACGGCAAGCGTGAGTTCTGTCTGCCGTTGGCCAGCGAAACAGCAGTTTTGTCTGATGGGACATTGAACAACTGGGACGGAATCAACAACCTCGCCCCCGCAAGTCTGTTTGATATCGAAGATGACCGCTTGCCGGATATGCCTACTCTGACCATTCGCATCAGCCCTCCAGCCAGTGGCTTCACGCAAGATGGAAGCCTGCCTCACCCCGCCATACGGTTGCACGCGATTGGCCGAGGCAAACTTACGTTCAAAAGAGGAGCTAATAACGCTGCTCACAGCCTTACCCTGGAAATGACCATGCTTCTTGGCAAAATTCTCAAGGAAAAGCTCGGCAAATTAGCTGGTGTGAATCTGGTCGAGACTCCCTGGTTTGATCGTTGGATAGAAGCGGACTGCATACCCAAATTTGTGTTTTATGAAAATGTCGACCTAAACCACCTTCAGTTCCTCATAGGCACTTTGATAGAACCGCCGCCGCCAGGAGAGGAATCCCTGGCCGAAAAGCATGGACTGGCTTTGCCGCAACAGTTAACCCAAGCACAGAGGGATACTTTTTCGGACGATTTTTTCAACGGCACTCAATCAGTCGCTGCATATGCAGGGGCGTGTATAGGGCAGGTCGCTCCCGACCCTACAGATATCAATAGACGCTTGCTGCGCCTGCGTTGTCAGTACGCTGATGGGAATCCGATGAATACCCGCGAGTTATTTTATTTGCTATTCGGCAATGACTCTGAGGAAGCGGTTAATCATCCTTTGATGAAAAATATGGATGACTTGGGTAAAGCCGAGATTATTCGGCCAATTTCAAAACGGATGCTCCTTCGCCCGCCATTACGTACTCACGCGCGAGTGATATGGGAGGCTGAACGCGAAATAGACCCTGCCTCGACCAAGACTAATTGGGGAACCAGCCATAAGCTAGATGAGGACGATCTATGTAATGAAGACAGCAATTTTCGGAGAGAAGGCTACAAAGACGCACACAAGTGCAACATGTTTGTAGAAGATATTTGCATACGTTCGGGATTTCGGGTTCCCGTGTGGGACGTCAATGGCAATAACCAATATGTCAACGCAACTTACCTGGCGCAGCGCGGATTAAAAGTTGGGACGCCAAAAAACCCTTTCACTCTTAAAACAGGGCAGAAACCTTGGGGAAGAAAATGGGATCTAAATATCATCTCTGCAAATGCTACTTTCAAAGAATGCGTCGATTTCATTAATAAAATGATGGACGCGGAGGGCCGCTGTTTCATTCTCGCTAAACAACGTAACGGAAGATTGCCGGGCGGCTATGATGGTCTGGTGGGATCGGCTGGACACGTTGCAGTTATTAAGCAGGTTCTCGGTAAAGCTCTAGAGCACAACGGCGTCGTATTCCGTTCGCTGCAGTGGGAAGAGAAGATGATGACCAACAATAAGAAAGAATTGCTCCTCCAATCAGTAAAAGTGAAGTCTTATGAGGCTTGGGGAGGAGGAGCAGTTGAGAACGAAACCTGGTTCTTTGCGCTATGGCCAAATGGACCCAGAGTTATTGATGGGGAAGACGTAGATGACGAGAGTGCTAACAATCAGCTTGCCCTTATCGAGTTATGTCCTGGTAAAGATCCTTTCACCACAGTTGGATGGAATGATCTCAATGCGGTCATCAGATGGAAAGATGTATGAGTGCAAATATGTTCTTACTTGACGAATTGCTTCCACTGCCCGAGTCGCTCACACAACTTAGCGATTCATTTTCTAACCTGCTGAACCAGCTCGCCGTAAGTGATATTCAGTTTGAACTCACCAGCGATTCCAGTATCATAGTTGACCCATCTATAGTACCGACTGAGGATGAGGTGACCGCCGTAGAAGGTCCCAATAATGATCCCCCACCTTACGACATGAGTAGTGACCGGATACCGGATCCATCAGAGGTTAATCCGTTGGCTACTATTTCACTCGATCAATATAGCGCGAACGAGATTACATATCAGCCCGACCAGATTCATTTGACTATAAGCGCCTACATGCTTGGTGAGGTAGCGATGCCGATACCGGCATTGGATGGGATGCTGCTGGTACTTGTCCCAGGCTCAGTTGATGTTGATGTGATTGCCTCGGAAGAGATGGTGGAAGCTCGATTGACTCTTGGGCTTGGCTTGCGTTTTGCCCCTGGTATTTTCAAGCCCATGCAGTTAGTACTTCAAGCAAGAGGGCAACCACGCTATGAACCGGATACAACGCGGGACGCCGTAACTGTCCAGGTAGCGAGCGCCACAATCCAAAGCAATCAGGATGGTCAGATCGAAGTTCTTGGCGGACTCCGTTCTGATCTCTCTGACGCAGCAATGATCGGCGAGACAGGAATCATCATTACTGCTGCGCATTGTGAATTCGATTTGTTCGCCGCCGCGCCACAAGTCAACTTCGACCGGGTTGAAATAGTCTTGCCTGACGACCTACCCATCCCAGGCGGTAGGGTTATTTTAGAAAATTCAAGTCTTAGCGGAACGGGTTTCAGCGGTTCTGTAAGCCTAGAATTCGACCTCCATTACAACGAAGCGAATCGCTCATTCGAGTACTTTCCTGCGTCAGGTGGAAATCCTGAATCAGCGCAAATATTCGGCATTCCCGGAGGACTGCATCATTTTGCTCTGTCGTTTGACCATAACCAACTAACCAATTGCGATATCACTGCCTCGCTGATCATTCCTTATTTCGAAGAACCAGTGACAGTACGCCTCAATGTCCTGCCGACAGGTGACTTTACTGCCACCTTGCTTGGTGTCAGCGCAGATGGCATCACCCTGACCAAAGAAGAGTTACTTGCGCTGAACATCAAGTCGTTGTCAGTTGATAGCAATACAAGTTCTATCCAGATCAGCGGCAGCCTTGAGCCACTACTCATGTCCAGCGATGGGCTAAAGTGGCCGCGCCTCGATATTAAAGACCTCTACATCGACACCACAGGCAAGTTCCGCATTGATGAAGCCTGGCTCGACATGACGGAGCTACAGACGCTCGATCTGTGGGGCTTCCCCCTCGAGCTAAGCAGAATTGGACTCGGCTACCAAGAGACCGACGACAAGCTCTGGATCGACCTCTCCGGGAGCCTGCGCCTGATCGAGCAGATTCCAGTGGGCCTCGGCGTCGAGGGCTTCCGGCTCACCTGGCCTCGGACGCTGTTTGCGCAACTCGCGAACGACGAACCGGCAACACTAGATAGGGCGCTTGCCATTGCCAGCGAGCTAGAAGTCAAATTCGATGGTGTCCATCTCTTCTATGGCGTGCCTGGAGCCATCGAGTTTGAAGGCTCTCTAGGGTTTATTAAAAGTGCTCAAGTAGTCGGTTTTCGCGGCGACATGGCCTTGCGGGTTCCTGCAACCGGACTGGCGATCGAAGCCGGGCTCATGGTGGGGATAAATTTTGAGGCCCCGCCCTACCCCTTCTTACTCTTAACCTTCGGTGTCGAATTTCCTGCCGGGATACCGCTTGCTCAATCTGGCTTAGCCTTAAAAGGTGTACAAGGTCTATTTGGCCTCAACGTTTCGCCCAACCGAACAGCAGACCAAAACTGGTATTACGACTGGTATAAACGCGATCGGCCAGGTGCCGATCAAACGAGCAAGTGGAAGGATGAGCGAAATGCCCTGGCATTGGGCATGGGTCTTACTATCACCACGGTGGATGGCTACATCAAAGGGGTACGCGGGCTGCTGGTGTTAGCCATTCCCGGCCCCATCCTGATCATCGAAGGCCGAGCGCTGATCTTCGACGGCTTGACCCCAGCAGAACCACCACTGCGTGCCCTGGCGGTGATCGATGGCAAAGAAGAGACCATCCAGTTCAATATCGAAGCCGAGGCCGTGCTGATCGAAGACATGCTAGATGCCTACGGCATGTTAGAAGCCTTCTTCGACTTTAACGATCTCACCAACTGGCACATGTATTTGGGTCAAGACGAGCCTAGCGATCGCCGCATACAAGCAAACGTACTCAAGTTCAAAGATGCCTTTCTCTTCAAGGCAGATGCCTATCTAATGGTGGACATGATTGGCAGTCAAACCCTGCGATCGCGCATGGGCGTTTTCATAGGCTTTAAGCCGCCAGCTATCAACTTTGATCCCGTCACAATTACTCTAGATGCTGTACTGGAAGGGCGTGGGAACGTTACAGTTCTGCCTGAACAGTTCTCAGGAGAAGTGAATCTATCAGCCAACATTGAACTGAAGGTCTTTGATTTTGGATTGCAGTTGGCTGCTGCTGGTAGCGTAAAGTCCGAAGGCCCCAAGCCCTTAAAGGTTGATGCAGAAGTAATTGTGAGCGTCGAGTTGCCCCCACCCTTTGATCCTTTCGAGGAGACATTGCAATTTAGCTGGGAGGCACCAGAACCGCCCGAGATCACTCCTCCGCTAGTAGCGGTCACTGCCGACAGCCCCTTCGTACCAGGTGGCGGCGCGCTGCCAATCCATAAACGAGAAGCAGTTGAGAATCAGAGTGTCTGGAGGCGGGAAGCAGAGAATTCACCCGTAGCACCGATCGATACTCGCCCGGTTCTATCCTTCAACCACGAGATGAATGACGAGGACCGATTGCCAGATGCCGAGGAACCCCAACCGGCCTTTGCACGGCACCCCAACGGCACTGCCAAAACCTACAACGTTGGCCTAATGCAATTCACCCCCACGCTGACGGCAGTGCGCCTCTACGAGCATCGCAAAGGTGAGCCGTGGCCGAATAGTCTCGACGGTTGGAAGCCAATTGCATCCTCACTAACGACTGATACTAATAGTGGTATGGACCTGTTGCCAGGGGTGTGGATGGCCGAAGCAGATCCCCAGGGACCCGACCAACCACCCACACGGCAACTGCACCTCTGGACCAACAACCCCCTGCTTCATGCTGCCCAGACACTGGGCTCTGCTTATAGACTGCCGTTTGACACTTCAGCGCGGGTTCAACAACAGTCCGTCAGCTCCCACGCCGAGCAACTTCTGGATCTCCACCCCAATCTCATGGAATGCGCCAATACAGAGCCTCAGCGGGTCTGTGTTAACTTTGCCGGACAAGCCGGAATTACAGTTAAGCGCGATGTGGTCTGGGAGCATCGGGGGCTACGCTTCAAATTCTTCGGCGGGGCATCTGTGCAGATTGAGCGCCCACCCGGACCAAGACCCGACTTAGATGTGCGATCATGCCTATTTGTTCAGGGGTACCTGGAACTTCGCTTCCCCCAGCCGGTACGCCAGATCCAAATCCGGTTCTGCAAGATACCCACAATCGCGCACACAAACTCAACCTTGGATACCCGTCGAGCTGCACACAGTTCCTCGGAGCTGCTGGAGGTTACAGAAGAGGCGCGAACGAAAGGGATTGCCCCTGATTTCACCGCCTGTCGGTACTTAGTAGCTCGCGATGTCAGTGTGAACCAGGACACATGGATCATCACCACCGAAGAGGGCGTTGACTGCCTGAGGATGTCCCGGCTAGGCAATTTTGCGATCGCGGAGATCTGTTACCTGACTTCAGCAGAAAGGGAACGCACCGTCCGTGCTGCTGCACAGTGCAAAACAAATCTCGGGGGGGATGCAGAGCCGCAGAACCTCCTGCAACCGGGTAGTTACTATCGGCTCGAAATTGAGACGAAAGTTGCAGGACTAGTTGTTCTCAATGACCCACTTTATGGTCTTATTTTGGAGCAGCTAGGTTTCAACGATGCAGATAAAGACTATCAGCATGTTGCTTTTTTCCAGACCGAAGGGCCGCCCACAAGCCTAGAGCGCTACATCAAATGGTCCAATCCGCGACACCAGTCCACGCGCGTGTTTTGCGAAGACAGTTTTGCCATTCGTTTCCTGCGGCCAAACATGAAGGAAATGTATGCTCACCCACCACATACGCTGGAAATGCTGATCCGGAGCGCCGAAGGACGCCTGATCAGCGGTTATACAACAGCATGGAGTAAGGCAGGCAGCGCCAGCCTATTGCACGAAGAGCAACTGTGGCGCGAACACCGACCTGACGTGGGACTTACGAATGCTGCCGTAGAAACCGATGACCTTCTGAGATTGAACCGCGTCAGTGCTGATTTGAATCCCAACGCCCGCTATGAACTGCTAGTCAGCGGCGGCGAGGGAGGCACGTTGTTATTTCAGGATGACTTCACGAGTTTATCCGGCGAAACCTGGAAACCAAATGTCACCGGCTGGACTACTCAGGCTGGTGTTCTCACTCGCCAAGAGGATAGCCCTGCCCACATCACGACCGGGAATTCGAACTGGACCGACCTGGAGTTAGTAGTAGAACTCAAACTGACAAATAATCGTGCTGGTGGTGTGCTGGTACGAGCGGTTTCCACCTTGAAACAGGCGAGCAACCCCGTCTGGAGTGCCTGCCGAATTTCGTTGTCGCGGAGCAGATCTGACGCATTCTCTCTGCGTATAGATGCTCTACAAGGTGATCTGGCTGATAGTAGTTCGCTTATCATCAAGTCCCTACGCTCTCCACCTTTGAACCCGGATCCCGCTCTATGGCATCGTCTTCGCGTTTCGCTGGTGTCCAATCGCATCCGCGTGTGGCTGTTTGACAATTTGCTCATTGAAGGAAGGCTATATCAAGTGGTGCGAGACTGGACCAACCAAACCCGCCCCTCCGGCACACTGCTATTTTTTGAGAACGAATCGTTGGATGCAGAGTACCGACAAGCCCTCCAACGGGGCGACCTGCTGCCGTCCATGCAAGGTCAGGTTGGTTTGTATGCCGCCAGTAGCGGACCAGAGTTTCGTCGGATGAGTGTACGAGACGCCGTGCTGCAAAGGGTCAGCTTCACAACCTCAGCTTTTGCCGGATTCCGCGAGTTGGTGAAATCGGGAGAGGCTTACGCTCCTATCGGCATCACAGCTACAACGCCTGCTAATCAGGCAAAACAAACTGCTCTTCAAGCGGCGCAACAACTGGCTCACAATTCTTGGGCGTGGCACCGTGCCCAGATCGACTATCGCTTTGAAACGCTGGATCGTAAGAGGCTGGAAGAACGTAAGCTAGCTTTGCGAGAAGCCCGCGCCAATCACGATGCCGCCTTCCGATCTCTGACCGAAGCAGTGGCGCAAGACCTCTATTATTTGCCATTCGCACCTCACGTCGAGCTTTACCTGCTTCGCAATGACAATGGCAAAGTGTTCGGATTGTGGTTACGCAGTCCGGAAAGCCTTGATCTTTGGCAAGATGTTCGAGACGCAAACGGCAACCTTCAGGACGACCATGTAGGACGCACAAAAATAAGCCTAACGTCAAGCTTGGGTTCGGGAGTTGAAATATTCCATGACGCGGATAGCAGCCAGATGCTCATCTTCCTTGAAAGTAATGCTATCTGGTCCAATGGCTCATATCAATTGGACTTCATCTACCACCGGAGCCACGATGATGAAGTTGGAGAAGGTGATCATCGTTACGATAGACCGATAGAGATAGGTGGCGACATGACCAACTTTGAGACCGTTCCGATCACCTTCACTATCTAACAAATATGAGCTTAAGCTATGTCAAACATTTTCTATAAGGTGCAAAGTCCCCGACACCAGAACTGTTAACCTTGGTGCAAAAAGGAAAAAGAGAAGTGCTACATCCCACACCAGTTCTGCTCTAGGTTTGACCTACACAACTGCACTTTTAATTTCAGTGATTCACGCTTTGAAGCAGAAGTCTGGCGTTGGTAAAAAGCAAGATGAATTAGGCAGGAACAGGGACATCCGTGAACTTGAGGTAATGGATCAACAATCGGATGGAATGCTTAAGCATCTCAATAGATTTGGAGTAAGTAGTTCAACCTAATTAAACCTAAAACGCTCAACTGGATACTCTCCTTGTTTCCCTCTAGTCTCAATGCCAGTCATAATCGCATCAGCTAAATCGACCTCATCCTCAAAGACCTGACTGGCTAACTCATCTCGTTTGAGGTGTAGCCATTCATCTCAATCCGATTCATCTGCGGACTGTAAGGCGGTAAGAAGAATAGCCACAATCCTTGAACTTGCCAACGCTCGCTTGCCGCAGTGGTCAAGCGGCTCTTGTGAACAGAGGCGTTGTCGAGGATCATTGCGGTAATTTGTCCCGTTTCCTGAAGCTGACTTTGTGCTTGTGCCGCTTGCCAGTCCATCAGCCTGACAAATGTTTTGCTCTTGAGCATCCCCACCATCAGGGCATAGTCGTTGCTGTCGAGTATCACAGTAAATGTCGTTGTACCAAGATAAGTGTCGCGGCATTTTAGGAGCTAGAAAGCTTACGTGGCGTAGCTTCCGGTCAAGAGTAGTACAGGTTAAGGAGAGAAGATTTGTAGTGTCAAAATAGATGACGTAAATTTCGGGGGTAGAAGTATCAGAATAAATGACGGGATTTAAGACATATTTCAAGGAGATAAGGAAGGTAAAGGGTATTGGTAGAAGAGGAAGAAAAGGAGTAGAGTAAAATCTGTTAGTATCAAGAAAAATGTCGTGAGACAAAAGGACAGAGATGGATGAGGAAAGGGAAGCCAGAAGGGGAGGAAAAGAGAGAAGAAAAAGGAGGAATTACTGAGGAGTCAGAGGTGAGAGGAGTGCCCAGCGCGGAGACAGTGGAACGAGTGCGGGCGCTGGAGTGGCTAGGGAAAGCGGTGGATCGAAAGGAGTATGTAGAGCGCCAGGGGGAGGTTGCGAAGGCATTGAAGGTGAGCGTGCGGCAAGTGCAGCGGCTGATGCGAAAGTGGGAAACGGATGGGGTGAGGGGGATAGAGCGAAAAGAGCGAGTCGATGTTGGGGTACGACGGATCGATGAAGAGTGGACGGCATATATTGTTCAAACGTACCGAGCGGGGAATCGAGGTGGCAGGCGGATGCGTCGAGCGCAGGTAGCGTTGCGAGTGGCGGCGCGGGCGATCGAGAGGGGAGAGAGTAATGCACCGAGCCGAATCAGTGTGTATCGGATCTTAGCGAGTGAGATAGAGGCTCAGCAACAACGACAAAGAACGCGCTCGATCGGGTGGCAAGGAGAGAGCTTAATCCTAAAAACCCGCGAGGGGCTAGAAGTAGAGGTAAAAGAGAGTAACCAGGTGTGGCAATGTGATCACACGCGAGTGGATTTATTAGTGGTGGATCAAGTGGGTGAGGTCTTAGGGCGACCGTGGCTAACGACGGTCATCGATACGTATTCGCGGTGCATCGTGGGGATGCATTTAGGGATGGAATCGCCGAGTGCAGTGGTGGTGTGTTTAGCGTTGCGCCATGCGATTTTACCGAAGCAATATAGTTCCTCATATGAGCTGACTCAAGTGTGGGGCACCTATGGAGTGCCCCGTTACTTGTACACCGATGGGGGAAAAGACTTCAAATCGAAGCATTTAGAGCAAGTGGCGAGTGAGTTAAAGATCGTGTTATGTCAGCGACGGTATCCAGCGGAAGGAGGCATTGTCGAACGCCCGTTTGGGACACTGAACAGTGAGTTGTTTGCGACGTTACCGGGATACACGGGCAACAGTGCGAAGCGACGACCGAAGCAAGCTGAAAGCAGTGCGAGTTTGACGTTAATCCAACTTGAGAAATACATTGTGCGCTACCTGGTGGAGCGATATAACCAGTGCATTGATGCGCGAATTGGAGATCAGACTCGACTAGGGCGATGGGAATCAGGCAGTCTGGTGCAACTGGCGTTATTGAGCGAACGAGAGTTAGATATTTGTCTAATGCGGCGAGATCGGCGAGTGGTGTATCGAGGCGGGTATATCCAGTTTGCCAACTTGAGCTATCGAGGCGAGTATTTAGAGGGGTATATCGGCAGTTGGGTGGTCTTGCGCTATAACCCTCGGGACATTACGAGCATCCTGATTTACCGAGAAGAGGGAGGTAAAGATATCTTTCTCAGTCGTGCCCATGCGAGTGGATTAGAGACGGAAAGTTTATCGTATGCGGAAGCGCAGGCGATGAGTCGGCGGTTGAGGCAAGCAGGGCGATCGTTGAGCAATGCTTCAATCTTGAATGAGGTGCGAGCGCGTGATCAGGAGGTCGAAGAGCAGAGGCGGCGGGGGCGATTGCGCCTGGGGAAGAAGCCGACTGTTGCTGCCGAGCCAGTCATCAAGCCAGCCTCCATAACAGCAGCAATTGAAGTAGAAGAGGAGGAGAATCCGGCGATCGAAGTGCCTGATGTGAGGGTATTTGACTATGACGCAATGAGGGAGGAGTTTGAGTTGTGGTGAATTTAAATGAGCAAATACCCGACCCGTTAGCCGTAGATGAAGCTGTAGGTAGTAGCGAACCCACACCGATGATTCAAGTGGAACGAGAAATCCAGCGACTGCAACGACGGTGGGTGGTGGAATTAGAGCAAATGCGCCGATTTCATGAATGGCTAGATGGGAAGCGACTAGCACGGTCGCCCTGTCGAGTGGTCGGAGATTCGCGCACAGGCAAGACGATTGCGTGTGAGAGTTACCGCTTAAAGCATCCTCCGAGGTTAATCACAGGTCAAGCGCCGACCGTGCCCGTGATCTCGTGGCAATCGCCGCCTGAAAGTGGCAATCGCGAGATGTTTGAAGGGATTCTGAACGCGCTGAGATATCAACTGAGTCGCGGCACGTTATCAGAACTACGCAGCCGAGTTTACCGAACGATGAAAGCGTGTCAGGTGGAGATGTTGATCATTGATGAAGCGCATCGATTGCGTCCCAAAACGTTCTACGACCTTCAAGACCTCCTAGACGCATTGCAAATCTCCGTGGTGTTGGTGGGAACGGATCGTTTGGATGCAGTGATGCGCCGCGATGAGCAAATTTATCAACGGGTGATTATGAGCCACCGCTACGAGCGATTAACGAGTGCGCAACTGGTAGAAACCAGTGTGATTTGGGAGAAGCATGTGTTGCGATTGCCGGAACCATCCCAATTAGGCAGTGCCAAAATGCAGAAGGTATTGGGACCTGCAACGGGTGGCTATATTGGCTTACTCGATCGGATCTTGCGGGAAGCGGGAGTGCGATCGTTGCAACGAGGTGCGAAGCGGATCGAGTTCAGTATTCTGAAAGAAGTTGTTGCAGAATGTCGATGAGCGGCGAGCGCGATGGTCAAGGTTGGCTCTTCCAAGTGGCTCCTGAAGTCGGAGAGAGTTTTGATCATTATCTGGGGCGCTTTCGTCGTGCCAACTGTCTGAGTCGAGCGGGGTTAGGGGAAATACTCGGAATCGAGACGCTGACGGTGAGCGGATGGGAGATGCCTTCATTGAATCGCCCGCCGAGGGCTGAGCACTTAAAAAAGGTGTCAGCCCTGGTGGGAGTTTCCGAGGTAGAGCTGTTATCGATGCTGCCAGTGGCGCGATCGGCGCTACATTTAGAAACCCGTCTTTGCCCTTTCTGCTATGGAGAGACTCCGATTCACCAAAATCAGTGGCAGCAGGCAAAAGTTGATCAGTGCAATCGTCATGACTATCCTTTGCTCAATTGCTGTCCTGCTTGTGGTAGTGGGTTTCGCCTTCCGGCTTTATGGGAAAGTGGTAGTTGTGAGCGTTGCTGGCTGCCTTTTCGGGATATGCGGCTTTAGTGAGGTGAGCCAACCAGTTGAGTGAAGAGTAACCTAATGATCCAAGTCGTATCTCTGCCACCAGAGGGTTCATGGTCTTGTTGAAACTGTTTGCGCAGTTGCTTGAATAAGACTTCTTGGTCGAGGATTTCAGCGGTGTAAGTCCACTGAGCTGGAGTGAGCTTGCGAGAAATGATGGCGCGACTGCGATCAATCTTGGCTTGATTCAGCATGAAGCAGGCTGCGAAAAAGAGAGGTTGCAGCTCTCGAATTTGCTGTTCTAGTTGTGCCATCTGAATGCGTAAATCAACCATGTCATCAATGATCTTAAAGGGATCGAGAACGTCTGCTGAGTGAATTTGAGGAGCAGAAGCAATCAAGTTTAAGTCAGTCATGAGGCTATCTTCCAGAGCTATAACGAAACACTGGAGGTACTCTACGGTGCGATGCTCCAGTATTTCTGCTAGCTCAACAGAAGTTCACGACCATTCTTATCAGTTAACGGTTTCAACTCAATCTGTATTAATTTTTAGTTGTTTTTAATTGTCGCGTCTCTTGATCATTGACACCGATCTCGCGTTACTGTCGTCCGAAGCCTGCAAGGCTCATTAGATATGGATTCTGAGAGAAGGGCATCTTTACCGGAAGGCTCAGGAGCAGTCCCTTTGAGGCATCAATTTTAGGAGTCTCTGGTGGCTGAAACCGAGTTATAGCCACGAGTTGCGAGGCTAGAAGACAAATAGCGTGAGATTTTCCAAAGTTTGCTGATAAAGCTCTCTAATCTTTTCACTGCAAGTTCTCTGGCTCTTTTATGTCCTGACATCTACCGTGAGATTCCCATCATTTAACGAGAGACGTGACAGCACTGGTTAGAGATGCTGGGATTTAAGCGCTTCCAACAAGCTTAAAGAGGGGTGAAGATGGGATCCAGGTCATCATCAAAATGATGGCTCAATTTGTCCTGCGCTGTTACCCTAAAACCCCTGTTTTTAACCCATGCCCATTTTGTCTATTCATAATGCACTGAGGTTCTGGCTCAATCTAAAGCAGTCTAAGAGAAGCAGCGGCGCTATTGTTATTTTAATTACGTTGATACACATCATGAAAATTGAACAACTTCAGGAACTCAAGTTAAAACTCACCCAAGAAAAAGACCTTTCTAAAATCTGGTTATTTTATATGGATCATTTTGTAGATTATCCAGAATTTACCGATATGGGTAAGCCTTCCCCAAATAGCTACCTAGAGGCTGTTCTCAAGAGAACTTGTCAGCAACTGTTTGGCAAGACCGTTAAAATCTCTGATTTCTTCTCGATCTTCATTGCTGAGTATCAGTTCTTTCATGGGGCTTTTCAAGTTGAAGGTCGTATGGGTGGGGTAATTTTTTTCGAGGATATCAGGTTTGGGCTGATTGCAGTATCTAAAGACCTGCTTCCTGATGATACGGTTCTATATTCACGCTTTTCAGAGCCGACGCTGCCGTCAGCGCCTAATCGCTATGAACTCAATTAACTGCTGGGAAAACCTGCAACCAGTTGATTGATTTGATTACGAAGACGAGTGGAGCTGACTCGAATGTTTTGAGGATTGGTTGCAGGCGTGAGAGGAGTTCAGGAATATTCGTTTGAGTAATGTTCCAAATGGTTTCTGTATCAACGCGATCGTATTGGTGTGCCAAGATGTCTCTCAACCCCGCCATTTCGCGCCAAGGCACATCTGGATATTGTGATTTTAGTTCTGACGAGATGCGTTTAGTTGCCTTGCCAATGATGATACAGAAATATGAGGATAGCGGCTTGTTTCTCACGAGTACGCTTAAATTGTCGAGCGTCACGGGGTCAAAGTATGATTGGAACAGGATTTTGCCTTAAGGCTGTAAAGCCCTCTGTGTAGGGGTTTTAGCTATCGTTTTGCTTAACTTATTTTTCTTCGACGCTCTGAATATTAAACAATCCTCATTTTGTTAGTCCAGA
>JBBRCV010000007.1:0-57798 GCA_038204505.1 Elainellales cyanobacterium
AGACTGCCTTTAAAAACCTGCCTACAAAATTGACTACGGAGTACAGAAGGAGACTCTAAGAAATCTTCGTTAAGATTTTTAGAAATGCCTTAGATCTAGGTGTTAGTAGCGTTCGGCGATAAGCATCTGCTGCTTTTTTGATTGCTTCAGCTTGGGTAGGATAGGGATGAATGACGCTCGAAAGCTGACTGAGTCCAACTTTTCCAACGATCGCGGTAGTAATTTCGCTAATCATCTCCCCAGCATGTCGGGCGACAATGGTGGCTCCTATAATTTTGTCAGTGCCTTTTTGGTGAAGAATTTTGACGAATCCTTCTTCTTCACCATCGGCGATCGCCCGATCTACATCTTTAAAGGGGATTTGTATCGTACTAATCTCAATGCCCTGCTGTCGCGCCTCATGGTCATACAGTCCCACATGAGCAATTTCTGGATCGGTATAAGTTACCCAAGGCATGACCAGACTACTCAGCTTCGAGCGACTTAAGCCAAAGGGCGAGAAGAACATATTTTTAATCACAATTCGCGCGGCTGCATCAGCGGCATGGGTAAACTTCCAATCCATGCAAATATCTCCTGCTGCATAGATTTTGGGATTAGTGGTTTGTAGATAATCATTGACCACTACTCCCTTTTGTGAGTCATACTGCACCCCCACTCCTTCTAAATTAAGTCCTTCTACATTGGGCGATCGCCCCGCTCCTACCAACATTTCATCAACAGTAATAGAGTCTTCTTTATCCTGCGACTCGAATGTAATCACCTTCCCATCTGCCGTTTTTTCCACCCGCTTAATCTGAGAATTCAACACCAAACGAACGCCTTCACGAATAAAACTTTGCTGCACAATTTCTGCGGCATCGGCATCTTCTTTATCAAGGAGGTGAGAACCTTTATGGAACAGAATAACCTCGCATCCTAGCCGCTGAAATGTCTGTGCTAACTCGCAGCCAATGGGTCCGCCGCCAATCACTGCCATGCGATTAGGGCGATCGGTCAATGAAAAGACCGTTTCGTTCGTCAGATATCCCGCTTCTTCAATGCCAGGAATGGGGAGACTGGCGGCTCGTGCGCCTGTGGCGATCGCCGCCTTCTTAAACCGTAGGGTCTTGCCGCCAACTTCTATACTTTCGTTACTGGTAAAGCGACCATCGCCTAAAAAGACATCTACTCCAATACCTTGAAATCTTGAAGCCGAATCATTGGGGCTAATGCCTGCCCGAATCCGTCGCATTCGCGCCATTACTGCTGGGAAATCGATCGCAATTTGATCGGGAGGCTCAATTCCAAAAGGCTTAGAATCCCGCATATCAGCCACCACCCGCGAAGAGCGAATTAAGCACTTAGAGGGAACACAGCCCACATTCAGGCAATCGCCGCCCATCAGATGCCGTTCAATCAGCGCCACTTTCAAACCCAGCCCCAAACCTGCTGCGCCAGCCGCTACAACCAAGCCTGCTGTACCTGCGCCAATCACAACCAAGTCATAACGGTCAGCCGGATCTGGATTTACCCAATCTGACGGATGAACCTGGGAAACCAGGGTTTGATTGTATTCATCCATCGGCGGGACGTTCACACGCTGAAAAGCAGACTGAGACATAGTTCTTTCCTCTGAATAATTAGTGAATTCTGACTGACTAGTGATCTGTCTGAATGATTAGTAAATAGTTAAGGGCGATTAATTTTGGTCTGAGATTGCTTCAGGTATGACGCTTTCTGCCAGCGCTTTCTGGGCAACCTTTGTCACATAGAGCGTGACCGCAACTGTAGCGATAAAGCCAATGATCCGCATTGCCCATTGCACCCTGGGATCGGTCGGCTGATCGGCAGAACCAATCAAGGTTAAGTCGTGGGCAAGTGAACCGATGTAAACGTACATTAGGGTGCCGGGAATCATGCCGACAGAGCCAAAGAAATAGTCACGAAGCGAAACTTGGGTGACCCCTAGGGCGTAGTTCAGCAAGGTGAAGGGAAAAACGGGTGATAGGCGGGTCAGCAGGACAATTTTGAATCCTTCTTGCCCGACGGCACGATCGATCGCCTTAAATTTTTGGTTGCCTTCAATCTTTTTAGAAACCCAACCTCGTGCCACATAGCGACCGACCAAAAACGCCAGGGTTGCGCCCAAAGTTGCGCCAATGAAGACGTAAAAAAAGCCTTGCACAACTCCAAACACTGCTCCTGCCCCCAAGGTCAGCACAGAGCCAGGAAAGAAAGCGACTGTGGCAATGATGTAAAGGACGATGAACGCGATCGCCCCCCCAGATCCTAGCCCTTGAATTTTTGCAAGAGCATCCTGCAATAAGTTCTGAGGGCTAAAACCCTCACCGCTGGCTAAAGCTGGAGCTGTCATTATCCATAGGGTCAGGGTGACAAATCCAAGAGTTTTCAAAGTTCTCTTCAAGAACCTTGAAGAGAACGGAAATAGAGGCTGGATTCTCATAGCAAGTCTCGTTGGGGTGGATTGTCACGCTTTTACTTTAAGGTATCGCTAAAAAACATAAGGGTTTATTTCTGCCTTGTCATTTGCCTATTTTCAGAGCTTTACCTGCTTTACTCGGCGTTAAATGTCGCACCTCTCCTCAGTATCGGGAACTTTACTTCTAGTGTTATTTGATACTGAGGTAAGGTATGTCCGGCGATCGCGTAGGAACAACGTTCAGTCAAGCCAAGGTCATTAATTTAGCCAGTGGGAAACAAAACATTGGCGATCGCCTCAGCGGCACCAATAAAAACGACTTCTTCCGCTTTGTCCTAGGTAACCGCAGCAGCATTAGCCTCTCCCTAAGCAAATTACAAGCAAATGCTAATCTTCAACTCCTTAGCGATCGCGGTCAAGTCGTTCTGCAACCCTCCCCCAAAAGCGATACTCATAACAAAACCATTACCACTGTTCTAGACCAAGGAACTTACAATATTCGAGTTTTCTCAGGTGGCAGAGGAAAAAGCGGACAAAGCATTCGCACCCGCTATAGGCTGCAAGCAACGGCTGCACCCGCTGCGCCCGTTGCCGCAAGTCCTCCTGGGTTGATTCCAGAGGCGATCGCGCTCAATGCGGCTGGCACTTTCCATATCCAGTTCGACTACCGATTTGACACCCAAGGCTGGTTTACTCCTACCCGGAGAGCCTCCCTAGAAGCCGCTGCCCGTATTTGGGAGAGCATCATTGCCGACGAATTTCCAGATACTCCTGTAGGCACACCTACACCTTACGTCCTCAATCCTGTCACTAACGAATACGTTGGCAGTAATAACGTCTTCACTACCGATACCCCAATTGATGATGTCACTATCTTTGTCGGAGCCAGAACTCTAGGTGGAGCAACCTTGGCAGTAGGCTCACCATCGGGAAACTACGTCAACGAGGCTCGCTACAATGGCAGCAATTTCGAGCCTTGGCTAGGATCAATTTCCTTCGATAACAGCGTCAACTGGTTCTTTGATCCTACTCCCAACACCTCAACCGATATTCCCTTGAGTCAAACTGACTTCATCTCTACAGCCGTTCATGAAATGGGGCACATTCTTGGATTTAATCGCTCTGCAACCGCTTTTAACAATTTGGTCGTGAACGATGCCTTTACGGGCGCTAATACTCTAGCGGCTAATGGTGGCAACCCCCTTCCTCTTCAACCAGGCGGCGCGCATATTCGAGATGGCTATGAGTTTGGGGGATCGGGCGAAACATTGATGGACCCGACCAGTAGTTCGGGGGGGCGGCAACTTCCGACGATCCTAGATGCTGCGATTTTAAATGATGTTGGCTACACCATTAATTACAGTGCGGTGTATCGCAATCAATCCATCAATTCTCGAACTGCTGCTGCTATCACTTATGGACGCTGTGGTTGCCTCGCTTGCATGGCATCAGCTCAGTTAAACACGGTAGGTTCCAACGATTTGAGCCGCCTGATTAATCCAGTTAATCTAGTTAATCAATCTACTAAGCCATGATCCATAGCAAACCGAACTAGCTCCGCTCGGTTACTGGTATCGGTTTTACGGAGGAGGCTACTAACGTATTTCTCAATGGTGCGGGGGCTAAGGTGAAGGCGATCGCCAATTTGCCCATTCGACAAGCCCTCGACCAACTCTGCCAAAACATCTTGCTCTCTAGGTGTCAGATCAAGTGCCAGCCTAGCGTTGCTTTTGTTGGGGATCGATGTCCCTCCATCTGCTTCTGGCGATCGCAACCGCGATCGCCACTCCGACTCCATCATTTGCGATCGCTCTAGCAAATTCCGCACCACCGCTGCCAACTCATTCAACTCAAACGGCTTTGGTAAATAAGCATCACATCCTAATTGATACCCCTTAATCCGTTCATCTGTATTAATTCGCGCTGTCAAAAAAATTACTGGTAGTAACCGGAAAGCAGGCTGACGACGCACCTGACGAATTAACTCATATCCATCCATCTGGGGCATCGTTACATCTGTCACAATCAAATGCGGCTGATGCTGACTCACCATCGCCAGCGCATTCTGCCCGTTTTCGGACATAACCACCGAATAACCTGCCATTTCAAGGTAATCGCTGACCGATAAGCGTATTCCCAGGTCATCATCGACAATCAATATAGTCAAAGGCATCGGGTACAGACCGCGAGGGAACTCAGGAACCGTTAAGGATTAGCTATTAGCGTATCAGTAACAAGAGTTTTTTCGATGGCAAATCTGACACACTATC
The DNA here is from genome assembly GCA_038204505.1 of Elainellales cyanobacterium. Classification (GTDB taxonomy): domain Bacteria; phylum Cyanobacteriota; class Cyanobacteriia; order Elainellales; family Elainellaceae; genus Timaviella. Next base: position 4,693 of record JBBRCV010000007.1, read on the forward strand.
CCATTAGCTACACTATTGTAGGTAAAAAAGCAATGGACAGGATAAGAACTGACACACGGCATCTCATTCTAAAGAGACTAAACCTAGAAAATATGATCGGCTGATACGATGGGCCTGGATATAACTTCAGAATTCTTTATATAGATTCAAGTTATGTTTACTGTGAATGTGTGGTGTAGGGGAGATCAGGAGTGGAGAATTTATCAGAGGGGCAGGCAACTGCTCATGGACAGCGTTACCATTTGGAGCCTATCCGAATTGGTGTAATTGGTGTTGGTAATATGGGGCAGCATCATACTCGAATTTTGAGCTTGCTTAAAGATGTAGAGTTGGTCGGTGTGTCCGATATTAATGTAGAGCGAGGACTAGATACAGCTAGTAAGTACCGAGTTCGTTTTTTTGAAGATTATCGGGACATGCTGAGTCATGTAGATGCTGTTTGTATTGCAGTACCTACTCGTCTTCATCATCCTGTGGGCATGACCTGTCTTCAGGCTGGGGTGCATGTCCTCATTGAAAAACCGATCGCCGCCAACATTGCCGAAGCCGAGTCTTTGGTTAACGCTGCTGCCGAGTTTCACTGCATTCTGCAAGTCGGTCACATCGAACGCTTCAACCCAGCCTTCCAAGAACTCCACAAAGTTCTTAGAAACGAGGAGCTACTGGCTCTAGAAGCTCATCGCATGAGTCCTTATTCTGACCGTGCTAACGATGTTTCGGTGGTTCTGGATCTCATGATTCACGATATCGACCTGATGATGGAGCTAGCAGGTTCACCTGTTATTAAACTAACTGCCAGTGGCAGCCGCGCCTCTGATTCAGGATATCTAGATTACGTCACGGCTATTCTTGGATTTGCCAATGGCATCGTGGCGACACTCACTGCCAGCAAGGTAACCCATCGCAAGATTCGGCGAATTTCGGCTCATTGCAAAAACTCTTTAACTGAAGCAAATTTTCTTAATAATGAGATTCTCATTCATCGCCAAACGACTTCTAACTGCCTAACTGATCATGGGCAGGTTCTTTATCGTCAAGATGGACTGATTGAAAAAGTTTATACCAGTAATATTGAGCCGCTCCACGCTGAACTAGAGCACTTTGTCGGCTGCGTCCGGGGTGGTAATCAACCGTCGGTTGGGGGAGAACAGGCGCTTAAGGCTCTGCGGTTAGCCAGCTTAATTGAGCAAATGGCGTTGGATGGTAAGGTTTGGCATGAACCTGATTTGAGTTCGCTTTATCCAGAAACGGCGATCGCTCAAGCCTATTAACTCTAAAACGGGGCATTTCTAAAACGGGGCATTTACAGAGAGTCCGCGCATCAATGCTCCTCCCTAAAATGCCCCGTCCTGCTGGGTTATCCTCCTGCTTGTTGAGCTGGAAGAATCCCTGGCTGAATCGATAAATCTACGGTTTGTCCTTGACGGCGCAGCTCGATCGCCAAATCTCCCCCGACTTTACTCTCTTCAACACTCTGCTGAATCGCCTCAGCACTCGCTGCCTCTTGTCCGCCAATTTTCATAATCACATCCCCTGCCTTCAGTCCTGCTTTTGCCGCAGGAGAATCTGGAATGACCTTAAGAACAATGATGCCCTTATCTTCCTGGACACTGACCGGACTATTGGGATCATCGTTTAGCTTTTGCTTTAAGTCTGGGGTAATCGTTGCCATCTGAATCCCTAAGTAAGGATGATCAACTTTTCCATTAGCAATCAACAGGTCAGAAATTCGTTTTGCAGTGTTGATAGGAACTGCAAAACCCAAGCCTTGCGCCCCGCTAATAATTGCCGTGTTCATGCCCACGACTTCCCCTTTTTCGTTGAGGAGTGGTCCACCAGAGTTACCTGGATTAATGGCTGCATCAGTTTGAATAAAGCCTACTCGCCGATCGCCCACGCCAATATCGGCGCTCGATCGACCTGTGGCACTGATAATTCCTGCTGTCACGGTGTTGTCCAAGCCCAAGGGATTACCAATGGCGATCGCCCATTCTCCTGGCTGAAGCTGGTCTGAATTGCCCAAACTTACCGTGGGCAGATTGCTTGCCTCAACCTTCACCACCGCGACATCCGTCACGGGGTCTGCACCCAAAACTTTACCCTTGAGCCTCCGACCATCTTTCAAAAGGACGCTCACCTGATCGGCACCCTCTACGACATGGGCATTGGTCAAAATCAGCCCATTCGCATCCACAATAAACCCAGAGCCAGTTCCCTCTTCAACTTGTGAAGAAGGTCGCTGAGGTTCTTGATTCCCAAAGAAACGACGTAACGTTGGATCATTAGAAAAATCGTCTGGCGCACCTTGACTAACCACTTGCCGCTTCGAGTCAATTCGCACCACTGCCGGACCGACCTTCTGAGCCGCCTCTGCAATAAAGTTTGGATTTACTGCACTGAGCAGTCGCCCTGAACTGCCTGAATTGCCCGAACTGCTTGGGTTTGTAGAAGGTACTTGGCTAACTAACTGCTGATTTGCAGGCTGTTGCTCCGCTTGCGCTGCGGAAGCCAACAAGCGACTGCCTCCAACCGCGCCGCCTGCTCCTAGCAAAATCAGAGATAAATAAGCAATAGGACGTTGTAACAGAAACTTACGGTTATTTGTAGAGTTCGTCATAGTCGGGTTGGTTACCCAGATAATTCAAAAGTGGAATTGCTTTGATAACAATTAGAATAGCCATCTCGTATGGCAAACAGATGGCGGGATGATTTCAAGAATATGAATTTTTTAGAGATGGCACGATCGCTTAATCCCGCTCTAAAGCTATCTCTAAGCCTACATAAACTCCAAACTTACACTTGTCATCCAAACTTCACATCGACATAACAGCATTGACAAACCCTGCTGATACTTTAGGTGAACAGGTGAATGAATGCTGCGGAGGAGTGGTTGCAACCTTAAGAAGCCGGAAGGCTGACCTTAATTGCAATTACCCTCCTTTTTTCTTTACCTTCTTTTTTTCCTTACCTAAAGTCTTTCAAGCAGCTTTATCTTCCTCATTACTTTTCAGCAGCGGAAACCCTAGTTCTTCTCGCTGCTTCAAATACAAGCCCGCTACCTGCCGCGCCATAGTCCGAATGCGCCCAATGTAGCGTGTCCGTTCCGTTACAGAAATGACACCTCTGGCATCCAGCAAATTAAACGTGTGAGAGCACTTCAACACATAATCTTGAGCAGGCAAAACTAATCCCTTCTCAATAAGCTGCCCTGCCTCCTGCTCATATAAGCCAAACAAATTAAACAGCATCTCTGGGTTTGATGCCTCAAAGTTATAAGTCGATTGCTCAATCTCCCCCTGAAGATGGACATCGCCGTAAGTCACCTGATCATTCCATTGAATCTTGGTAAATGCATCAACCTCCTGCAAATACATCGTCAACCGTTCTAGCCCATAGGTGATCTCGATGGATACTGGGCGACAATCAATGCCACCACACTGCTGAAAATAGGTGAACTGAGTTACCTCCATGCCATCTAGCCAGACCTCCCAACCCACTCCCCAAGCTCCTAAGGTGGGCGACTCCCAATTATCTTCCACAAACCGAATGTCGTGATCTTCGGGACGGATTCCTAAAGCCCGTAACGAGTCTAGATAAATGTCTTGAATGTTGTCGGGCGAGGGCTTAATCAAAACTTGGTACTGGTAATAGTATTGGTAGCGATTTGGATTTTCTCCATATCGTCCATCTGTGGGTCTACGGCAAGGCTCTACATACGCCACCGCCCACGGCTCTGGTCCAATAGCCCGCAGAAAGGTGTGTGGACTCATTGTTCCCGCTCCCTTTTCTGTGTCATAAGGCTGAACAATGATGCAGTTGCGATCGCCCCAGAACTGATGCAGCGTAGCAATAACCGATTGAAAATTCACAGAGACCTACCTTTTATCTAATTTTGCGAAACACTTTTGCGAAACACTGCTGACCTAAGTTGGGTGGTCGACCACCCAACTTGGCTTTAGAACTGACGTGATTAAGAAGAGTTCCATTACTCATTTGAGTTAGCTTAAGGTATGGAAATTATAGGCTAAACGGTAGTACTGAATGATGCCTCGGTGCTCTGTCTGAACAGTTTGCCACAGCACTGTAAGCACTATAAGGGAGTTGCAACTTGATAAAGTCCCAGTCCTTTAATTTTTCGTAGGTCAGGCATCTTGCCTGCATCTAATACTAAGCAGGCAAGATGCCTGACCTACAAAATAACCAACTGGTACTTTATCTTCAGGCAGATGCCTAACCTGGTGTGCTGCCTTGCCATGGACGACAATGTGTTCATCCCTGTGGCGATCGCTCCGCCAACGAGTTCTTCGCTGAACACAGTTTCTGTCACTTGGGCGCAGGCTCCTTATGCTTTGCCTCCTGCTCCCACTGGAGAGTTGATAGAAATTCTTTTCTTTGCTGATGTGATTGTACGAAGGCGAAAAGCGCCTTGAAAATCCAGCTTTTTAGGGTTTTGTGACACGCACCACAAAACCCTAATCGCAGTCTACAGAACCTTAGCTTCAGATTTTACTGAGGCGGCTTTCCAGGAGCACTCCCAGATGTATTTTCAGGAGTTGCTGAAGGCTGGTTACTGGAGTCATTTGCACTATTTGATCCAGTAGCGCTTGGTTCGCTGTTACCAGAATCTGAAGTATTGGGGGATGCGGCGGCAGGGGCGGCAGGGGCAGCAGGGGCAGGGGCAGCGGGGGCAGGTGCGGCGGGGGCAGGTGCGGCAGGCTGCGGCACATTAATCTGCACCTTTGGAACCTGTACCGCTGGTGCAGCTTCTTTAGTGCGCTCAATTGTGCGTTCAATAATTGTGGTATTGCGCTGGGTTTGAGGAGAGGCTGGTGCAGTCACAGGTGCAGCGACAGGTGCTGTAGTTGTTTCACGGCGGGTAGCAAAATATAGTCCGCCAGCAACCAATCCCACTATGGCTGCAAAAGCTAACCCAATGACCAAGCCACTGGCGACTCCATTGCTCTCACGGACTTCCTCTCTGGCATACTGATCTTCGACCATTTGAGAACGCTCAACAGCCTGTCCTTCAACGTAGCCGTCTCGGTATGAAACTTCGCTTGGTGTTACTTTACGACCATGAACATTATCTTGAGAATCGTTGCTATCAAATGAATTGGCAGGGCGTTGATCAGTCATGACTTCTTTAGTTTCCTTATATTGATACTGATTCAAAATGTAACTTCTGCCACAATTCATTCAAGTCATTATTTAGATAGAGTTGTTTATCACTCTTAAGACAGATCTCCTTCCTAAGAAAAATCGGCAAGGTAATCTGTCTCTAGCGCTCTTAGGCTGGACTTTAGACAGACTGAGTGCCTAACCGTACTAGTAATGGAATTAAAGCCTTGCTGTGGGTTTAGCGCTACAAACCTCTATTGAAGAGCCTGCTTTTAAAGCATAGAATGAGCCACTCAGAGCTTGAAAGTCTAATTTGTGCGGGGAGCGATCGCCCTTGATGGTCTCACTGCTGGTCAGAATCGTTAAAAAAGCAGTAGGCAACTGAACAATTTACAATCATTCAGTCAATCTGTGTTTGAATATTTCGAGCCGTTGAGCCAAAGCTACCTTCGACCAATTCAAACTGAACGGGTGTTCCTGCTGCCAGTGTACGATAGCCCTCACCAGGAATTGCCGTGAAGTTAAAGAACACATCTTCCTCATTACTTCTGGTGATCATACCGCTGCCTGCTTTCAGATCAAACCATTGCACCACGCCTTGTTTTACAGGTAAACCATTTGCTCCTAAAGGTGGTGCACCGTTCTTCCATTCCTGCTGCGGGATGCGAATCTGCTTTACTTGAGGCGTATTATAGGCTTCGTAACGGTAGTCCGATCGCGTCTCCATCATGGTGCGGAGGTCGTACCGCAACTCTTCAATTGTTGGTCGTCCTACAAAGAACCAGCCGTTGTAAATTTTGTGAATCGTCAAGTCTGGACGCAGTACAAAAGTGTAGGGTTGGGCGCGATCGGCATATTCCCCTTCCGTTTCATCTAAGATATTGATTTGCTTGATCAGTTCTCGCTGCTCATCGCAAAAGAACTGCCACTGTGCCCCTAATCCAGCTCGAAATGCGGCTTGCACGATCGGCGGGTCAACGCTAATGGTTGCTAATTTGCCATAATTGACGGCAAGCTCATTTTGAAACTGTACAAGTTGCGGTAATTGCTGGCGATCGCGGGGACAAAAGAAGCCCCGGTAAAACACCAGAATCAGTGGATAACCATCGGTAAATCCGAGGTATTGATCCGTCAGACCCGGCTGCGTCAGGCTAGAGAGCTTGAGACGCTCGTTTTCATGATTAGCTAGTTCAGCATCAGGGAATCGATCGCCCACACTCAAGTTCGTGGTCATCGCTGCATCCTCACATATTGGGACAAGAAGGCATATCATCTCCAACCAGCAGCCTTGCCAAACTGGGTAAGGCTTCACCATAAGTCGGGTGAATGTGTACTGATTGCTCTAGCAGTTGCCAAGTTGCTTCAGCTTCCATCAGGGACAGAAATACATGGACTAACTCAGCCGTTTCATATCCGACCAGCGTTGCGCCCAAAATCTTGTCGGTGTCGGCATCAACCACCATTCGGTAAAAGCCCAGTTCGTGTCCCCACTCGATCGCTCTGGCAATATGCGCCATTGGCAGCGTCACACAGCGAGCCTTGATACCCTGATTCTGAGCTTGTTCTAACGTCATGCCGACTCGTCCGACTTGGGGTTCGGTGTAAACGGCGTAGCCCAAAACGCGATCGTTGCGTGTCCGCTGTTCGCCACATAAAATTGCTTTGAGGCGGCGATAATCCTCCCAGGAGACATGGGTGAAGGCAGGCTGTTTGGCGGCATCACCGATCGCATACACGCCGGAGCAAGTCGTCTGAAATTGGTCGTCGATTTTAACAAAGCCCTGCTGATCTAATTCAATTCCAGCCGCCGCCACGTTCAAAGTATCGGTGTTGGGCTTGCGTCCGATGACCACCAGTAAGGCTTCACCCTGAAGTTCCGCTCCATTACTTAGCTTCAGGGTAAAGATATTGCTGTCATGAGCAACGCTCTCGACCGTCACATTAAAGTGGAGCGAGATTCTGTCTTGCTGGAATGCCTCTGCCAATGTGGCACTGACTTCAGGTTCTTCTTGCGCGAGGAGGCGATCGCCCCGCACAATCAAATGAGTTTGGCTACCCAAGCGCGCTAAGCCTTGTCCTAGCTCCAGTCCGATATAGCCCCCACCAATTACCAGGAGGCGAGGCGGCAGGGACTGCAAGTTAAAGAAGTTGCGGTTGGTGAGATAGGGCGTTCCGGCTAAACCAGGAATGTTGGGAATCAGCGAGGTTGTGCCTGTGTTGATCACAACGATCGGCGCTTGGACGGTCACATTGCCGCCTGTAATACCTTTTCCCGCAAAGGATGCTTCTGCACAGATCACCTTCACGCCCGCACTTTCTAACCGTCTTCGAGAACCCTGGTTGAACTGATCTCGGATTTCCCTAACTCGCGTCATTACAGCCGGAAAATCAACCTCAACTTGAGCATGAATGCCCAGTTTTGCCGCCTGACGCGCTCGACCCGCATTGTGAGCAGCAGCTAAAAATGCTTTAGAAGGTGTGCAGCCATAGTTAATGCAACTGCCGCCGATCGCATCTCGCTCGAATAGCACAACTTTACGACCTGCTTTGGCATAATCAACAGCAAACGGGATGCCACCCTGACCACTGCCAATCACGATTACGTCTGCGGTTTCCATTTCGGTTCTCCTAAGTTAACGGTAGGCAACTGAAAGCGATCGAGTGTCTGCTGTGCGATCTAAAAAATCGGGGTTTCAATAGGATTTTCACTAATAGCTACCGCGATCGCAATTCTCCCACCGAACAGCGGCTCTCCTATTATCCTGTGTTCACGACCTAATTCTGTCGCTTGGATAACCTACAGCTTGACGAAGTTTTGCTTCACTCAAACTTAATGTCAGACGATGGTGGCGCAGCTAATAGAGTTTATCATTTGCGATTAGTCTATCAAGAATCTAAAAAGCGAGTTGAGCAACAGCTATGTCAAAAGATAGATTCTGTTCGATATCAGGAATCTTTTAAAGTCATTCCGTGATCTCGGTTAAATCGTTGGTCATAATGTGTCGCTTAACTTGCCTCCTGTCGTCTTTAAATATTTCTCTGACAAGCGGATTGACGTGGGTACACTTTAAGGGAGTTCCTCATTAGGTTGCCAATGCTACGGTTATGGAAAAACAGCATCCTCTATTGCCTGAACAGATTTCTCCAGAAGATTGGGAAAATACGCCAGAGAATGTCAAGCGTTTAGTAGAGTCACTGCTTGCAGGTACGGCACTAGCAGAGAACAAAAGCTATCTAGCCCAATTCCTAGATGCTACCTCCATTGGGATTGCTGTCCATGACTCAACAGGGCAAGTTGTTCCCATCAACCCTATCGAACAGGCATTACCAGGCACCGATCGCCCATTAGAACAAAACCCTGATTGCCTCTCTGAATCATTTCAGGTTAATCGTGCTACCAGCCAGGATATTGGCGATCGAAAGCGGCTCGAAGCTGAACGCAAACGCCATGAACTGGAAGAGCAGAGCATCAAAAGTACACTGTTGAAAAGCGAGTATCGCTGCCGACAAGTGATCCAGGCGCAAACTGACCTGATTCTGCGATCGCTGCCAGATTCCACCATTAGCTTTGCTAACAACGCTCTGTGTCGTGCCCTGGGTCTCTCCCTAAAAGATGTAATTGGGGTGCCATGGAGTAACTTTATTCCTCCAGAAGAATTCGATAAGGTTAATCGCAAAATTGCGGCACTCACCCCAGAAAGTCCAACCTTTGAGAACACTAACTCAGACTATCGCGCCAACAACCAGGTTGGCTGGACGCAATGGATTAACTTGGGAATTTTTGATGATCGTGGGGAATTGGTTGAGATTCAGTCGGTAGGGCGAGACATCACTGCGTTGCAGGAGCGAATCCAGCAAGAACAGGCGCTGAATCGAGTTTTTCAGGCTGTCCGCAACTCCCTAGATTTAGACACCATTTTTGCCACTGCCACAGCAGAAGCGGCTCAACTTTTGAAAACTCTGGACTGCTTTGTGGTGCAATACTTACCCCAACAGAGGATCTGGCGACACGTTGCAGAATTTTGCCACAATCCAGATACCCCAACAGTCATTGGGCTGGAAATTGCCGATGCAGGAAATCCTTTCGCGGCTCAACTCAAACAATTTCAGATTGTGCAGGTAGAAAATACAGCGCACCTGAGCGATGAGATTAACCGGGAAGTTGCCCAAATCATACCTGGAGCCTGGTTACTCATTCCCCTGGTGGTTGAAGGCAGCTTGTGGGGCAGTTTTACAATGACAACAACCCAGCAACCCTTTACCTGGAACAACGACCAGAGCGAACTGGCTCAATCCGTTGCAGGTCAGCTAGAAATCGCTATCCAGCAAGCGAATCTTTATCAACAGGTACAACTAGAATTAGAGGAACGCCGTCGGGTAGAGATAGCTCTGCGAGAGAGCGAAGCTCGATTTAGAAATATGGCTGACAATGTGCCTGGTGTAATCTTTGGCTATTGCCTTCGCGCCGATGGCTCCGACCAATATACCTACATTAGTTCAGGCTTCCATGACCTGTATGGCTTTGAGCCAGATGGGGCATTGCAAGATCCTAGCATCGTTTGGAATATGACCCACCCCGATGACTTAGAACTCTTGCAGAGATCTGTTAAAGACTCTTACCAAACCTTACAAACATTGCAGTGCCAATATCGCATCATCACATCTGCTGGACAACTGAAGTGGCTCCAGGAGGTTTCGCGCCCCACTCAGCAACTGAATGGTGATGTCATTTGGGATGGGCTAATCATTGATATTAGCGATCGCAAGCAAGCCGAAGAATCGCTGCGAGAGAGTGAATCCCGCTATCGATTGTTAGCTGAAAATACCAAAGACCTTGTGTGCCTGCACGAGTTAAATGGTCGATATCTCTATGTCAGCCCATCTTGTGAAGCGCTCCTAGGCTATCAGTGTGATGAAATGTTGGCACAAGATCCTTATCCTTTCTTCCATCCCGACGATCGCCATCCTATTTACCAGAAAGGGTATCCAGCAGCAACCTCTGGAAAAGTCACACCCATTACTTATCGGATGCGTCAGAAGTCTGGCAACTATATCTGGTTTGAGACCCTCACCAAGCCTATTGTCAATGCTGCGGGGCAAATTGTTCAACTCCAAACGACCTCCCGCGATGTGACTGAACGCATCCTAGTTAAAAATCAGTTGAAACACGATGCTCTCCACGACGCGCTAACAGGATTGCCTAATCGCAATCTTTTGATGGAGCGATTGGAATTAGTGATTAATCGAGCCAAACGTCTAAAAAGCCATCGCTTTGCGGTTTTATTTCTCGATCTCGATCGCTTCAAAGTCATCAACGATAGCTTGGGACATTTAGCCGGGGATCAATTACTCATTAACATTGCTCAAAAACTGCAAGCCCCGCTCCGGGCGATCGATCTCGTGGTTCGTTTAGGTGGCGATGAGTTTGTGATCCTGCTCGAAGAAATAAAGGATATCCAGGAAGCCGTTCGTGCCACGGAACGAATTTTTGCAGCGTTGCAAGCACCTCTAATGATTGAAGGACGGGAAGTGTATGTGACCGCTAGCATTGGAATTGTGCTGGGCACAAAAGACTATACGCAAGCCTCTCATCTGTTGCGAGATGCTGACATCGCTATGTACCGAGCCAAAGCTAGGGGGAAAGCACGATATGAAGTTTTTGACGTGGAGATGCACACGCAAGCCCTGAAGCGGTTGCATTTAGAAAACGATCTGCGTCGAGCGATCGAGTGTCAGGAATTTGTGCTTCACTATCAACCCATTGTTGCCCTAGCTACGGGACATATCGTTGGATTTGAGGCTCTGATCCGCTGGAATCACCCAGCTCAGGGCTTGAAATCACCCGCAGAATTTATCTTAGTAGCCGAGGAAACAGGACTGATTACGCTTCTAGACTACTGGGTACTGCGAACCGCCTGTTGGCAACTGGCAACTTGGCAAACTACCTTCTCTGATCTTCCTGATTTGAAGGTGAATGTAAATCTTTCAGCACAAGATCTGCAACGCTCTGATCTACTAGAAGAGGTCGATCGCGTACTGGCTCAAACTCACTTGAAGGGTAGCTGTTTGACCTTAGAAATTACCGAAAGTATGTTGATTGAAGATATAGATTCTACGATTGGTTTGCTCAGTCAGTTGAAAGAACGAGGGATTCAAATCAGCATTGACGATTTTGGCACAGGATATTCATCGTTAAGCTATCTTCACCGTTTACCTGTAGATAACCTCAAAGTCGATCGCTCATTCGTGAATCAAATTCAGTCAGGCAAACAAAATTACCAGATTGTTGAAACTATTGCGAGGCTGAGTGACCAGTTAGAACTGGATGCGATCGCTGAAGGAATCGAAACTGCATACCAACTGGAACGATTACAATATCTCGGCTACAAGTTCGGTCAAGGGTATCTATTTTCAAAACCCCTGGACTGTAAAACAACGGAAGTACTTCTGGCAAGTAAGAATTTACTAACGCCGATGGATACCTCTGCCGTTCTCTAAACTATTCACGGGTGCATGTTCTAGCAAACAGTAAGGACGACTGTAGCTGAGAGGAGATTCCAGGTGATGTTGTTCCAAAAAATCTCGATCGCCTAACACCTGTTCGGTAGAACCGTCGTTTACCACCGCTCCCTGACTTAGAACGACAGTGCGATCGCATCAAGTGGTGGAATTTTGTTTCTAGCCGACCGGAGCGGATTGAACAAGCAAAGGAAGATTGGCAAGTAGGTCGGTTCGACACAGTGCCTGGAGAAACAGAGTTGATTTCACTACCCTCTACTTAAACGGATGAATAAGCTGTTTTAATAAAGGTGCGATCGATCTTCTTTAAGAGTTCTTGGCTAGTGTTTTAACTTCCTCCACATGAGGCGCGATCGCAGTTATCCTATGCTTCTTTTTTCTTGATAATCTAGGGAATGACTTTAAGCAAAACCGTTCAGTGAGAATGTTCAGTAAGAATATTGAAGAGGTGTATATGACCACGCCAAATGTAGTGCAATTAACCCACCCAGCAGACCACTCTGTTTTTGCTGCGTCGATAGAAAAGGTGAAAGAGCAGGGCAGCTTAGTGGTGAATTTGGAAAAACAGCCGATCGCGCTTTTCTATGCCAACGAGAGCGTTTATGCGATCGACAACCGTTGTCCGCACATGGGCTTTCCGTTGCAGGGCAGTACTTGCAAAGATGGTATTGTCACTTGTCCCTGGCACTATGCTCGATTTGACCTGGCGAGTGGGGGCACCTTCGACGCATGGGCAGATGATGTGCGATCGTTCCCTGTAGAGCTCAGGAGTGGGGAAGTGTGGGTGAATTTAGCACCGCTTGTAGATGCTCAGGCTCACCAACGACAACGGTTGCAAGATGGCTTAGAGCAAACGATTTCTCTGGTGATTGCCAAGTCTGTCATTGCACTGCTGGATTTGGGAATTGACCCGACTGAGCCATTCCAGATGGGGTTAGCATTTGGCACTCGTTATAAGAAATCAGGCTGGAGTACGGGCTTGTCGATTCATACTTGTTTAATGAATTTGTTGCCTTACCTGGATGTTGAAGATCAGCCCCGTGCGCTTTATCAGGGCTTATCGGCTGTAGCCCGCGACTGTGCCAATGAATCGCCTCGTTTTGCTATCCAACCCTTACCTAAAGTGACTGTGGCGTTAACTCAGCTCAAAAGCTGGTTTCGTCAGTTCATCGAAGTCCGGGATAGCGAAGCGGCAGAACGATGTTTAGTGTCGGTTATAGGGATGGGGGCTGAACCTCAACAGATTGCTGATATCCTCTTTGCGGCAGCAACAGATCATCGCTATGTCGATGGGGGACATACAGTGGATTTTATCAACAAAGCGCTGGAGGCACTGGATGCAGTTCAATGGCAGGAAGCTGAAACGGTGCTCACTAGCCTGGTTTCTGGGTTAGCTAATGCTACTCGCATGGAGGAAACGACATCCTGGCGTTATCCGGTGAATTTGGTGCAGATTTTAGAGTCGGCGTTTGAGCAGTTGCCTTTAGCTGTTGAGGCTGGGCAGGCGCAGCGAGGCACTTGGGCGGGACAAGATGAGTTAGTGCCAATTTTGTTGGGAGACGATGCAGAAGCGATCGCCCAATCCCTCCTAACGGCGATGCAAGAGGGGTGCACTGAAGAACAGCTAGCGGCGATCGTCACCTATGCGGCGGCGTTGCGAGTAGCTCGGTTTAATACAAACAATGACTTTGGTGATTGGGATGCTGCCCACCATCCTTTTACCTTTGCTAATGCCGTTCATCAAGGCATCCGTCGAGCCTCATCGCTGGAGTTATTGAGAGGCGTTTTTGATGGGGCAATGAGCGTGTATTTGAATCGTTTTCTCAACGTTCCTCCAGCACGTCTTCCAGAACCCAAAGAGCCTCTGGACAATCCTGAAGAACTGCTGAAGCAATTGCCGCATTTGTTCGATCGCCAACAGCAAGTGTCGGAGGTTGGTCGGTTGGTCGCTCAATATTTGTATGGAGGTGGCAACCCACAGCGCCTGATGGCAATGCTGGGTAAGCTGATGCTGCGAGAAAACCGGGATTTCCATGTGATTCAGGAAATGGAAGCGGCGTTTCGTCAATATGACGGGTGGGGAGGTACGCCTGTGGGCATTCATGGATTAGTGGCAGCAGCCCGTTATTTGGCAGCGCATTCACCTACGATTCGTTCTCAGGCACAGACTTATCAGATGGCGTATCAGTTGCATCGGGGCGATCGCTTGTTTGAGCAAACTGAATGAGGGCTGCTTGCTCAGCAGTTTGATGCACCGCAGCAGCATGAATTTCAAGAATTGTTGCTGCATCTTCAGATCGTGCGGGTTCAATTTCTACATCCAGCGATCGCTCACTAAAATAGCCCGTGTAGCAAGAGCCAATCTGTTGAAAACCGAGGGCATGGTAAAGAGCAATTGCACCTGTATTATCCTCGTCCACCCAAAGCTTTACGGCTGCATATTCCTTTAACATTTCCTGCGTGAAAAATGCCAGTAGACAACGAGCAAAGCCCCGGTTGCGAAAGGGTGGAAAGGTGAACATTCCCACAGCGATCGCCTGGTGTGCTGTTGAGCTGCGTTTAACAACTGAAACAATTTGCTCTTCGTGTTCCATAACAGCGACTTGTTTTCGTTGAATCAAGTCATCCCAGTCTTGAGTTATGCTGCCGCTGCCCCGCTCCGCCCGGTATGCTTCAGCATAAGCTTGTAGCACAGGTTTGTCCTGCGGCAATGCCCAGCGCCCAGCACCACCGCCAGGGACTTGCGTACAGAGCATCACAAGTGGGTTGTGCTCCCGCTCTAGGAAGTAATGCTGAAGCAGCAATGGGCAAAGCCAGTCTTTAACTGGGCTGGAAGTTGCAACTCTGCGAGGACAACCGCGTGGTTGAGCCAGTGTTAATAGGGACTCAGTTGTCTGGCGATCGCTACTCTCCAACGACAAGTTACCGTTGCCAGGTTTTGCCATCACAATTCCTCTGATGTCGCCTTGGGTGGATGTGTCTGTTGAAGAAGAGTAAGCGATCGCCACTAACTCTCCGGTTTTGGCTGGGACAATCCGACCTTGCAGGATAAGATTTAAGGCAACCTCTAAATCTGGGTTTTTGTGCGGATGGTTTGCTAACCACTCGGCTGCCGCTTGAACTTGGAGTAGAGAAGGAGATTGGACAAGGACTGTTGCGGAAACGTCATCATGCATAGCGATCTCCACAGGTTATCTCTATTTTTTCCAATCTCTGAACAGGTCTAATTCGTTCGTTGGTTGTAAAAAGTTCTAGAAATTGCATCAGAAATTAAAATAACATGAAAAATGCTCAATATGCGATCGGTAGATATAGAAAAATTAACACTTTAGTTTGTAGCATTCTATTACTCGTCACGGTGTACGTTACTTTATTAAGCCACTCAATAGCGATCGCTCAAGCATCAATCTCACCCAACCTCCCCATTATGAATACTCATGATTTACAAACTAAAATTAACAAAATTACGAATGATTATGTTAACAAGAGAGAAAATGTCGCGTTAACGATTGGAGTCATTCAGCCAGGACGCTCTTACGTCAAGGGATTTGGCAAACTCAGTGACACCAATCATGCGCTTCCTAATGCACAGACGATTTATGAAATCGGTTCTGTCACTAAGGTTCTGACTGGAACGGTTCTTGCTAAATTGGTGAATGACGGCACGGTTGCTTTAGATGATCCAATCCGGCTCTATCTGCCAGCAGCGATCGTTAACCAGTTGTCTACTCCAATTCAATCTATTACTCTGCGTCAATTAGCAACTCATACTTCTGGATTGCCTAAACTGCCTGATACCTTCCTGGCAGCGATCGAAGATCCGACTAATCCTTATCTCCATTACACGGCGCAGGAAGTGTATGCAGATCTGGCAGGACTTACGCTACTCAGTGAACCTGGTCAACGCTACGAATACTCTAACTTTGGCATGGGTTTGTTAGGGCATTTGTTGAGCCTGAGAACCTCCCAGTCTTACGAGGAATTAGTGAAAGAAATCATTTGTCAACCGCTGAGCATGCCAGATACAACCATTCATCTCACGCCAGAGCAGCAGCAACGCTTTACGCCAGGGCATTCTCTTGATGGAACGCTGACATCAAATTGGGACTTTGATGTTATGGCTCCGGCAGGCGCGTTTCGTTCAACGGCTAAAGATATGTTGACGTTTCTACAGGCAAATCTACAGGCAAATCTACGTGAGAGCGATACTCAGATGGCTGCAATTTTAGCGCGATCGCAAGAACCCTATTTCAAGAATAGTGAGACCCTTAGCATAGGCTTGGCTTGGCATATCTGGACTCTACGGAATGGGCAAGTGGTGCATTGGCATAATGGTGGTACAGGCGGCTACATTAGCTTTATCGCTTTTGACAAGCTCAAGCAAATAGGAGTAGTAATTCTCTCAAACTATGGTGATGCCTTAGCGAATGATCAGTCTGTGGATGAAATGGCAGTTAGAATATTAATGGAACTGTCTTCGCAGTAGCATTCACTCCGCAAACAGGACAAGTCACGATCGCGCACGCTCAAGTTGAAGATCATGCCCACGTAACTAACAAAGGGTTTAAGCCCCTTGTTCTAGCCAAGCTGAGTATAGCTACATCCTTTAACTTACTTCTGAAGATTTTTTAAACGGATTCTGGTAAAGAACGTTTTGACACTCAATGCCCACTTCAAATTTGCAATCCGATTTTACATACGCAATGCACAGCAAAACATAGCCCGCTGCTATCTGTTCTGGCTTTAAGCAACGGGCTTCAGACTGGTCTACTGTTCCTTGAATTAACTTAGCCGCGCACGTGATGCACACCCCGTAACGACAGCCAACGGGTAGACGTAATCCAGTTTGTTCAACAGTATCTAATATCGTTTGATCTTCAGCAACATCAATGACGATGTGATTGCGATTGAATAATTCAACTTGATACGTTTTTACCATCTAGATCCAAATATCCGAAGTGCTATCTCCGCCCGGATACCGCATCTCGTGGGCACGCGCCGGACCTTTCGGTTCTTTGCCAAAGTCGATGTAGAAATCTGGGTTAATTGAGAGTCCGCCGTTTTCAGTGTCGCAATCAATTTGCAGCATATACGATCCCGTTTTGTTCATCTCTGGATAAAACTGATTATCCCAGGTGCTAAAAAGCGAACTTGTGACGTAAAGCCGCTTGCCATCTAAACTCAATTGCAACATTTGTGGTCCACCGACGAGGCTACGACCTTTCAATTCATTGCTCTTGCCTAACAAGCCCCCACACCACGCTTGTCCAGTGAGTTTTGGATTAGCCGGATCGCTAATGTCATATTGGCGGATGTCGCCGTGGAGCCAGTTAGAAAAGTAAAGATAGCGATCGTCCAGTGAAATCAAAATATCTGTAATTAATGACGGCACTGGAAATGACCAGCCTTCAAGTTCTACGGGCGGTACATCGATCGCCTTATTCACAATCCACTGTCCGTCTTCCTGATGCCAATGCCAGATATTACTGCTGAGCGCAGCTCCGACATATCCATGCGTGCTGTCAGGATTGTGATGAAACCGCACTTCTAACGGAATCAAACCTTCTTCTCCTAAGTCAACACTCTGGATAATGTCATGCTGCTGCCAATCCCAGAAGTGAAGATGATGCCCGTAGTGACCTGCCGTAACGTCATTGAGATCAAAGCCAGGATAGAAGGTTTTGGGTGCCGCCCATTCACTGCTCACCATGACGTTGTGACGCGGTTGATACCAGAAGTCGTAGTTGAACTTCATTGCGTCGGCGTGATGCTCCCACCGTCCCGCAATGTCAAAGTTGTCATCTAGCAGCAAAAAGCCGCCGGGACCGTTGCCTTCTGCATCGCCCAGCATCGAAATCATCACCTGACCATTCGCCAGACAATGAACGGTATGCGGTGCAGTCAGGTTTGTTTTTGCTTTGATTTCCTCTGGTTCAATCACCTTGTGCAGCTTGGGAGCCATGGCATCAGCGGTGTCGAGAATGTAGATGCGGCTAGACCGAATCGCAGGAATGACCAAAAATCTGCGGGATTTAGTCGCATCATCATGACAAGAACTACAGGTATTCCAGCCGAAGTGGTGGAGTTCATCTCCAATGTAGGGCATTGGTAAGCGATGAATCACCTGGGCATAGGTGGAAGAGTCTGGATCGACATCAATCGTGGCGAGATAGTCGGGTTCTTCGATGCCAGTCCCAGTGTAGAGGGCGATCGCGTACAACAATTTTTCTCGGTCTGCTTCGATCGCTGCCGCTGGAGAAGCGTAGCCTGGTCCGCAACATGCATGTGTCATGAGAGGTGCCTAGAATCTGTTCTTATAGTGAATTTTGGGTCGAATTTAGCCTGGCGATTTTAGCTCAGAATCTGAACGTAACGCTCTAAAAGTCAGGTTGAACTGTTGATCTTGTCCTTCATTTGAGTATAGTACGGTAAATCAATAGACTTTATGTATTTTGAATTAATTTAACAAAATCTTAGAGTGCTGCGATGTCGTGAGAGAAAAAAGGTTGTTGTAGCGCTAGGGTGTGTTTTAAAACCCTAAAGCCAAAGCAGGATCGCGGCAATAGGTAACATGTGGATTTGGCAGGAACTTATGAGAAGACTTGTCGAGAGCATCAGATTGTGAGTGCTTAGTTTTGCTCTAAAGCAGATGCAACGGGTCAACATCGATCGCCAAACTGACTCCTGGAGGACAGTGCGATCGCATTTCTCCCAACTCTATTAAATTCATGCTTTCATCTAATCCACCCTTCAATAAAATCTGCCATCTGTAGCGCCCTGCTAGGCGCTCGATCGCTGCTGGGGCTGGACCTAAAAGCTCGTAACAAGGATGATGAGTACTAAGTTGAGTTGCAAGATCCTGGGCAGTTTGACGAACGGCGATCGCATTTAGTCCACTGAGTCTTAGCAAAATTAGCCGTCCGTAGGGTGGGTAGTTGAGTGCTTGCCGATACGTTAACTCTGTCTCTACGAACGCTCGATAGTCTTGCCCTTTGACTGCATTAACTACCGGATGTTCAGGAGAATAGGTTTGTAAAATGACTTGTCCCGGTTCCTCTCCCCGTCCGGCACGTCCAGCGAC
This sequence comes from Elainellales cyanobacterium, assembly GCA_038204505.1. GTDB lineage: Bacteria > Cyanobacteriota > Cyanobacteriia > Elainellales > Elainellaceae > Timaviella. Next base: position 23,411 of record JBBRCV010000007.1, read on the forward strand.
TTGAGTTAAAGTTTGAAAGGCTCGTTCACTGGCACGATAATCGGATAGATGCAATAGCCCATCAGCGGCGACGATGCCAACTAGAGTAACTTGGGGTAAATCAATTCCTTTGGTTAGCATTTGTGTTCCAACTAGTAAATCAGCATCACCCATGGCGAAGCGGGTAAGCAATGCTCGATGTGAGCCTTTAGCACGAGTGGTATCGCTATCAAATCTGAGGCAGCGCAGCGCCGGAAATTGACGGCTTAACTCTTGCATAATGCGTTGAGTACCACTGCCAAAATTTTTGAGGTAAGGGGATTCACAAACGGGGCATTGGCTGGGATGGGTTTGTCCATAGCCGCAGTAGTGGCAGCGGAGGGATTGATAGCCGCCTTCTTGGGTTTGGTGGTAAGAGAGGGAGACATCACAGTGGGGACATTCCATGACGTGTCCACAGTCGCGGCAGGAGACGAAGGTGCTGTGTCCACGGCGGTGGATGAAGAGGATGCCTTGCTGCTTTGCTGCGACCATTTGGGCGATCGCCGATTGCAGCGATCGGCTAAAGATGGAGCGGTTACCGTGCCGGAATTCTTGCCGCATGTCTACGACTTGAATGGGGGGCATAGGACGGAATTGGATGCGATGGGGAAGGGAAAGGTAGAGGGGTGTGGGGGATTTGGACTTTGAATTTTGGGTTTTGGCTGGGAGCAGAGGAAATTGGGTAGCGGTAAGCCAGCTTTCTAGAGAGGGGGTGGCGGAGCCTAGGATCAGTGGACAGTTGGCTAGTTCAGCGCGCCATTGAGCAACGGTGCGGGCGTGATAGCAGGGAGCGGGTTGGTCTTGCTTAAAGCTGCTGTCGTGTTCTTCATCCAAGATGATGATGCCGAGGTTAGGCAGGGGAGCGAAGATGGCGGAGCGAGTGCCCACGACGACTTGAGGGGTGCCGCTGAGCATTTGTCGCCAGGTGTCATATCGTTCGCCGTCGGAGAGGGCGCTGTGGTAGACACGAACCCGATCGCCAAATCTTGCCCGAAAGCGATCGGTGAGTTGCGGCGTAAGTCCAATTTCGGGAACGAGGACTAAAGCTGATTTACCCTGGTTGAGTAAAGGGGCGATCGCTTGGAGATACACTTCTGTTTTGCCCGATCCAGTGACTCCATGTAATAAAACTGAGGTGTAAGTAGTTAGATTAGAAATTGCTTCTAAAGCGATCGCTTGTTCTGTTGTCAGTATCTTATTCTGGTCAGCAGTAGGAGAAGCACTAGATTCTAGTCGGAGCACTTCCCTAAGATGAATCACGACACAACCTTTTTGCTCTAAGGTTTTGACAACAGCGGAACTGACATGACAGGTTTGTAGCAACTCTTGAAGCCACATTTCTCCGCCTTGTCTATTGAGGACACTAAGAACTTCCTGCTGGCGAGGGCTAAGGTCAACTAGAGGTAGATTGGCAACCTGCATAACGGCTTGCTTTTGCTTAGGACGAGTATGTGCGGGTGGTTCAAGGTAGCTCTCTACCCAACCTCGCTGAAGCAAGTCTTTTAACCCTCGATTTGCTCCCCGGATTTGCCGTTGGATGAATCGCCAAGAGTAGTCGCCGTTCTTTTGAGACTGAAGTAGGACGAGAATTTGTTGAGCGGTGATATGTAAAAAGACATTCGCGCCAGGAGGAATTACGTCTGTATGGATGCGGATACGACGCTGCGATCGCCCTAATAAACCTGGTGGCAAGGCGACTTTAATCACTTGCATCAATGAGGTACAGTAGTATTCCCCTACGCGTTGCAATAGCGTCCAATAGGCAGGTGGAAAAAACCCATGACTAATGATGTTTTCAATGGGACGGACAGCAGCAGGATCGAGTTCCGGGGGAAGTTTCTGAAGAAGAGCGATGGCGATCGCGCCGATCTGCTGTGTCCCAAAGGGAACACTCAACACATCTCCAGGTTGCACTGATAATTCGAGAGGCAAACTATAAGTAAACAGACCTTGGGCACTAGGGCAATCTACTAAGACTTCCACCCACTGTTGTCCTGGAGCTGAATATTCTGTTCCAAGTTCAGCGGCTTTGAAGTTAGATAAACTGACAGGTGCAGGCATTATAAATTAGAGTGTGAATAAATTAAAGTGTGAACAAATTAAAGTGTGAACAGAGCATTCATCATTGAGACTTGAGAAATGATCTAACACATTTTTTACCCCGTTTGGGAAAATGAGTTTAGTATCTCTTCTAAAAATTCTCTCTTTTTCGGCTAACGTTGTCTATTATGTCTTAGTACCATCGCTACAGGTTGTGTAATGAAGGTTTTACTTGTCGAAGATAATTCTCGTATTGCCCGACCGTTAGCAGACGATTTGCGTCGCCAGCATCATGCGGTGGATGTGGCTGAGGATGGCATTAAGGGCTGGGAGTATGCTGAATCGGCAGCCTATGATTTGATTTTGCTGGATTTAATGCTGCCTCGGTTGGATGGCATTTCATTATGTAAACGGCTGCGCGAAACAGGGTGTCGATCGCTAATTTTAATGCTCACTGCAAAAGATACCACCACCGATAAAATTATTGGGCTAGATGCAGGAGCAGATGATTACTTAGTTAAACCGTTTGCTTTAGAAGAACTCGCTGCCCGTATTCGGGCTTTGTCGCGGCGGGGACTGGATGTGCAGTCCAACGTTCTGATATATCAGGAACTGCAACTGGATACTCAAAGTCACTGTGTTACTTGTGCAGGAAACCTATTGAATTTGACACCGAAAGAGTACATGATCTTAGAGTGCTTTTTAAAAAGTCCTTCACAGGTATTTAGCCGTTCCATGCTGTTGGAAAAACTGTGGGATTTCGATCGCACTTCTGGCGAAGAAACGATTAAGACCCATGTCACCAATTTACGACGCAAGATTAAATTGGCAGGGGGTTCAGAGGATTTGATTCAAACGGTTTATGGGGTAGGATATCGTTTAAGTTCAGAACCCTTACGGTAGGAAATCGTTGTATTGAGAAAATTACTGTATTGCAAAAAACGTGTTTCAAAAAACTCAGAATCGTCTCTTGCTGTCTTATCTCATAGTCCTGCTGATGGTGCTGGGTGGGTTTGCGATCGCCGTTCGCCTAGTTTTTTCTCGCATTTTGCTCCATCAACTGACTGACGAACTGACGACGCTAGCACAGGGGGCAGCAGCGAATGTTGAAGTAGATTCTGGGCAATTACAGAAGATCGATAGCGATTTTCAGGTGGAAGACTTGAACAGTCGCCATCAAGGGCTACAGTGGTTCGATCGTCGAGGGCAAGAGATTTTCCGCCAGGGGAAAGAGGTGATGTCTTTGCCTTTTTCGGCAGAACAGAGGGTTCAGAGCGATCGCCATATTCAAGGCGTGACGCTGCCTGTCTTCGATATCGATACCAGTGGAGAACTGGTCGGCTATGTGCGAGCCAGTCAGTCTTTAGAGGGATTTGATCGGACGTTGCAAGGTTTGGATTGGGGATTGGGTGGTGGTGTGCTAACGGCGCTATTGCTGAGTGCAGTAGGAGGCGTTTGGTTAACGCGACAAGCCATGCAGCCCATTGAACAGAGTTTTCAAAAATTGCAGCAATTTACTGCTGATGCCTCCCATGAGCTGCGTAATCCATTGATGGAAATTAAAAGTAATGCAGCGGTGGCGTTGAAGTATCCAGAAGGGATACGAGAAGATGACACTGAACGGTTTGAGGCGATTGTAAATGCTGGCGATCGCATGACTAGCCTCACCCAAGATTTATTGTTTTTGGCGCGTACTGATCGAGTTCAGCAAGCCCCACCGGAACGGATTAATCTGGCAACTTTGTTGATTGATTTAATGCAGCGCTACCAGCCTCAAGCCAAAGCTAAATTGATTCATCTTGATGCTAATTTGACTGACTCTCTCTATGTCATGGGGCATTCCTCCCAATTGATCCAGCTCTTTAATAATCTAGTGGAGAATGCTTTGCACTATACGTATCCAAACGGGAGTGTGAAACTTTATTCGGTGCGGGGTTCGTCGTATGGAGAAGTGAGGATTGAGGATACTGGAGTGGGCATTGCACCAGAACAACTGCCACAGTTGTTCGATCGGTTTTGGCGGGCGGATCAGTCGCGGGTACAGTGGGAGGGAGGTGCAGGTTTGGGGCTGGCGATCGCCCAAAGCATCGCCCAATTGCACGACGGTACAATCACAGTCAAAAGCCAGTTGGGTGTGGGCAGTTGCTTTACTGTCCGATTACCGTTAGAGCAATCTTACTGAGTTCTTGACATTTCTTTTCTACATTAGGTTCATACACCGATTTAAAAGGAACGAATCTAATGAAAACTTCAGTAAAACTTCTGAGCCTTGCCATAATCACGAGCTTAGGAATAGGTGGGTTAGCGAAAATGGTCTCTGCTCAGCCTCATGCTACCGTTGGCGCTGCCGCTCACTCTACAAGCCAAGCTTCCAAGGAAGCTAGTGACGGCGACGGTGAAACCAACGATGATGCTCAAAACCCACAGGAATCTGCTCGTCTGCAAGCTCTAGCTAAAATTACTCCAGAACAGGCGCAAAAAACGGCTGAAACAAACATGGGCAAGCCCGCAGATAAGGTGGAGATTGAGAACGATGGAGGAAACTTAGTCTATGCCGTCAGCTTTGGTCAGCAAGATGTGAAAGTCGATGCAGGTAATGGTGCGATTCTGTACACCGACAATCAGCATGATCAGGATCATGGACAGGCACAGCATCCGCGCAGTAGTATCCAACTCTCTGGAACAAGTGCGGGGGACGGCGATGGTGAAACCAATGATGATGGTTAATTTCTAGCTCGGTACTGGCGTTGTACTGCCAGCACACCGATAAAAATATGGTCTTTCACCTGGATGAAAGACCATATTTTTGGCTTTTCAGAATTTGCTAATTCAGATTTTGCTAATTCAGATTTTGTTGATAGATGGACTGCTCATTTTGTGTTGAGGAATTATAGAATGTCGCTTAGATTTTTTCTCTCTATAGGGCTGCTGACGGCTGCCGTTTTAAGTACAGTTTTTATAGCTACAACTGGGACAACCCTTGCAGCACCTGCAAAGCAGCGCGCTTCAGCCGCACCGGAGACTCTTACGACTCCGCCTGAGAATTCCCCTGAGAGGCTGTCTCAAATCCTGTCGGTTGACCAGCTCTCTGACGTGCAACCCTCTGATTGGGCGTTTTCGGCGCTTCAGTCTTTGGTAGAACGCTATGGCTGTATTGCAGGATATCCCAACCGCACTTATCAAGGCAATCGTCCGCTTTCTCGGTATGAGTTTGCCGCCGGATTGAGTGCTTGTTTAGATCGGATCAATGAGCTAATTGCGAGTAGCCAATCAGAGACCGTTAACAAAGCCGACCTTAATACCCTTCAGCGATTACAGACTGAATTTGCAACAGAGCTAACTACGTTACGCGGGCGAGTGGATACGGTAGAAGCTCAGACGGCGCAGCTAGAGGCACAGCAGTTTTCGACTACAACTAAACTGGAGGGAGAAACAATTTTCTCTGTTACCGATGTGTTGGGTGCAGATGTTGCTAGCACGAATAATATAACGGCTCAGTACCAGGTCAATCTAGATTTTGTTACGAGTTTTAATGGAAGCGATCGCCTCACTGCTGAACTCGAAGCTGGTAATGCCACAGCGCTCATCAGCACGCCAACGGGTGAATCTGCATTTGGCAATCAACTTGACCTAGCCTACACCACAGAAACCCAGAACCTACTCAACATGGGGCATCTAGAGTATATTTATCCGCTCAACGACAATATTGAAGTTTATGTTGAAGCCACAGGGGGTTCCATTACAGATATTATTAGTTCAATCAGCCCTGTGGATGATGGTTCTCAGGGAGCGCTTTCATCTTTTAGTTACAACCCGATTTACGATGTGGGCGATCAAAGTACTGGCATTGGTGCCACGATTCAAATGGGCGATCGCATCAACTTAGGAGTGGGTTATTTGTCGGCTACGGGTAGCAGCGCAAAACCAGGTTCTGGACTCTTTAATGGAGGATATTCTGCTTTTGGTCAACTGACTCTCACGCCCATTGAACCACTCACGCTGGGTCTAACCTATGTCAATTCTTATGCAGGCGATCCGGCAACAATTTCTAATGCCTATGGCGTGGAAGCAAACTATGTTTTGGGCGATGCTGTGGAAATTGGCGGATGGGCAGGCTACGTTGATACCCGTGTGATGACTGACCCGGCTGCAATGGGCAACGGTAGAACTTGGACTTATGCCGGAACGTTGCTTTTCCATAATGTGGGCAAAAAAGACAACGATTTGGGATTTATTGTTGGCGTTCCACCCAGACAGACAGAGTTCAAGTTTTCTAATCCATTAGAAGCTGGAGCAGTTACTCAGCAAGAGAATGCTGCATTACACATTGAAGGATACTACCGATATCAGCTAACGGATAATATTTCAATCACGCCTGGGATCATTTGGATTTCAGATCCAGGGAATGATAACAGCAACAGAGATATCTTTGTCGGAGCGATTAGAACAACCTTTAGTTTCTAACATAAAAATACGCTATGGGCAGGTCAAGCTATTCCGGCATCTTAGCGAAATGACGGCATAGCCTATATTGATCGTCATTGATAAAAGATCTCCTATAGAACTCATTTGAGATCTTTTGCTACTGACGCGATCGCCCTCACCCTAGCCCTCTCCCAAATGGAGAGGGGACAGAAATTCTTGCTCCCTTCTCCCAAATGGAGAAGGGCTGGGGATGAGGGCAAATCATAGCAGCATTCAGCAACGCCTATCTTTCTAAGTTCTTGACATTCTTTCAATAGACTAAAAAATGTCCGCTCAGTTTCTTCTCAGCCTTCGGGCTGGAGAGATATCTCTAGATGCTCTGCCTCTGGAAAAGCAGCGGGGACAGACTTTTGGTTTCTCGTCCTTAGCCTCTCCATGGGAAGGAGAGGCTATCATCTAACTCAATTCATCGGCAATGCGATTAATATAACGCTGCTATTAAAAACACAGGAGGAGAAATACTATGGAAATGCAAAAAGCATTAAGTAGGGTTCCAGCGGTTACATTTTATTTTTGGCTGATTAAAGTCCTGGCAACCACAGTGGGTGAAACTGGAGCAGATTATCTGTCATCAACCCTAAATCTTGGTTTAGCTATTACATCCTATGTTATGAGCGCGGTGTTATTGCTTGTTCTATTTAATCAATTTCGATTGAAACGATATGTTCCAGCAAGTTTCTGGCTAGTGGTCGTTCTGACCAGTATTGTTGGCACACTGATTACCGATCGATTGGTGGACGAGCTTGGCGTTAGTTTGGTAACTACCACGATCGCTTTTAGTATTATCCTGTTGGCAGTTTTTGCAATTTGGTATGCAAAGGAAAAAACATTAGCCATGCGCTCTATCAATACCGCTGAAAGAGAGCTTTTCTATTGGCTGGCTGTTTTGTTTACGTTTGCGTTAGGTACTGCAACAGGAGACCTTTTGGCAGAATCCTTGAAACTGGGTTATGCCCAAGCCGCACTCATTTTTGGGGTTGCAATTGCAATAATAGCGATCGCGCATTTTTACTTCAAAATGAATGCAATTTTAGCGTTCTGGTTGGCTTACATTTTGACCCGTCCGCTGGGAGCATCAATTGGTGACCTACTCTCCCAACCCGTTGAAGACGGAGGTTTGGGCTTTGGTACGGTCGCCACCAGTATGCTTTTCCTTTCCATTATTGTGAGCCTAGTGATTTACTTGACCTTTAAGCAGAAGCAGCCTGCCCTGCCACGGGTTGACTAACAAGATTGAGCAGTGATCCAGAGTCACAAGCATTGGACACTAATAAGAAAAATCCCAGCTTGTGGCTGGGATTTATGGTGTGAGGAGCGAACATCTTAGGAGGAGTCAAATGCTTCTACGCATGGAGCAACAAATCTAAGATGTTCGTTCTAGGTTAAATGTACAGAACCATTGTTAAGATCTTGGAAAGATTACAACTACTCCTAGATTTAAGGATAAAGAAATAGGAAAACGAGGAAAGCGTTCGCCCTTCGCAAGGACGATACATAAGAGGCAGAACCGTTGTTTGGGCGACCCTTGCGGTATCTGTAAAGCAGCGCGCGCTCTATCTTTGAGAAAGTCTTACCGCCTAATCATCCGAGTTTGGCGATCGTGCGAGAGAATTTGGCAGGGGTGCGATCGAAGTTGAAGTGAATTAAATAGACAAGCTGAAAAATCGTTTAGTATCAAGCAAAGCCTTGAAGAGGTCAATCTGATGGTCAATCAACTCAAAATTCACAAAACTATCCTCAGCGATTCCCTCGAACTCAGCGGACTCGCTCAATTCCAAGGGCAAGAAGTTGAAATCACCATTTCTCCCATCACCCGCCCTCAAACCAACTTCATGCGCTTCGCAGGTATTACTGCTCACGAAGCTGCTCTCCTCGAAGATCTAGAGCAAGACATAACTGCTAACCGTGCGATCGATTTACGCCGTGCGATCGACCTGAATAATTGGCTCCGAGCCGCAGTTAGTAACCCTGTCTTTGCCTTCCTCCACGATCATGAGGAAGACATTTATACCCTCAACCACGGTAAGCCACGCAGCGACGAAAAATAATCATGACGCAAGATATAGACCAAGACGTAGGGATGGAAGACGCTAAAGAAATTCAACAAGCACAGGAAATTGACGAGGAGGAAATTCTTTTGACATTTTCTCCTGATCCCCTTGCCCACTTCATTGGAGCCACCTGCAACGGCAACCTTGCCAGCGCGATCGATGATACTCTCTATGACTAGCCGATTCCTCATCGACACTTGGGGCTGACTCACTCTATTCAAGTTGGATCAGGGTTTGAGCGAGTGCCATGAATTGATACAACGCTGAGATGGGTTCCTCGAATGTGGGCAGTTTCTAGCTTAGTGTTGACCAATACAGCGTCTTTCAAATTCACATTGAGCAGAAAAGCTTGACTCAAATCTGCATTGCTCAGATCGGCATTACAGAGATTAGTGCGGCAAAGATGCGCTTGACTCAAGTTAGCACCTGACAAATTTGCACCCGTCAAATCAGCCTCGCTCAGATCAACTTCGCAGAGAATGGCTTGGCTCAGGTTTGCCCCTCGCAAATCGACATTACGTAAAGCCGTACCGCTGAGGTTAGCGTTGCTCAAATTCGCTCCCCTGAAGCTAGAACCGCTGAAATCTGCCCAACTCAAGTCTCTGCCCTGTAAATCTGCCCCTGTGAAGCTGGAGTAGGTTAGCAACCCCCCTCTCGACGAAATACTTCTCACTTGTAAAGGAATGTGCATAGGTTTTCGGTATAACCGTTTGTTTCCCCATTACTCTTACTGGATAAGCATAAAGAACTAGGAAAGATGAGGAAAGCGATCGCCCTACATGGCAGTAGGCGTATATTGTTTGCGAGTGGCGATCGCAAATAGCAATACAGTAAAGGTCAATCCTCCAGCCAAATACAGAGGATAACTATAAGTAGCAGGATTGTTGTGGTTGACCAACGACCCTGCAATCAGAGGACCAAAAGCATTAGACACATTTAAATATGAGGTGTTTAATCCAATAACCGTGCCTTGCATCTCAGGTTTGGCATTGAGCGAGATCAAGGTAGTGATCATTGGCTGTACTAAAGAATTAAACAATGAAAAGACAATGCTAACGAGAACGAAATAAACAACGTTTGGGAATATTGGCATCAAGGTAAATGACACACTGCGGACAAATACAGCAAACAGTAAAATATTCACCAGGCTAAACTTGCGGGTTAGTACTTTAATACCTTGGAGTTGCATCAACACTCCTAATACGCCAAATGTAAAAAACATTAAGGTTAACCCTTTGTTGCTTTGTCCTAACACTTCCAGGAAGTAGGGTTGAAACGCAAAGGTAAAGATAGTAAAAGTGGTGCCAATTAAGAAATTAATGATCAGCAGAATACCAACTTTGGGAATGGCTAGCCCAGTGATTAAACTGCTTAAGCCTAAATCAAAAATCTTATGAGACTTTTCGGCTTTGGTCTTGAGAGTTTCGGGCAGAAAAAAGATAGTGATCATCAAGGCAATGAAAGCGATCGCTGATGATACTAAAAACCCAGCCCCTAAAGAAATCTGCTGTGCCAATAAACTAATGGCGGGTCCTAAAACGAACCCCAACCCAAAGGTTGCGCCGTAAATTCCAAATCCTCTTGCTCGTGTTTCTGGGGTTGTGATATCTGAAATAACGGCTTGCGCCACAGATGAATTGCCTCCGGTGATGCCATCTAAAAAACGCGCTAGGAAAAGGATAGCGACGGTGGTAGCAGTTCCAGCGAAGAAGTTAGCGATCACGGTTCCGGCTAAGCTAATAATCAGTAGGGGCTTGCGACCCACGCGATCGGATAGTTTGCCGATGACGGGGGTCGCAAAGAATTGGGCGATCGCATAAGTCGAAAACAGTAAGCTGGTTTGGAAGTCATTTAACCCAAATTGCCGACCATATAAATAGAGGATGGGGATGAGGATTGTAAAGCTGAGTGAATTGGCGAAGGCAATTAAAGCGATGATCCAAAAGCTGCGATTCATATCATGGCTGATTTTTGAGCTTCATCAGTATCACATATCTGATGGTCGAAGAAGGGTGTACGCTAAATATCGAATGGCTGATATTTGTTGATATTTAACCCACTTCCTATGCCCTCTGTTTCTTTGACTCAATTGATTGCTGCGGCTCGTTCGGGCGATCGCCTGACTAGTTTTCCGACCGATACCTTGCCCGTACTAGCCGTTCGACCCGATCGGGCGGCTTTAATTTTCGAGGCAAAGCAGCGCAGTCTAGATAAACCGTTGATTTTGATGGCAGCAGACGCGACGGATCTTTGGGAATACGTGCAGGGCAGTGCCGCCGAAATGGACGTTTGGCGAAGTGTTGCCGCCCAATATTTTCCGGGAGCGCTAACGCTGGTGTTGCCTGCAAGCGATCGCCTGCCGTCTGCTATGAATCCAGCCGATCCGACGACGATTGGCATTCGCGTGCCTAATAGCGGCGTTGCCCGCTACATTCTCACGTTGACTAAACCAATGGCAACCACCAGCGTCAATCGTTCCGGGGAACCACCCTTAGAAACCTTGACCGATATCAACACTCAGTTTCCTGAAGTTTTAACCTTATTGTCTGCCGAACTGACCGAACTACAGGAAACCTTAGCTCCGTTTGATAGCACACCTATTAAAACCGGAATCCCTTCCACAGTCGCCAAATGGACAGGGAAGGGATGGCAGATTTTGCGGCAGGGCGGGGTGAAGTTGATAGACTAATCGCCTAGACTAACCGCCCTGCTCTCAGGTTTTCCTGACCTTTTACAGCCACACGTTTTACAGTAGTGCTAGAGGAGAATCTAATGCCAAGTCCAAATCTGTGTTGGGATCAATGGTGATCAATGTGACGCGGTTACGTCCCAGGAAGGTGGCAAGCAGCGTGCCCACTGCACCACCGCCCAACACTTCTTCAGTAGCAACAGCGCGATCGCCCGTTACTGCGGCAACACCTGCTGCGGCACCCGCACCCAGCGCTGCACCCGCTAGAAGCTCTAGTACATTAGCACCTCGGCGCACTTCTTGGGTCTGAGTCAGAAGCTGAGACGTGGCATTCATCGGAGTTTCAGTGCCATCAGGAGTCACTAACTTTTTGGCAAAGAACCGAGCGCCTTTACCTTTCACAACGCGCAACTCCCCAACAACTTCGCTATCAGCAGGAATTAGCACCTTGCCAGCAGCCGAAGTAATGTTGCGATTGATCGTCAGCGACACAGGCACCGGATTGGGTTCTTCCATCGACAGAAGAATCTTATCGGCTTTGTCGTAACGGGTTGGAATGGTCGTGCCTATAGGAATTTGAACGGATGATTGACCGACCACATAAGGCGACATCACTGTTGTCACAGTGCCAGCACTCGCCATTGCTTGATAGATAAATGCTGCCACTTCTGCACGGGTGGCGGGACGGGTGGGGTTAAGATATTGGGCGTTAGGATAGTTGACTACAATTTTCTTTTCGGTAGCGGCGGCAATGCTGTTACGTGCCCAATCAGGAATGGAGCTAGCATCGCTAAAAGATTGCAGAGTAGTGCCTACTGTACCACTAGGGACATAGTTTAAGCCGCTAGTAAGTGCAACTAAAACTTGAGCGCGGGGAATATATTCACCAGGACGAAAATCATTTTCAGGATAACCACTCATGAATCCTTTAGCATATGCATCACGAATGGCGGTTGATGCCCAGTAGTCGCTGGGAACATCTTTAAAGTTAACGTTATTACGAACGGTTTTTTGATTGAATGCAGTACGCAACATAGCGGCGAATTGAGCGCGAGTTACAGGCTCGTCAGGACGAAAGCTGCCATCGGGAAAGCCCGTTAAAATGTTGCGGGTTGCCAATTCTTGAATGTAGCCATTTGCCCAGTAGCCAGTAGCGACATCGCTAAAGGTCGTTGCAGCAGGTAAGGTTTGAGCTTGAGCTGAAACTTGCATAACTAGGGGCGTTGCGGCTCCTGAAATTAAAGTTAGCGCAGTAAACAAAGCAGTGCTCGACTGCATGGGATGAAATTTAGACATGAAAAATGCCCTCTAGGTTCTTTGGGTGGTAATGGGTGTCTGGGATACTAACTTTGCCTTGCGCGTGGGGTGAGTTAGTTTCGCTTATATCTGATTAGACCCCTCTGAATGAAAAAGGTTCCAAGGAGAACTTTGAATTGATTAAATGCAGAAGCTATTCTGGTAGATGTATTGATGCTGAATGGGTGTTACAAGAGAGAGGCGATCGCCAAGAATAACCTATGCTGAGAATAACCTAGAGAATTTTTTGAAAGAAATCTTGAGAAATGCATTACCTCAGACTATTTCAGCGGTAGGAATCCCAGCCGTTGAACCGTTTGTTGACCCTGAGCCGATAACACCCAATCAATAAACTGCTTAACTGCGGGACTGGTTTTTTGGGGCACAACTAGATACACCACACGGCTCAGGGGATATTTTCCACCTTTAATTGCTGTTTCATCGGTGGGCGAAACACCCTCAATTGGAATTAAGCGCACTGTTTGCTGATTCACGGCTTGGGCAACTGTGGTGTAGCCAATGCCGTTGTCTCCTAATGCTTTTAACATTGGTGTGGTTTCGTCGCGGGGGAGCGTCACAAAGTTGGCGCTGTCGGGGGCAAAGGCTTCGCCCAACAGCACTGCATCCTTGAAGAAGCTTCCAGTACCACTGGAGGCGGAGCGGTTAATGACTTTAATAGGTAGATTAGAGCCGCCTACCTGCGACCAGTTGGTGATTTTGCCTTGATAAATTTGCTTGAGCTGTGCCAGCGTTAAGCTGCCTTGAAACGGATTATTGATGCCCACGACAACGGCGATCGCATCTCGTCCAAACGGTATGGCTTGCAATCCTGCTTGCAGTTCACTGCCACTAATAGGGCGAGAACTAACTGCCATCACTACATCACCCTTAAGCAAATTTTGAATGCCCTGGTTGCTGCCGTTGGGTTTACCATCGGGTACACCATAAGTCGTCGGTAGGGCAGGATTGACCTGAGAATAGGCAAGCTGAAATTGTTTGATCAGTGCCACCAATGTGACGCTGCCATCAATGGTCAACACCTGCGGATCAGGTAGGGAGGTATCTATTCGAGAACTGCCTATATTTGGGTTGGGCGAAGTAGCGGATTGCCCAGAAGTAGGTTGTCCAATAGGCGACTGGTTAACCGAAGATTGTCCTTTTCCTGAGAAAAACTGCCGACCGAAAAACCATAGTCCACCGCCGATTAATCCTAATGTAATGAGCAGAGAGAATATCAATGCCCCTGTGTCTTTATTATTTCCTTGTGACATCGTTGACCTCTCCAATAAGTTCAAAACCAACAAGTTCAAAACCAATAAGTTCAAAATTGGCGTAGAGCAAAAGTAACCACGCGCCTTCGATTATCTCTAATTTTGAACTCAAACCCGGAATGCAGATGCAAAACGCTCAACTCCATTTAAATCTATGTGAATCTCGATCGCCCGGTAATTCCCTTGCTCCCCTAAAAGCCGCGTTACTGATTTAGCTTGCCCTGCCATCATTTCAATCAACCAAACTCCACCCGATTGCAAATAATCTGGGGCAACATTGACCAAATGGCGAATGCAATCTAGCCCATCTTCGCCGCCATCTAGCGCCAGATGCGGCTCGTGCTGAGCGACTTCGGGCTGTAAGTCTGGAATGATGGCTCGGGGAATGTAGGGCGGGTTGGAAACCATGCCGCTGAGTTTGTTTTGCAAAGATGCGATCGGCTCAAACCATTTGCCTTGATGAAATTGAATGCGATCGCCTAAACCCAAACGTTGAGCATTTTGTTGGGCGATCGCCAAAGCCTGCTCACTCACATCTACCGCATGAACCGCAGCCTGCGGGAAGGCATCGGCAAGGGCAAGAGCGATCGCGCCACTCCCGGTTCCTAAGTCAACCCAAGCGCCTTGCCCTAATGATGGATGAGCCTGGACTGTGGCGATCGCCCAATCAATTAGCTCCTCAGTTTCGGGGCGCGGGATCAATACCGCAGGCGAAACCACCAGCGAAAACTGTCGCCAAGTCGTACTGCCCACAATGTACTGAACGGGCAAGCGTGCCTCTAAGCGCTGTTGCCAAAGTTGGGTGAGTTCGGTCAGGGAAAACTTGAGCGGTAACTCGGCTTTGTTTTTAAAGGATTCTAGTCTGAGGGAGAGGCGATCGAGTCCTGCGACTTCTTGCAGCAGCCAATCGACTTCGGTGGGGGGAACGTGGGCAGCGATCGCCTGTTGTTTGGCGAGCGATCGCCAGTGCCATAGCTCCAGACCTGAAACGCTTGGGGGCATAGAATGCATTCGACAGAATTATTTAGTCATCTAAAGTCTATCGGCTGCAACGATAGAACGACGAAGTAAAGAAAAGTAAATTTGGCAGAATCTTGTCAACATCTTGATCTTTATTTTTTACTCTCCTAGCAACAAGGGTAAACAACCTAACGTTCCACGGAGATATAGAGCAATGACGACACTTCCTAATTTCAAAACAGCGACATTTAAGCCTGGAGATGCGATCGACAATCCTTATTTTCCCTTAAAGCCAGGAACCATTTCTGTCTACGATGGAGAGCCAGTCAATCAAGGCAGCGGTGCTCAGGTCGAGGAGACTACTCAGTTCGCCGTCACATTTCAAACAGAGAATATTGCTGGTGTTACCGCTACAGTGGCGAGAGAAACTTCCTGGGCAAACGACTTTTTGCAAGAGGATACGGACGACTGGTTTGCTCAAGATACGAAAGGAAATGTCTGGTATTTGGGTGAATCTACTACGTCATTTGAGTATGACAAGGATGGTAATTTCATTGGTACAAACAACGACGGTTCTTGGAAAACCGGAGTTAATGGTGCTTTACCAGGCTACGTTATGCCAGCCAATTCTCAAGTAGGGAATAAATACTATCAGGAGTTTGCGCCAAACGATAAAGCGTTAGATCAGGCAAAGGTAGTCAGTCGAGACAAAACTCTTTCAACAGAGTTGGGAGTCTTGAGTAAAATTCTGCAAACATCTGAGTCTACAGCACTTACACCAGGAGTATCTGATTACAAGTACTATGCTCCGGGCGTTGGCTTGGTCTTGGTTCAGGAGCTTGATGCAAATCTTAAACCAGAATTTGCTACCGAACTAGAATCTGTCACCTCTGTCACTCCAGATTTTTTTACCAGCGGGCGTGCAACCCAAGGGAATGATACCCTCAACGGCGATAGTCAATCTAACACGCTTAATGGACTGCAAGGAAATGATTTTCTGCAAGGATTTGACGGTAACGATCGCTTGATTGGACAGGATGGCAACGATTTCTTGGTCGGTGGTCTTGGGACAGATGTTTTGGAGGGTGGCAACGGGCAAGATATTTTAGTCGGTGGTCAGGGAGCAGACTTTCTCAAGGGTGGTAAAGACAGAGATCAGTTTGTTTTCAGAGCTTTAGAAGATGGGGGCGATCGCATCAAAGACTTTACTCGTCAAGACGTAATTGTTCTAGCTGAAATCTTTGGCACAGGCAAATATGGTAGCACCAAGCCTATTGCTGATTATTTGCGGATTGAGCAAGTGGGGTCTAACACTGTCATTCGGATCGATGCTGATGGCGATGCAGGGTCTAAGCCATTCCAGGTGTTGGCAACTTTAACAAACACAAATTCTAACGTTCTGAGTAATGCTAACTTTGTGGTCTAAATATCACTTCAAAACCTTCACCTGAAGCGGTGTTGACAGTCGAGATTGTGTGTGAGGTCACGTTTCAATCGGCAAAGGGTGCGATCGCGTTTGTCTGTGCAACAGCACGAATTGCCTTTCTTTTCATAATTCAGTAAGCAGTAACGATCTAAATATTCAAGGAGAAAAACAATGGTAGACACAATTAGTAACTTGCGATCGAATGTCATTCAGACCCTATCGGGAACCGTCACTCAACTGGTGACGGATGTAGAAGATAATGTGGTGGATGGATTCATCCTTAAGGATGCTACAGGTCAAGTGACTGTTGATACTAATGAGGCGCTGAATCTGACTGTTGGGCAAGCCATAACGGTCACTGGAGAAAGCGCGATCGATGATAATGGAGCCTCTCAGTTTGCAGCCCTCAAGATTACCAAGGCTGACGGCTCAGTTGTCCTAAATCCGTTTGGAACGGCTGGCGCTGCACCTGATGATGATATTCTCGACGGTACTAATCAGCGAGATGCCCTCAATGGTGGGACGGGCAGAGACTTGCTGAAAGGGCGTGGTGGTAAAGATACTTTATCTGGGGGCGCTGGTGGTGATATTTTGATCGGTGGTCGTGGCAAAGACGTTCTGACTGGCGGTGAGGGTAAAGATACATTTGGCTATGAGTCTTTGCGGGAAGGAGGCGATCGCATCACTGACTTTAACGTTAAGAAGGATATCATTGAGATCGATGGTTCTCTATTCAAAGCGGGTGATGTGTTTGAGTCAAAAATCAGAAACTTAGACCAGATCTCTGAGTTTGTGAAACTGACCCAAGCAGGTTCACGGACTGTGGTTAGTATCGATCCAGATGGAGCGGCTGGTTCTGCTTCATTCAAAGTATTGGCAACGCTTGAAGGGGTCAATGCTGCGAGTTTAAGTGCTCGCAACTTCACCAGTTGATTAATCTTATTCCCCCTAGTTTTTCTGGGGGGAATAACAAAATTTCTTGCTGTAAATTTTTCGTTAAGGATGGTTTCTTTAAGAGGAATTCATTTTATGAGAAGGTAGTATGAAAGGCAATCTGATATAGAAACATCAGGAGGGCTAAACTAGATGAGAAAAATGAGGAATAAACTAAGAAACCATTTAGGCAGAAGGTGAACAACCTTGAGAATCTTATTAGTAGAGGATGACGATCGCATTGCTAAGCCTTTAGCAGAAGATTTAAGGCATCAAAATTTTGTGGTTGAAATTGCATCCGATGGGATAGAAGGATGGGAATATGCACAAGCCGTTACCTATGACTTAATCTTGTTAGACCTGATGCTTCCCCTGCTGGATGGCATTAGCCTTTGCAAACAATTACGCGCTGCCAAATATCCTGGTTTCGTGCTGATGCTGACCGCTAAAGACAAGACAACAGACAAGGTGATTGGCTTGAATGCGGGTGCAGATGATTATCTGGTGAAGCCGTTTGAGCTGGAAGAACTTGAGGCGCGGATGCGGGCATTACTCCGTCGTCCCTCTGAAATGCGATCGCCTGTCCTCAGTCAGGGTGAGCTAGTGCTTGATCCGGCATGTCATACCGTGACTTATGCCGGGAACACGTTGGATTTAACGCCCACAGAGTACTTAATCCTAGAACACTTGTTGCAAAATTCGAGCCAGGTTTTTACTCGCACGATGCTACTGAATAAGCTGTGGGAACTCGATTGCGCTTCGGCGGAACATACAGTTAAAACTCACATCACAAACCTGCGCCGAAAATTGAGGGCGGTTGGGTGTAAAGACAATCTGATTGAGACGGTCTATGGGGTTGGCTATCGTCTACGAACGACTTAAGTAGGGGCGAAGCATTTACGTAATCTTGGAGGATTAGCAGTCTTGTGTTTCAGACCATCCGTTATCGACTGTTATTATCTTATCTGGTTGTCCTGACGCTCATCTTGGGAGTATTTGCGATCGCGGTTCGCACGATTTTTGCCCACAGTTTAAAGCAGGATTTAGAGAATCGGGTAGCCGTTCTGGCAAAAGTTGCCAGCGGTGCACTTGACCTGGAAGATGAGGGATTGAAGGTTGATGATTCAGACCTATTGCTGGACTCAAACCAAACGGTGCAGTGGTTTAACCTTAAGGGAAAGCTGGTTGGGCAGCGAGGCAAAAACCCGCTGACGTTGCCCGTTAATCCTAAACAAAAAGCTCAATCTCAAACATTGCCTAATCCAGCCGAGGGCGTGACGTTGCCCGTTCTAGAAGAAGAGAAAAATAATCAGTTGATTGGCTATGTTCGAGCCAGTGAGTCACTTGGAGAGTCACATGAAACGCTACGAAAACTAGATTTGGGCTTAAGCAGCGGCGTGGTTTTAGCATTGGTGTTGAGTGGGGTGGGTGGAATTTGGCTGACGCATCAAGCGATGCAACCCATTGAAAAAAGCTTTCGACGACTTCAGCAGTTCACCGCCGATGCCTCCCACGAACTGCGTAATCCACTGATGGCGATTAAAAGTAATGCAGCCGTTGCTCTCAAATATGCAGCGGATATTAGGGCGTTAGATGCGGAGAAGTTTCGGGCGATCGCCAGTGCAACCACTCAAATGACGGCACTGACTGAGGATTTATTGGTGTTAGCTCAAACGGATCAAGTTCCGACTCCAACGCAGAATCGAGTTAATCTCACGGCTTTGCTGGAGGATTTGGTGCAACTTTACCGGGCTGAGGCTGAAATCAAACAGATTGATCTTAAAGGGCAAATTCTGGAGCATCTAGAGGTATTTGGGGATTTGGTGCAACTTAACCGTCTGTTTACCAACTTGATTAGCAATGCATTGCGTTACACCCTGAAGCAAGGCTTGATCGAGATTCAAACTCATCGTGAGGGTAGCCAAATCCTTGTGAATGTCCGAGACACAGGAGTTGGGATAGCTGCCGATCACCTTGATCAGATCTTTGATCGATTCTGGCGCGCCGATCGCTCTCGCTCTCAAGGGTCGGGGTTTGGGCTAGGCTTGTCAATTGCCCAAGGAATTGCTCAGAACCACAGTGGCTTGATTACAGTCACCAGTCAACTCAGCGTAGGGAGTTGTTTTACAGTGCGTCTTCCGGCGAATGAGAGCAGTAAAACTGGAGAAATTAGCAAATGAGTGCGCGACAGCGAATGCAATTTGAGATGCTCTAGAATTTGATGTGCGTGCTGGATCGAGGATTATATGAAGTGGAAATGGCGATTTTTTTGGCTGACTGGGTTAGTGCTACTGTGGTTGCTCTGTAGCGGCACGGCGTGGGCAGGTTCCCTCTCCGATCGCCTCGCCTCATTTCCCTCCTGGAAAGGCAATTCGCCCACGCAAGTTTCTCAGGGCGATTTGATTTACCCAGATTGGTTTGGGGGTCGCTGGCAAGTCACGACCACGCTGACTGATATGGTTGCGCCTTTTGCGCCAGATTTAGTAACACCTGGATTTGAAAGTAATCGGCAATTTATTGATAAACCTATTCTTTTCCCGGTGCGGTTTGTGGAGGAGAAACAGAGGCGATTGAGTTGGGGAAAACGGGGGATTATTTCCGATCGCGCATTCAACGGCATGAGTTTGGCAAAAGCTTATTTGGGCGATCGCTCCATCCTGGCTGTTAAAGTCGATCCGACTGACCCCAACCGCCAAATTACTTTACTGCGGGATGAGCGCGAACTCATTTCTACAGTCACTGCCCGCGCCACAGAATCGGCTGAGCCTAATCAGTTCATCACCTCAGAAGTATTTCAGCAAGAGTTTCGGAGCGTCAGTCAGCTTTACTTTAATGAGGTAGAGAATACCACTGCTTATCAACGGCAAGTTGGAGAGAATCCGGCGATCGTGGCTGATCAGGTCACTGCGATTTATCTATCACCCCAAGACCCAGATTATTTCAAGATACTAGAAAATCTGTTGCCCCTTCCAGTGGCGCTTTATCGTTATCGCCTGGAATTTGTAAAGATCTCAGATTAAAAAGCGAGGGGCGATTCTCTTGTGGAAAATCGCCCCTCGCCAAATACTTTCAAATTAGCCTTCAGCCGCCTTACTCAGCAGACACTACTACTTCTGGGTTATCGCAGAAATTAATGCCATCTTCTACTTTCTCGGCTGTTGAGTCGTCTTCAAAAACAGCTTTGACGTGATACATACAAGGGTCGCCTTCTTGCACATCTTCATCTGCCCATTCAAAGGAAGCAGTTTCGCCTGGGGCGATCGCGTCCTCTGCAATACTATCGCCCCACTCTTCTTGATCAGCGTCATCTACATACAGTTCTGTAATGGCGCTTTCTGTATTGTTAGTGACCGTGAAATGGTACATTTGCTCTTCGGCGTGAGCAGGCATTGCCACTAATAGGAACGAATAGAAGGGAAGCAGGCTGCCTACCAACATTCGAGAAATATTTTTGGCTTGAAACAGAGAGTTGTGCGACATGGGTAATCCGTAGGTAACAGGTGAGTTTGAGGATGATTCGAGATAGGCTTTTGCCAAAAAGCTAATCCTTCCTGGTGATTTAAGGGTCATCCTTCATTACTTATAAGTGCTGATATAGACTAATCAGAAGCGTAAAAATACGAGTAAATTCTGTAAAGCTTGCTTGAAGCAAGAGACGTGAGAGCAACCTTTCTAGAGTTTGATTCTATGCAGTGCCTGAAGACATTGCTGGAAAACATTGCTGGAAAACATTGCTTAAGCCTGCCTAACCTAAGCCTGCTTAACTTGGGCGATCGCTGACTAGAGTACCGAACTACATTGTTCAAGTTGATTGTTCAAGTTGATTGTTTAGGTTGGAATCATCTCACTTTTGCAAATCTTCAAACCACCCTTATCCTCTAACTCCTTCTTTCAAAAAAGGCGATCGCAGAAGCAGGATAGGCATATCGCTAGATGGGTATGTCGGTAGTTAGAACGCCAATAGTGGTGCATAACTGAGCCTCATCCCTACTAATGTCAGGAATTCATGACATAAGCGGGGGGTTGAGCCTTCTTTTTAGCTCCTTAGAATCAGCCTAAACTCTTCTCTGAAGAGAGTTACAGCCCTTTTTTGAGTGGGGCGCTAAGTTTCTTAAAATAATTTAGCCTCAGACGTTCGTTTTGAGCACTTTTCAGTAGAGTTATACAGGTCTATATCTGGCGTGCGTATGTTTGGTGGAATGGGGTTCACCTCTTACGGAGGGATTTTCTTCAGTACGCGGTAGAGTGTGTTATTTTCTGGTGTGCTGACTGGTCAATCCCAATCATGGGTGGTGTGTAAGGAAAGGCGGCGATGTTTGAACTGATTACTCAAATCATTATTCTGGCTGCCATCTATTTCTTGGTCAGGTTCGTTTTGCTCTCGTTTATCGAGCGGAAGTATCTGACTTGGTTGGGTGGCATTGTTTTAGTTTTACTCATGGTTCTAGCATTTCTAGAACCTAACAATAGAACCGTTGGGTTGCTGTGGGGCATTTTGTCTTTTCCCCTACGACCCCTAGGGCTAGTGTTGATCCTGTTAGGATATGCCGTCCGTCAGGGGTACAAAAAGGTGGCAGGAGCGCAAGTTATGGCGGCATTGATGATTTTGTTAATCTGTAGTTTGCCTGTGACGGCTTATTTGCTCACCGCTCAATCCGAGCAGAAACCGTTGTTAGAAACTAGAGGACAGCAAGATGTGACGGCTGAACTAGGCGTTGCAGCAATTGTGGTGCTGGGCGATGGCGGTTCTCCTACTGATCCCACTTATCGCATTCGTTCTCAGCTCAGCACAGGGGAAGATGGCATTAGTGTGGGACAGCGATCGCGCTTGCTCTATGCCGCTCAGCTTTATACTTCTCAACGCGATCGCGGCAACAATCCCTTAGTAATTGTTAGCGTGGGTCCTAACCCTATTGAACAAGCTGGCATTAGCGAAACAGCTTCTATTACTGATTTCCTGACCTCAAGTGGTGTCCCCTCAGACCGAATCAGAATTGATCGAGTGGGCGCTGACCCTCGTTCTAGTGCGCTTGGAACCCAGCAGATATTGGCAAGTAGCGATTCAACCGTTAGAGTGCCCATTATGCTAGTGGCTCCGTCGATCAATATTCGGCGCGCCAGTTCGACCTTTGCCAACCTTAACTTTGAGGTGATTCCCCGCCCTACTGATTTCTATGTCTTTCAACTCCAAGGAGGATTACGATTAGCGGCTATCTCAGATTTAGTTCCTAATGCTGAGGCGTTGGTCATTACAACCCGCGTAGTGGATGAATATTTGGCGACGGTCTACTACTTCTTGCGAGGTTGGTTGGCTGACCCCTTAAGAGCCTAGCAAGTCTAAATGAGGTGAATGCACTAGGATATTGAGTGGATGATTTTTCATTTTTGATATGCTTTCCCCCCGTCTCCGCCAGCTCCTAACTTACCTGCGCCCTCATTGGCGACAAGCCTCTTTTGGGGTGTTCTCTCTAATCATTGTGAATGCTTTGGCGGTCTATATTCCATTGCTGATTCGGAATGGACTAGATGAGTTACAAACGACTTTTAGCATGAACCGCGTAATTTTTTATGCGGCTTTAGTTTTGATTTTGGGGACGTGTATGTGGGTGGTGCGGATGACATCGCGCATCTCGCTGTTTGGTGTGGGGCGGCAAGTGGAGTTCGACCTGAAGCAGCGCATTTTTAATCATTTGCTGACGCTGGAACCGGGCTATTTTGCGGTAAATACGCCTGGAGATTTGATTAGTCGGGCAACCAGCGATGTCGATAACATCCGGCGGTTACTAGGGTTTGCGGTGTTGAGCTTGGTCAATATGGTGTTTGCCTATGCATTTACGTTGCCAGCCATGCTCAGTATTAGTGTGCCGCTGACGTTAGCGGCGATCGCTGTCTATCCCGGTATCCTGATTCTCGTTAGCCTGTTCAGCCACCGTTTGCGGAATGAGCAGTTGGGGGTGCAAGAAGAAACCTCTGGGCTGAGTGATTTGATTCAAGAAGACATGAGCGGCATGGCGTTAATTAAAATCTATGCCCAAGAGGAAAACGAACGGCGGGCGTTTCGTCGGATGAATCAGGAGCTATTAGAGGCAAACCTGAAGCTTGCTAAAACACAAAACACGTTGTTTCCACTGCTGCGCGGATTAGCCAGCATTAGTCAGTTAGCACTTTTGGCGTTGGGGACGGGGGCGATCGCCAACGGTTCTCTCAAAGTGGGCGGCTTTGTGGCGCTGCTACTGTTTGCCCAAAACCTGGTATTTCCCACAGCGCTATTAGGATTCACGATTACGGCGTACCAACGGGGCGAAGTCAGTATCGATCGCCTCGAAGCCATCTTCTCCAATCAGCCTAAAATTCAAGATCCCCCCAATGCATTAGCGTTAAATCGCTCAGAGGTGAAAGGTTGGCTGAGGGCGGAGCATCTCACCTACACCCATCCGGGGGCAGAGAGTCCGGCACTGAGTGATATTAATTTTTCGATTGAGCCTGGAGAGACGGTAGCGATCGTCGGTCCAATTGGGGCTGGTAAAAGTACATTGGCGAATGCGTTGACCCATTTGCTGGTGGTGCAGCCAGGGCAATTGTTTTTAGATGGCTGCGATATCACTCAGGTGCGGTTGAAAGATTTACGGGGGGCGATCGCCTACGTGCCGCAAGAGAGCTTCCTGTTTAGCACTACCATCAAAAACAACATTCGTTATGGCGACCCCAGCAGCGAACAGCCCGAAGTTGAACTTGCGGCAAAACAAGCTCAAATCCACCCCGAAATTCTTAACTTCCCGCAGCAATACAAAACCATTGTGGGTGAAAGGGGGATTACGCTATCGGGTGGACAGCGACAGCGGACGGCATTGGCACGAGCATTGTTGGTCGATGCACCTGTGCTGATTCTTGATGATGCGCTTTCAAGTGTAGACAACCAAACCGCTACCAAAATCTTGCAAAATCTTTCAGAAGGAACGCAACGAAAAACGGTGTTGTTTATTTCCCATCAACTTTCTGCGGCTGCGGCTGCCGATCGCATCCTCGTCATTGATCAAGGACGGATTGTTGAAATGGGCACTCATGCAGAACTATTAAGAAAGTCAGGGCTATACTTATCTCTCTGGGAAAAGCATAAGTTAGAGCAAGTGCAGGTGAGCTGAAATGCTGGCTAATATTCCACAGATTCCTGAGAGCTTTGTTTAACCGCCGCTGACCTTGGCTTTGTACCCTAGCTTGCTCAAAACCTGGACTAACTTTTGGGCATGATCGCCTTGAATTTCGATTTCTTGATCTTTGACTGTGCCGCCTGCACCGCACTGGCTCTTGAGTTGCTTGAGAAGATCTGCCAAGGTTTCAGCATTAGCTTGAAATCCCGTAATTACAGTTACCGTTTTGCCTTTTCGTCCTTTACGAGAAGCTTGCACCCGCAGGTTTTGCTGAGCAGGCGGCAGGTTAGCAGTGCCTCTTTCCATTGCGTCTGAGTTGGGTTTAGTGCCGAATTCAGAATATACGACCCGATTTTCGGATTTTTTATCTTTTGACATATTGCCCTCGCTGTAATTCGGCATTCCTTCCTTATCCTTACCTCCCTTATAATGAAGGCTATCCTCATTATTTCCTAGGCTTGTGACAACTACTCCAATTTCTTCTCAAGCGGGTCAAAGCGCCCTAAATCCCCTCAATCAGCGTCCTGATGCCCTGGGACGCTTTGGTCAGTTTGGCGGCAAGTATGTCCCTGAAACCTTGATGCCAGCTTTGACAGAACTAGAGACGGCATTTCATCAATATTGGCAGGAAGCAGAGTTTCAGCAAGAGTTAAATGGGCTGCTACGAGATTATGTCGGCAGACCTAGCCCGCTCTATTTTGCCGAGCGGATGACTCAGCATTATGCTCGTCCTGACGGGACAGGTGTACAAATTTACCTGAAGCGAGAAGATTTGAACCATACGGGCGCTCATAAGATCAACAACGCGCTAGGACAAGTTTTGCTGGCGAAGCGGATGGGTAAACAGCGGATTATTGCAGAAACGGGAGCAGGACAGCATGGTGTAGCAACAGCGACCGTCTGTGCGCGTTTTGGTTTGAACTGCGTCGTTTACATGGGTGTTCATGACATGGAGCGGCAAGCTTTGAACGTGTTTAGGATGCGGCTAATGGGAGCAGAAGTCCGTCCTGTAGAGGCAGGCACAGGGACGCTCAAGGATGCGACTTCTGAGGCAATTCGGGATTGGGTGACGAATGTAGAAACGACTCATTACATCCTCGGTTCGGTGGCAGGTCCTCATCCTTATCCCATGTTGGTACGAGAATTTCATAACGTGATTGGGCAAGAGACGCGATCGCAGTCCCTAGAAAAATGGGGCGGACTCCCTGATATTCTCCTGGCTTGCGTAGGCGGCGGTTCCAATGCCATGGGTTTATTTAACGATTTCATCCACGATTCAACGGTGCGGATGATCGGCATTGAGGCGGCAGGCGAAGGCGCAGACTCAGGGAAACACGCGGCAACGTTGACTCGTGGACGAGTGGGCGTGTTGCATGGAGCCATGAGCTATTTACTGCAAGATCAAGACGGTCAAGTGATTGAACCTTATTCCATTAGTGCGGGGTTAGATTATCCTGGCGTGGGTCCTGAGCATAGTTTCTTGAAGGATTTGGGACGTGCAGAATACTACAGCGTTACCGATCAGCAGGCGCTAGAAGCACTGCAAAGACTTTCTCAGCTAGAGGGCATTATTCCAGCGTTGGAAACGGCTCATGCGATCGCCTATCTCGAAACGCTCTGTCCTCAACTCTCTGGCAGTCCTCGCCTAGTGATCAACTGCTCAGGGCGCGGCGATAAGGATGTACAGTCAGTGGCGAAAGTTTTAAAGATGGATTAGTTTTGTGGAACTTGGCATGGAACTTGGCGATTTTCAAATTTATGAGCAGGATCTTTCTGACCTGGCGCTGAAAGAATACTTGCAGGCGGAGGCGATCGCCGTCGATACCGAAACGATGGGATTGTTGCCTTGGCGCGATCGCCTCTGTCTGATCCAGCTCTGCGATCCCCAAGGGCGGGTGAGCGTTGTTCGGATCGCCCAGGGTCAAACGGTAGCTCCTAATCTTCAGCAGCTTTTAGAGGCGATCGCCATTCTCAAAGTCTTTCACTTTGCCCGATTTGACATAGCCACCCTTCGCCATAACCTAGGCATTCAAACCTATCCATTCTTCTGCACCAAAATTGCGAGTAAGCTGGCGCGCACTTATAGCCCACGCCACGGACTGAAAGAAGTGGTGATGGAGTTAGCGCAGGTTGAGCTAGATAAGAGTGCCCAAAGCTCTGATTGGGGCAATGCAGCGAACCTTTCCGCAGAGCAATTGCGGTATGCGGCAAATGATGTGCGGTATTTGTTGGATGTGCAGCTTAAGCTGACTGGGATGTTGCAACGAGAGGGTAGATGGGAGCTAGCGCAGCAGTGCTTTGATTGTTTGCCAGCGATCGTGTCGTTAGATCTATTGCAATATCAAAATATTTTTGAGCATTAGAACCAAAGCCTAAAAAAGGAGGCATTTTGTAAAATGCCTCCTTTTTCTAATGATATTGAGTTTTCAGAATACTAATCAATTTTAGATTCACGAATCAAGACAAGATAGTTTAAGTCGCTGTCTTCAGCGCAGTGTTTGTGGGGATCACTGTGAGCGACTGACCTTGATTTCCGCCGCCCTGCTTCCAGTTAAGCCCGATGACAGTAAAAGACTGGTCATTGTGGTTATCAAAAGTATCACCAACTGAGAAAGACTTCTCACTCTTGTAAGTGCCAAGAAATCTTTGATGTGCATCGATTAGAACGTACTGCATGGAACACCTCATACGGTTAATAATGGCGAACAAAAATTGAAGCAACCATGCCTCAATTCGTGGACATAATCAGTTACAAATTACCCAACATGGCAACTGCAAAACCTACTTTAGAAAAATGTTTTAGTGGCTGATAGGGCTTGTCTCAGCCTTCTAGAACATTTTGTTAAAACTGATTAAAGCAAAGTGCTTTAGAAACAATGTTCTCAACGACTTAGCAAGATTATCGAACAAGCTTAGCTAAATAAAAGTGCAAGTTCTCAATGACAGAAAATGCAATCGTAACGTTGAAACTCTCATTAGCTTTGCTAAATACTGGCTAATCCAGCGCAACATATTAGAGAGGTTAATCGATAAACAACCTGTGAAAAACAAAGTCAAGACCTTGTTACTTCTACTGCTTAATTTCCAGAGTTCCGATCAGGGGATACGAGATCAGAAGTTGGGGATTAAGCGAGGCTGTCAAGCGGCTAGAACCTCACAAGCAAGACCAGAATGGCTGCTTTATTGCTTCTTCATCCTTATAACACGTTTATTTTAAAATTGTACAAAGTGCAAGAGGTCTTGTCTTTGAATTCTTGATTTTTAATAGATTCTCGAAACGTCCTAATGCAGTGATGGAGAGAAGTTACACGATTTGCATGAACATATGTTCTATGGTAAATCATTATTCTCCTTTAAGTGTTCCTTTCCAGCTCTCCTTGCGTGTTTCCGCTAGTGTCTTTTCTAAGCTTCTTCTGCTCCTTCAGTAATTTCCCCTGAAATATAAAATTCAGTATCCTCCTAGCCTTCCTTGGCGCTTGGTGAGTCGTTCTGCCCAACTGAACAAAAGGATGCCCATCGTAAAATAAAACAGTCCATTAAGAGACGCGATCGCCATCCTCACTCCATCCAATCCTAGCCCACGAGCCATGACATCGCGCAGCAGTCCTGCTCCTGGGGCAATGGGCATCAGCCAGCCGACTAACCGCAGTGAGCCTGTCCAAGTTTCGGTCGGGGCCGCTAGCAGCAGCAGTAGCCCAAATTGCAGAATACTCTGCACCTGTCGCACTTGCTTGAACACAAGGGTCAGTGATCCCACAGTGAAAGCTAAGCCGTATGCTCCTAGCAGTGCGGTAATAAAGGGAGGCACCAAGGTGGGCGGAAATGCTAGCTTGCTGCCTGTGATCAGAATAATCATCGACACAATTACAAGGTTGAGGGTGAGCTGAATGCTCAAACTGCCGATCGCCCGAATCACAAATACTCTGGCAGCTCCGTAGGGCGTTAAGAACATTTGCTCTAAGGTTCCAGTGCGAGCCTCATCTTGCAGCCCGCCCGCCACGTCTCCCATGATAAATAACATCAACGTCCAAAGAATGTAGCCGACGATGACTGAATCGAGGCGATCGCCCAATGCTACGCCGGGTCCAGCAATGTAGCGGCTACTAAGGAACAGTCCATAAAACACAAAGGTGGTCGCAATGATGCCACCAATGGTTTCGGTTGCGTAGCGGCTAAGGATAATCCAACTCCGCTTAATTTCTGCAAAAAAGAGATCAATCATGGTGCATTAAGGGGACGTTGAGACGTTGGTTTTTTGGATTACTTGTAAAAATATCTCTGTCAAACTTGCCTGGTCTTGTTCAACTTTGACCAAGGGCAGCGGCTTGAGAATATCCAACACTTCATAAACAATCTCAGGCTCTCGCACATAAATTTTATTGCCCTTAACTGCGCCGCCTAGAGCTTCAACTTTACTCATACGATCGCCATCCAAGCCAGAGGCAAGCTCGATTGTGTAGGCGGTTCCAGAAAACTGACGGATCAGGGCAGCCGTAGGTTGTTCAATGGCGATCGCCCCATTCTGAATGATGGCGACCCGGTTGGATAATTCTTCGGCAATATCAAGCTGGTGGGTGGTCAGCAAAATGGCGCGTCCTTCGGCTGCCACCTCTCGAATGATGTTTTTAACGTTTTCGGTCGCTTCCACATCTAGCCCCAAAGTCGGTTCATCTAACAGTAAAAGCTGAGGATCGTGGATGAGCGCGACGGCGATCGCCAGTTTTTGCTGCATCCCGCGAGACAGGGTTTGCACCATTTCTCGGCGCTTGTGGGTTAATTCAAAGCGATCGAGTAGTTCTACTGTTCTGCGTCGCGCTACCGTTCGCTTTAGACCCCGCAATACGCCAAAGTATTCCAAGTTTTCTTCAGGAGTCAGCCGCCAGTAGGTGTTCCGGGTTCCTTCTAAAACTGCACCTAGCGATCGCAATGCCCAAGGATCAGTATGAGGATCTCGTCCGTCAATCCGGACAGAGCCTTGATCCGGCAGAATTAAGCCCGCAATCATTTTAATGGTGGTAGTTTTTCCAGCTCCATTGGCTCCCAAAAAAGCTAAAACCTCATTGCCATCAATCTTCAACGAAACATCTTGAACGGCTGCCAGTACTTTTCCTTTTAAACGGTAATTTTTATGAAGATGATGGACTTCTAAAATGCTCATGAACCGTTGATCTTGCTCGGATGTGGACGAAGAAACTATTTTACCCTAACGCATTCAAAGGTGCGGAGGGGGCGGAAATCTAGTGTTACCGTAGATTTTAGACATTTGCCCTCGCCGCAATTCTCCTTGACTGCATTAGAAAGTTAAGGGAAACTATCTTAATAACCCAAGCAATGGCTGACTATTGTGCAAACAATCAACACGCTTTAACTCGAAATCATGCATTTTGTTCACAAGGCTTAATGCGATCGTGGGTTTAAAGCGGCTGGTTTAGTGAGCCAAAAAAGTCAGCCAACATGCCCTATAGCCCCAAAAAGCTGGTCGTAAAAGATGGAAACCCTAGAGTTCATCATCTATCCCGATGGTCGGGTACAAGAAAAAGTTACGGGTATTGTGGGATCGTCCTGTGCAGAAGTCACGGCGGCGATCGAAGCCAAGTTAGGTCGGGTATTAAATCAAGAAACCACTTCTGAGTACTTTGCTCAGGTGCTGCAACAGTCTGCGTCTGTTACGACCCAGAATCACAGCGAGTGGTAGCGTTTTAAGTTCAATCTTTGTCCCTATTCGTTTACTACAACCCTCGCCATGTCACACTTTAGTCAAATCAAAACTCAGATCCGCGACCTCTCTTCTTTAAAAGCTGCTTTAACCGATGTTGGTGTTGATTGGAAAGCAGGCGACCAGCCTGTCAAAGGCTACCGAGGACAAACCCGCACCGCAGAAGTCACCATTGAGCAAGACAATGGTTACGATGTCGGGTTTAGCTGGAACGGTCAGGAATATGAGCTAGTCGCCGATCTGCAATACTGGCAGCAACCGCTAACCGTCCAAGGCTTCTTAAACCAAGTGACTCAGCGCTATGCTTACCATACTGTTGTGGAAGAAACAACGCGTCAGGGGTTCCAACTATCAGAGCAACAGCAGCAGCAAGACGGCTCGATTCGCCTGGTGCTGCAACGCTGGAGCGCTTAGACTAAAACTCCTTTACAATCTAAAGCTTTTCGGACTGGAGGGATAGGGGCTTGCTCTCGATCCCTCCTTTGTTGACTGATGTTGACTGATACTTGCATCCTAATTATTAGGGGAAGACGCTATGAGCGATTCTTTACACAGCGGTTTTGAGCCGGAACTAGGTGGACAGTTTCGAGACGCACCCGAACGCACAGGTCTAGAGCCGGAGCTAGGGGGCGTAGTGCGGCAACAAGGCGTGTACGTTGATGAGGTGATTTGCATTGGCTGTAAGCACTGTGCCCATGTAGCTCGTAACACCTTTTACATTGAGCCAGATTACGGGCGATCGCGCGTGGTGCGCCAAGATGGTGACTCGGAAGATGTAGTGCAAGAGGCGATCGATACTTGCCCTGTGGACTGCATTTATTGGTTGGACTATAGCGATGTGAAGCAGCGAGAAGAAGAGCGCAAGTATCAGGTGATTCCGATCGCGGGGTTTCCGGTGGATGGCGGCAGGGTGCGGCGGCGAAAGCGGTGAACATCATCTCTGATCACTAGATTGGGAAGAAATCGTAGTGATGGCAGAATTGGGGAAGCTGCTGGGCTTAAAGAGGGAATTAGAATGACAGTCACTACAGCGAAATGGACGCTTGATGAGTATCACCAAATCGTTGAGGCAGGCTTTTTGCGCGATCGCCACATCGAGCTACTCAATGGAGAAATGATAGAAATGCCGCCAGAAGGTCCAGAACACGCTCAGCTCAGCACCGATGCTGCGGATGACTTGCGGCAGTTATTGGGCAGTCAAGCACTGGTGCGCGATGCCAAGCCAATCACCCTACCACACAGCGGTTCAGAGCCAGAGCCAGATCTTGCCATTGTGGAACCTAATCGGGAAGTTTACCGCAGTCGCCATCCTTATCCATCGGACGTTTTTTGGCTAATCGAGTATTCTAATACCAGCCTTGCGAAAGACTTAGATGCTAAGCGAAAGACCTATGCACAGGCTGGCATCCGAGAGTATTGGGTCGTAGATTTGAAAACTCGGTTAATGAAAGTGTTTCGAGAGCCAATCGAAGGAGATTATCGGTCAGAATTGACATTGCAGACGGGAGAAATTTCACCCCTAGCGTTTCCAGATGTGAAGGTTTCTGTACAGAGGTTGCTAGGAAGGCGATCGTCCTCCTAGCTCTGAAAAAAGAGGCTTATAGAAAATAAATTCCACAAGCCTCTTTTTAAGATCTATCTTGCAATTTATTTAGATGCTGCCTCAATGCAGGATTCGACCAGAGCTGCTACTTGGTCTGCATCTTTCCAGCCCAGAATTTCGGTCACCTTTTTTTCTAGATTTTTGTAAGTTCTAAAAAACTCAGCCACTTCCTCTAACCGATGAGGCGCAATGTCTTTGAGCGATTTAACGTGGGCATAACGGGGATCTTTGTCGGGCACACACAGAATTTTTTCATCGCGATCGCCCCCATCCACCATTTCCAACATGCCAATGGGTCGAGCCGCAATGATACAGCCAGGAAAAGTCGGCTCATCCATAATCACCATGCCATCCAGAGGATCGCCATCATCTCCTAGAGTATTGGGAATAAATCCATAATCGAGGGGATATTGCACAGACGAGGAAAGCACCCGGTCCAACGTAAAGGCGTTTAACTCTTTATCAAATTCGTATTTATTTTTGCTACCCGCCGGAATTTCAATGATCACATTCAAAATGCCGGGCTTGGGCTGAGGGGGAATAAGTGATAAATCCACAGCGTTTCTCCAAATCTACAACTAGGTCACAGCAAAGACTGCTCCCCGGATCATTCTACGGGAAGAAGGGAGCAATAAAAATGGCGGCTTTAGCAGGAAGCAGAATCTTCTTCTAACCCTGAGCTTAAGCTTGCCTATTCTTGAGAAAGGGGAGAAAGCTGAGCGGGCGTTTGCCAGTTCTCTGAGCTGCCTGACGAATAGTGGACGATCGCCAGCAATGGCACAGCCAGAGTTAATAGCGCAATTAGCGTGCCGATAAAGTTTGCTAGCTTTTGAGAAGGTTGCTTAGCAGCGATATCAGCGGATGTACTACCAGGTTCCATAAGACAATTTTTGACCAGTAAGGATATAAAGCGACGTGCTTCTTGAGTTTAGCCTACATATTAGAGGAACTGCAAAGCTTCTACACATTATGTTAATGACTTTCATCAGAATTATTCATCATTCTGATAAATTCTAGGGGGAGTTCATCGGCATCGGCAACAAAGGTGACTTCGTAAATGTGTTCCCCAATCTGCTGTTGAGTTGGGGGCAATAGCACTTTTAAGGGCTGCACTTGACCTGCAACAGCGGCGGTATCAAATCTTTGCTGCAAATCTGCTAACCACTCAGAGAGGTCAGCTATGATTGGGGTCAGGTCGAAGGAAAGGTGGTAGTACCCTGTGTAGTGTTCGTCTGCGAAAGCATCGGCGGTGGGGCGAGGCTGGGGCACTTGAACTAGCTCAATGCGTCCACCCATGCCTTCCATCCAGCAGGCAAGGGTAATACCAGCGGTGAATCGCTCTTGGATTTGAAAGCCAAGTTGCTCGTAGAAGGCGATCGCCCGATGAATGTCGGCGGTGCGAATAGAGGCATGATGCATCTTTAAGCTTCACTCAAATAACAAGCTTTACTCAAATAGGCGAAAGTAAGGATAACGAACGGGTGCGCCGGGTTCCTTTTCTAAATCAAAGTTAATTACATCCCAACAAGGCTCATCAACAGGATCAGGACTGAAATCTACGGGCAGACCATAGAGGCGGGGGCGGGAGGCTTCAGGCTGACCACGCCAGGGGGCACTGCGTTCTAGATAGGTGCTGATCAAGTCTTTGTAGCGCTGGGCAATGATGACGCGGGTAGCTCGATAGCCCTGGGTATAGAGGCGATCGAGGGCTTCATGAATTTCAAAGCGAATGCCATCGGCGTGAGTGTGTTGGCGATGCCACTCGTTGTTCCATAGCCGCCAGTGCCGCCCTGATTGAAGATGAACAAGTTCGGCTGTTTTAGGATCGGACTCAAACGCGCCGTGGCGTTGGCACAAATAAGTGTCGGTCAACGTTAGCGCCTGGATGGTTTGGCGGCAGTGAGGACACTGGATTTCGGGTCCAAAAATGGGATATTGAAAAGCTGGATTCATCATGAAATTCTTATCGCCATGCGAGACCGCCATGCGTGACCAATATTTCGATCGCCTTGTGGATTTATTATAGCTGGAGGGATTTGCTCCCTACCGGGATTTTCAAGACATTTGCAGTTTTTGCTGAGTTAAGATTTTATCTCATCTTCCCTATCTCGCCCCTATGAATTAGCCCATGAGTCATGCTCCAAATTCGTCGAGTCTGCCTGCCTACTGGTCGCCGCCTGACCTTTCAAAAGCCGCCTTTGTTGCTCCTAACGCGATCGTGATGGGACACGTAGAGATGAGTGCGGGCGCGAGTATTTGGTATGGAGCAGTGGTTCGGGGCGATTTAGAAAAAATTGTCATTGGGCAATGCACAAACGTTCAAGACGGGGCAATTCTGCACGGCGATCCTGGTAAGCCCACGGTTTTAGAGGATTATGTGACGATCGGGCATCGAGCAGTAGTTCACAGCGCTCAAATTGGGCGAGGCAGCCTGGTGGGGATTGGGGCAATTGTGTTAGATGGGGTGAAGGTAGGAGCGGGTTGTATTGTGGGGGCAGGGTCGGTGGTGACGAAAGATGTGCCAGAGCGATCGCTTGTTGTTGGGGTTCCAGCGAAAGTATTACGCCAGATTTCAGAAGATGAAGCGGCAGAGTTGATTGAACATGCTCGTCGATATGAGCAGTTGGCAATGGTTCATGCTGGAACCGGAACAGATATTGGATTTAAGAAAGACTAGAAAATTGTCTCAACTCATCGCAAAATAGAAGTTAAAGATGAGAGTTTTTCACAAATCTTTATTGGGAGGATG
>JBBRCV010000008.1:0-51039 GCA_038204505.1 Elainellales cyanobacterium
GTTCAGCAACCTTTCTAATAGAGGTATTGCCTCGTTCATAAGCTTTGACAATTTTTTCTCTAAAGTCGATGGGATAGGGTTTCATAGAGGAATTTGTTATACCCCCTCTAGTGTGCCTCATATATTAGGAAAGTGCTGTATGAGGCGCAATGCTGATTTGGCGTTAAGTTTTGTAACAAAGTAGCAAGAGGGGTAAGAAGGAAGCAAGTTACAATACTCGGAATGCTGACCGTTCATTCTTTACTTTTTCACTCCAATGGTTCAAGAACTTAGCTTCCAGGGTTATAGCGATCGCATCCCGCCCCAAAACGTCGATGCCGAGGAAGCAATTCTAGGGGGCATTTTACTTGACCCGGAAGCGATCGGTAGAGTGACAGAGCTATTGCGCCCAGAGGCGTTCTACACCACCGCTCACCAAGAAATTTATAAGGCGGCGATCGCCCTCCAGGCTCAGGGCAGACCCACTGACCTGATGAGCATTACAAGTTGGTTGAACGATCGCGGCATTCTCGACAAAATTGGAGGGCAGGGGCGTTTGGCGCAGTTGGTCGATCGCACCATTAGCGCCGTCAATATTGACCAATACGCCCAGCTCGTCACCGAAAAATAC
Source organism: Elainellales cyanobacterium (assembly GCA_038204505.1). Classification (GTDB taxonomy): domain Bacteria; phylum Cyanobacteriota; class Cyanobacteriia; order Elainellales; family Elainellaceae; genus Timaviella. The sequence continues at coordinate 611 of JBBRCV010000008.1, forward strand.
ACCCGCCGCAAGCTCATTCAAGCCGGTACAGAAATTGCTCAGCTCGGCTATGACACCAGTTCTTCCCTTGAAAAAATCCTGGATCAATCTGAGCAAAAGGTATTTAGTCTTGCCCAAGATCGGGGAAATCGCGGGTTGGATGCGACTGCGGATATCCTCACGACAACCTTTTCGGATATTGAAAGCCGTTCTTTGGGGCTAGTGCTGCCTGGGATTTCCTGCGGGTTTTATGACCTTGATGCCATGACACAAGGGTTTCAGCGATCGGACTTAATTATTGCGGCGGCGCGTCCGGCAATGGGAAAATGTCTAGATAGCCAAGCAGAAATTTTACTGTCAGATGGAAGTATTGCCACCATTGAGCAGATCTATCACCAGCAGCAAGCTCACCTGATCACTCTAAATAAAGATTGGAAATTTGAGCAAACCCAACCCTCAGCCTTTGTCGATGACGGCATTAAGCCCGTGTTTCGAGTGACTACTCGACTGGGACGCTTTGTAGAATCGACGCTACCTCATCCTTACCTCACGATTCAAGGATGGCAAAAGCTCTCAGCCCTTAAACCAGGGGATAAAATTGCAGTTCCCCGCCAGCTTGAAGTCTTTGGATCGGAAACCATGCGGGAATGTGAAGTAAAACTCCTTGCCTATTTGATTGGCGATGGATGTTTAACCCACACTAACCCAAACTTTACCAATACAAATGAAAAAATTCAGAACGACTTTATTGAAGCAGTAACTCAGTTTGGTAATCTGAAAATTCGAGTAGAGGACTCTAACGGAAGCCGCGCAACAAGTTTCTTTGTGGCAACGCATTCCCAGACAGTTTGGGATAGTCAAAAGATTTTTGGCGATCGCCTCCGCCGTCTCATTAAAACTAGTGGACTGACTGGCAAAGCGCTTGCCCATGCACTAGACATTAGCCCCGCTCTAGTCTCTATGTGGCAGCAAGGAACTTGCTCTCCAAGTCACGAGACATTTAATCAGCTATGCCAACTTTTACAGGTTGAGCCAGAGCAACTTGTTCCGAGAGGATTCTTGGCAATTAGCAGCCAAAATTCCCTAACTGCCTGGTTGAAAGAAATTGGGTTATGGGGAAAAACAGCTCATTCCAAAACTGTTCCTCCTGACGTATTTAAATTAGAGCGATCGCAACTCTCGCTATTTCTCAATCGTCTCTTTGCCACCGACGGCTGGGCAACCGTTCTTGCCACAGGTCAAGCCCAACTTGGCTTTGCAACCGTCAGCGAGAAACTCGCCCGACAAATTCAACACCTGCTTCTCCGTTTCGGCGTTATTGCTGCCCTTAAACTGCGCTCAGTTAAGTATCAAGACACTCGCAGAACCAGTTGGCAGCTTAATATCACCGACGCGCCCTCCATCAAGAACTTCATTTTAGAAATTGGCATCTTTGGCAAAGAAGAAGCTGTCTCCAAAGTTCAAGCCGCTCTCACCCAACGGAAATATCATGCAAACCGTGACCTGATTCCGAGCGAAGTTTGGGATCTAATTACAGATGCTAAAGGTCAAGAGTCTTGGCAATCCCTTGCCAAAAGATCAGGTATCAAAGGGTACACGAACATCCATGTTGGCAAACGTGCCCCTACCCGCGAAGGGCTCTTTACCCTGGCAACTGCCCTAGAAAATCCAGAACTCCAAAAACTTGCTGCAAGCGATATCTACTGGGATGAAATAATCTCCATCGAATGCGTTGGAGACAAACAAGTCTATGACCTGACCATCCCTACAACTCATAATTTTGTCGCTAACGATATTTGCGTCCACAACACTAGCTTCGTTTTGAACATCGCTCGAAATATCGCCGCCTTCCACAAAATTCCGATCGCCGTTTTCAGCTTAGAAATGTCCAAAGAGCAGTTGGTTTACCGCTTGCTGTCTAGTGAAGCGCAGGTTGAAAGCGGACGATTGCGCGCAGGTAGAATCAGCCAAACTGAGTGGGAGCCGCTAGGTCACGCTATCAGCGTCCTGTCTCAACTGCCTTTGTTTATCGACGACACGCCCAACATTACCGTTTCGGAAATGCGCTCTAAGGCGCGGCGATTGCAAGCCGAAAATGGCGGGGCTTTAGGTCTAATTATGATTGATTATTTGCAGTTGATGGAAGGCGGCGGCAGTGATAATCGCGTACAGGAACTATCGAAAATTACGCGATCGCTGAAAGGACTTGCCCGCGAATTGAACGTGCCTATTATTGCTCTTTCTCAGCTCAGCCGAGGCGTAGAATCTCGCACTAACAAACGCCCCATGATGTCAGACTTGCGAGAATCAGGCTGTATTACTGGCGATACTTTAATTACTTTGGCAGATAGCGGCGCGCAAGTGCCCATCCGTGAGCTAGTCGGAAAATCGGGCTTCCCAATTTGGGCAGTTAACGAAGCTACGATGCAGCTAGAAAAAGCATTAGTCAGCCAAGCATTTACCACTGGAACAAAACCAGTTTTTCAACTTAGAACAGCTCTAGGACGTAGCATTCGGGCTACCGCTAATCATAAATTCTTAACTATACATGGATGGAAACGTTTAGATGAATTATCAGTGGGCGATCGCATTGCCCTTCCCCGCCAGTTAGCGAGTTCTTCGGTGCAAACAATGAGTGGTCAATTGGGTATGTCGTATTGTGGAACCGGACTCTACAAGCAGAACATTAGCCGTGAACGTGCAACAAGGGTTGCTCAAGCAGTGCGGTCTGCTGAACTGTCTTTACTGGCGAACAGCGATGTTTATTGGGATCAAATTCAATCTATTGAGCCTGATGGCGTAGAAGAAGTCTTTGACTTGACGGTTCCAGGTTTACATAACTTTGTAGCGAATAATCTTGTTGTTCACAACTCAATAGAGCAGGACGCAGACCTAATTATCATGCTGTACCGCGACGAATACTACAACGAAGACACGCCCGATCGCGGCATTGCAGAAGTAATCATTACTAAACATCGGAATGGTCCTGTGGGCACAGTTAAGGTATTATTCGAGCCACAGTTTACCCGATTCCGTAACTTAGCATCGCCTAATCGCCCCTGACCTGTAAACGCTACCTTAGAACGGTCTCGCACGGTGTGTTGTCGGCACAGATAGAGCATCAGAAATATAGCAAACACCCCCATATTTATCAAGAATTGGCTTGACTGCATCAACAATGGGCTGCACTTTTTCTTCGGGGCAGAACGAGAGGATGTAAGAGTTGCCTAACATGGTTACGGGTAAGTCGTCGTCAACGCTACCCCACTGGCTTTTACCAGCAACGTCTCGAATTAAAGTATATCCGGGTGCACCTGCTTTTTCCATACGCTCCAGAATGCGGCTAGTCTCGTGGGAACTGGCAATAATTTCGATTCGTTTAACAAGTTGCATAATCTATCTCCAGAACAAATTAATACACGATAGGTATAACGGAATGCCAACAATGATATTGAACGGGAAAGTGATGGCGAGAGCGCTGGTTACATAGAGGCTGGGGTTAGCTTCGGGAACCGTCATTCGCATCGCTGCTGGGACGGCAATGTATGAAGCGCTAGCACACAGAACTGAGAACAGCAGTGCGTCGCCTTTGTTCATGCCCAGCAACCTTGCCAATAATACTCCAATCACAGCGTTAAGCAATGGAATCAGGATGGCAAACGAGATTAAAAATCTACCAGATTTCCCTAAATCTTTTATCCTTCTGGCTGCTACTAAACCCATGTCAAGCAGGAAAAAGGTCAGAACTCCATAAAAGATATCGTAAGCGAATGGCTTCAGCACTTCTTGACCGTGCTTGCCCGTCAATACTCCAATGATTAAACTACCTACTAATAGAAAAACTGAACTGTTGAGGAACGCTTCTCGCAATACTTCTGACCAGGACACATCACCCTTGTTACGATCGCTAAACAGGTTAACTAAAATCAATCCAACAATGATGGCAGGTGATTCCATTAACGCCAGGGCTGCAACCATGTAGCCATCGAACGGAATTTTGAGTTCGTCTAGAAAAGAACTGGCGGTGATGAAAGTGACCGCGCTAATAGAACCATAGGTTGAGGCGATCGCCGCTGCATTGTAAGTGTCAAATTTTATTTTGAGGATGAAGAAGGTGTAGAGGGGCACCGCGCAAGCCATAAAAATGGATGCCATAATGGTTAAAAGTACGGCTTGGCTGAATCCGCTTTTTGCCAGCTCTACCCCGCCCTTAAAACCAATAGCGAGTAGTAAATAAAGAGAGAATAATTTGGGTAACGGCTGCGGTATTTCTAAATCTGATTTTACGACCACCGCCAGCATTCCCAAAAAGAAAAATAGAATGGGCGGACTTAAGAAATTCGACAGAATCAGATTAGTATCCATTCAAGCCTTTCTCCATTAGGGTAATCAAGTTTACGCGTTTATTTCTACATAACTAATGTACGCCAATACGCGCGACCTGCATACTGGCGCTGTTACTCTGGCTGCTGTTAATCCGATCGCTTCACTTGAGATTCTAAAATAGCGCCATACAGGGGACTCGTTCGCATTAATTGCTCATGATTTCCTTGTGCCACCAGCCGCCCCTTATCAACCAGGAAGATGCGATCGGCATTTTGCACCGTGCTAATCCGTTGCGCCACCACAAAAGTAGTGCAAGCCTTTTGCTGCATTAAATCATCGAGCGCCGCCTGAATTTGTGCCGCTGTTTGGGCATCCACCGCCGAAGTGCTGTCATCGAGAATCAGAATACTGTAGTTAGTGAGCAAGGTACGGGCGATCGCAATTCGCTGTTTCTGTCCGCCCGATAAACCTACGCCTCGTTCCCCCACCACGGTTTCATAGCCATCGGGCAAGCCCATAATAAAATCATGCATTTGTGCGGTCTTTGCCACCGCAATCACTTCTTCTAGGGAGGCATTCGCTTTGGCGTAGGCAATATTTTCCCGAAGAGTGCCTGAAAAGAGCGTGGTTTCTTGAAACACAATGCCAATCTGCGATCGCAAGCTTGCCAACGTAAAATCTCGCACGTCCCGCCCATCAATTCGCACCGAGCCAACCGTCACATCATAAAAGCGAGGAATCAGGTTCATGATGGTGCTTTTCCCCGATGCTGTCATGCCTAAAACCGCAATTAGTTCTTTAGGTTTAGTTTCAAAAGAGACGGCTTTTAGCGCTTCGGTGGTAGCTCCGGGATAGCGGAAGGAAACGTTCTCGAAGGTAATGCGACCGCTACAGCTTTTGAAAGGAATAGCGTTAGGGCGATCGCGGATTTCAATTTCGGCATCGACCACTTCGTAGATCCGCTCGGCAGAAGCAGCGGCTTGGGCGATCGCGGGGGCGGCAAATCCTAGCAACAAAACGGGCTGAAGAATCAGCAGCAGATACGAGTTAAATGCTACCAGTTCGCCAATGGAAAACCCTCCCCCAATCACTTCTGATCCTCCATAGCCAAAGACGACCAGCGTTACTAAGTTGCTGAGTAAAAAGATTAACGGGAAGGTATTGCGAATTGCCCGAATCGTTTTCATATTTGTCCTAACCAGGACATTATTTAGATCGGTATAGCGCTGTGCTTCAGTCTCTTCTCGGACAAAAGCTTTAACAACTCGAATGCCGACCAGGTTTTCTTGCAATACTGCATTGAGTTCACTAAGCTGCTCTTGAACTTGTCGAAACAAGTCACCATTCTTTGTAAAAAACTGAGCGAGTAACCATCCTGCGGCTGGTACAACTGTGAGTGTGATGATTGCTAATTGCCAATTCATGATCAGCAGCACGATCGCAATAGTAAATAACGTCACCACAGAACTCACAACTTGAACCAGACTCGTTCCTAAAAACGTTCGGACTTGTTCAATATCACTGGTAACACGAGTCAGCAACTGAGAGGTCTGAGATTGGTCATGATAACTAAAGCTGAGGTTCTGAATTTTGCTAAAAATCTTATTACGCAAGTCGTAAGCCACGCCCTGAGAGGCTGCTTCTGCCCAAAAGCTTTGCCCAAAGTTGAATAAGCCACGGGCGATCGCCGCAATCACCATTAATCCAGCCCCATACAGCACCACCTGCAAATCTTTTTTGGCAATGCCCTGGTCAATGCCCCACCGGAAAAGCTGCGGCGTAGCAGCATTGGCAGCCGTCAACAGCAGCAGACTCGCCACAGCACCCAGGGAAAGCCAGCGGTATGCCCCCAAGCTTTTGAGGACGCGCTGGAGCGATCGCATGGATGATGTTTCAGATGCTTCGAGTTGCTGTGCCATGGGAACCTCGCGGAAGATTGGGGCTTTTCTTAGATTACCGCCTTCTTTCCCTCAAGCACCTGTTAAAATTAGCTCAGGCGCGTTCCAAGTATTCCTATGACTTCTCTCCTACCGCTCCCGCAGACTACAACAATTTCTCAAAGAGCCGAAGTCGTTTATCCCAGCTCAGACGGTGAACCTTTGGCAGAAAGTTATGTTCATATTGATGCCATTATTAATGCGGTGATTGCCCTCAGAAATTACCTGGAAGGTGAACAGGCGATCGTTTTTGCCGATCAGTTTCTTTATTATGTCCAGGGGTTTCCCAAGTTTCGGGTTGCACCCGATGTCATGGTCGTTTTTAATGTGCCGCCTGGAGCGCGAGACAACTATAAAGTTTGGGAAGAAGCGCAAGTGCCCTCAGTCATTTTTGAAATGACTTCTGCTGGAACGAGGGAGCGAGACGAGGTTGTCAAAAAAGATTTATACGAAAGCTTAGATGTTCCTGAATATTGGCAGTTTGACCCTAAAGGAGAATGGATTCCTGAAAAGCTGAGGGGATATCGGCTACAGGATGGCGTTTATGTGCCCATTACTGATGGTCGCAGTGAACCGCTAAAGCTGCGATTGGAGATTGATGAGGTGTTGATTGCTTTGTACCGGGAAGATACTGGAGAAAAGCTATTAGCTTCGGCTGAGTTGGTACAAGCGTTGCGCCAGGAGACGGTGGCGCGGCAAGAAGCAGAGGCTTTGTTGGAGCAAGAGCGGCAACGGGCAGAACAGGAGCGACGGAGATCAGATCGATTGGCAGCAAGGTTGCGAGAACTAGGAGAAGATCCAGATCTGATATAGCAATTCCTTAACAGATGAGGGACATCCTGGCTCGTCGAACCAGGAGTTTATGCCCCTGACCTGATCTCATAGGATGGGGAGACACTATGTTGCGATTCAGCAAGGAGATTTCTATCAATTAAAATCCCTTTGTGGGGCAGGCATCTTGCCTGCATACTGCTTTCAATGCAGGCAAGATGCCTGCCCCACGGGTACATTCTGATTCGGAAATCTCCCAACGCTAACATCTGCTCTCAAATGCTTGTGTAAAAGCCGCCTTTACCCTTATGCTTGTCAAACTGGTTTGGATAACCAGCAAAACAGGCTTAAGGTGAGGACGCTGGCTAGAAGTGGTAACAACACTCCCAACCAGCTAACCTGACTTTCTGATACGGCAGAAGGCTAGGCTGTAACGATCTTATCGTTTCACCTCGCTAATGTTGCACAAGTTGTTAGGCAACCACGCCTTAAGCTTTTCTTCTCAACCCCACATTAGCGAGGGAAATAGTGATGACTACAGAGTTCAACGGACTGCTGCCCGTTCCGCATGGCGACAAAGCGCAGGTGTGGATTGTGGGCAGTCGGGATCAGGTGCTGCACTTGATCAACGAGTTCTACGTTAAAAAGATTGCTAGCGATCGCGTTAATTTCACGCCCATCGTTCCGGCTCCGTTTGCTAGCGGCAAGTACATGAGCGTCTTAGTACGATAGCCCTAGATTGACTGACAACTCTTGTTCCCAGGCTCTGCCTGGGAATATAAACAATGTATTGCTGCAAATACTTTGCTGTTACCGATCGCTAACTCGCTGTAAATTTTAGAGCGACACCGTTCATGCAATAGCGTTCACCCGTTGGTGCAGGACCATCGTTAAAAACGTGTCCCAAATGCCCGCCACAACGATGACAATGCACTTCGGTTCGCGTGGTAAATAATGATTGATCTACCGACTTGCCGATCGCCCCTTCAATGGGTGCATAAAAGCTGGGCCAGCCCGTGCCGCTATCAAACTTCGTTTCGGAGGTAAACACGGGCAGAGCGCAGGCAGCACAGCTATAAGTGCCTTTGTCAAACAGATGATCGAGAGAGCTGGTGCCCGATCGCTCGGTGCCCTTTTGTCGCAGCACATAAAACTGCCCTGGCGTTAAAGTCTCTCGCCATTCAGCTTCAGTTTTAGTAACTTCAAAGGTTTCTGGTAAGGGAGCGGCGATCGCTTCTCGTTTCCAGGGCAAATAGCGAAATAATGCAGCAATGCCGATGAAGGCTGCACCGGATTGTAAAAGGTGGCGTTTTTTCATGAGTAGGAAATGGGGTGACTGACTTGAACATTATGAGCGATCGCCCTGAGTGCTGCCTGATAAAAAGCTGAGAATTTGCTTTGCTCCAAACAACAAGGGGCTTAAGCCCCTTGTCCTAAGCCATTAGCGTAGTGCTGTAACGCCGATACGATCGCCTTTGTTACATCGATCGCCCCATTGATAAAAATCGTTGCAACCGATGTAACATTTGTGCAAGAGAATTTTATGAGCAGGATGGCATTCATCAGGTTCGTCAAAGCCTTTGTAACCTATGGGGAGTGGTTTCTTATAAATGAGAAGACTTTTGTAGGTATAAGCGCGACAAGTTCAGCATAAGTACGGGGGAAAGTAGCAAATCTCTGTAAGAAAGATACAATCTCCTCGGAATTACGGTACACGGGGCAAGGCTTACCTGGCTATAGTGGGCAGACTGTCATTTAGGAGAGGGCTGATGCCGCGCCAGAAAAGAAATTCTCAGATTATTGAAAAAGCACAACGCCGATTGGAATCTTTGCGATCGGTTGATCCATTGTTGAATTTTGGCAACAATCTATCGGTGTCAACTTACACTGAATCCATTAAACAGGGACAACAAGCGATCGCCAAATACAATACTCTGTTGTCGATGGTGGATGAGGCGCAGCAGGACGTAGAAGCGTTGGAGCAACAGATCGCAGACATTTCTACGCGACTGTTGCAAAGTGTGGGCGCACGCTATGGCAAACAAAGTGTGGAATACATGAAGGCAGGGGGAAGACCGCAACCGTCTAAGCGCAAGACGGCGATCGCTTCGTCTACAGCATTGCCTGCTACACTCACAGCTTTATCGCCTTCTGAAGTTAATGGCGTTGGGCAGAATGGTACAAAGGTTAAGGCTTAGGGCGTTGCGGGTTGCAAGTATGATTTGCCCTCATCCCTAGCCCTTCTCCCCAGGTAGAAGGGAGCCAGATCTCTTGTCCCCTCTCCTTTTGGGAGAGGGCTAGGGTGAGGGCAGATCGTGCTACTCATGTCTCTATTCGACAACGATCTTCCTAATGGCTTTGGGTGCGTCAACGAGCAAAGACCGGATTTCAGTCTAGAAATCCGGTCTTTGTTTGTGGATTTTCTAAGTAATTACTGCACAATTTCACAGTTTTGACTTCAGTTGTGATGGGTCGCGCAAATGTTTGGGGAAGCTTAGCTTTATCTACGCCTCAAGTCAGTTTTGTGAGAGTTCAGGGCTGATTGTCGTGGGCTTATTTAGATTAATTCTTATCAATTATTAAAGGCTGCTCACTTATGTCCGCGATCGCCCCTGTTAAATCTCTTGTCTTTATCGATGCTGCTGTCGATGATTACCAAAGTTTGATTGATGGCTTAGTGCCTGGAGCCGAGGCGATCGTGCTTGACTCTGCTCAGGATGGGATTGAACAAATCACGGCAACACTGGCGAATCGGAGTGACATTCAAAGTGTGCATATCGTTTCGCACGGTAGTCCGGGCAGTTTGCAACTGGGTGCGACAACGCTGAATGGAGAGTCGATCGATCGCTATCAAGCGCAGCTACAAGGGTGGCGATCGGCGTTGACCGAGGATGCGGATATTTTGATCTATGGCTGTGATGTTGCCGCCGATCCGCAAGGGCAGTCCTTTGTACAAGCACTAAGTCAGCTAACCGGGGCAGATGTGGCGGCTTCGGATAACTTAACGGGGAGTACTAGCAAGGGCGGCGATTGGATACTAGAGGTCGATACGGGTGAAATTGAGTCGTCGCTGGCGTTCTTACCCTCCACGACACAGGTTTACGATCACACCCTGGCAACTATTAATGTCGCAGTGGTTGGAGACATATCGGGGGGAGATCAAGCTGGCTTTAACGCAATTGTAAATCAGCTTAACGATGATACTTACTTTGACTTTACCGCTACTCTCGTCTCCTCTGCTCAGGTAGACACCGCTGTGGAGTTAAATGCTTACAACGCTGTTGTCATTGGTAACAATGGAGCTGCTCCAGTGATGAATGCTACCTTTGCCGCTGCGTTAAGAAATTGGGTTGAAGGAGGGGGTGGATTAGTCTCAACGGGTTGGATTGTATACGGAGACACTAACAATCTTGATATTGATGCTGTTGTTCCAGTAAATACAGTTGCTTCTTATGGCTTCTTGATGAACCAATCCGTAATACCTAATGGGACAATCCATCCCATTACAACAGGCGTATCTCCCTTCCTTGTCAGTAGTTTTAATGAGTATGCTACGGGTGGCATTGATTCCGGGGCAACAACGTTGGCAACAGCAAGCGGTCAATCTGTCGTGGTAGTTGCCAATAAGGTTTCAGGAAAATCGGTCTATCTCGGTCCCATCTATTCGGGTAAAAGCTCCTATAGCACGACTGACTTACGTACTGGCAATGCCGATCGCCTCTTAGAGCAGGCAGTGGCATGGGCAGCATTCCCAATCGTTTCCTTTACAGCTTCTACTCAACCTGGCTTAGAAGGCGACGTTCTGACCATCACTGTCCAGCTTTCAGCCGCGTCTAATCAAATCGTTACTGTGCCCTTTGCCCTGAGTGGCACAGCTAACGGTGCAGACTACAGCATCACTCCTAGCCCCATTACGATCCCAGCAGGCAGCACTAGTGCCACTATCACCGTCAACCTCATTGATGATGGAGTCACCGAACCTAGCGAGACAGTTGTGGTGACGATAGGCTCACCGACAAATGCCATAGTTGGCAGCACTAAGGTTCATACCATTACGATCAATGTCGCTCCTACATTAAGTGATACGACTGTCACTCTCGCTGCGGTCAACGAAGACGCAGGATTGCCTGTAGGCGCTGTTGGAACGTTGGTGTCGGCGATCGTTAGCTTAGGGGGAAATGTCAGTGACTCCAATGCAAGCGCAACGACAGGCATTGCTCTTACTGCTGTAGATAAGACCAACGGCACTTGGTCTTATACCACCAATAATGGAGGAGCTTGGACAGCTCTTGGCACAGTTAGCAATACCAGCGCTCGTCTCCTAGTTGCCGATGCTAGTACTCGCCTCTACTTCCAACCTAATGCCAACTACAACGGGGCGATCGCCAATGCCATCACCTTTCGTGCTTGGGATACGACCATGGGCACCAATGGCGGCACAGCAGATACTTCCATCAGTGGCGGCGGCACGGCATTTAGTACTGCGACAGATACGGCATCGATCGCCATCAATCCTATCAATGATGCACCTGCATTAACAGTTAATGCAACGCTCACCGCCGTTAACGAAGACACAACCACTCCAGCAGGAGCAACGATCGCCACTCTCTTCAATACTCAATTTAGTGATCCTGATATGGGTTCTAGTCTCGGTGGGGTTGCTGTAGTGGGTAATACTGCACCCCCGACCCAAGGCATCTGGCAATATTCCACTGATACCGGAACAAGCTGGAATGCGATCGCCACCGTCACCGATGGAGCCACTGCTCTAGCCCTTTCAGCGGCTACCCTGGTTCGTTTTCTCCCAGCCGCAAATTACAACGGCACACCGACCAGCCTCATCATTCGGGCACTGGATGACACCTACGTGGGCGGGTTTACCAATGGTACAACGCGGGTCGCTGTTAATACGACAACGAATGGAGGTACAACAGCGATCGCGGCTGCCGTCAACACGCTCGGTACTAGCATCACATCCGTCAATGATGCACCAGTTTTAACGGGTAGTGCAACGCTAATAGCCATTGATGAAGACGTTCTAGATGCGGCAAATACAGGCACAAAAGTTTCAGCTTTAATTAGCGGACTGACTACCGATGTTGATGGTGATCCGAAAGCGATCGCCATTACAGGCGTAGATAATACCAAAGGCGCTTGGCAATACTCCACTAATGGCGGCACTACTTGGGTTCCCATCACCACCACCAGCGACAGCAATGCCACGCTCTTAGGCGCAACCTCATTCTATTCCGCTAACTTGGGCACGGCTCCCAGTAGCCAAACCTGGCTCGGCTATACTGCTGTCACCATCCCTCCTGCGGGTGCGCCCACCCCAGCAATTGGCACCGAAGCCACCAGTGCTAACGGTGCATTAGTCACCACCACCGCCAATCAAAAGATCTATGCGGGCTACAGCAACTACAACACAAGTGGCACATTAATCAATGCCGCATCTCCTACATTTAACGCCACCACAGGCTATAGCGTCTCCTTCGACTTACAAGTGTTGGCAGATTCTAACACCAACGTTAACCGAGCAGGCTTTAGCATCCTGCTAGTGAGCCAAGATACTAAGGCGATCGAGCTAGCGTTCCAACGTTTATCCCCTACAACTGGCAACATCTTTGCCCAAAACAGCTCTTTCGTCGCTTCCGAATCAATTGCTTTCAACACCAATCAAAAGATCGACTACCGCGTCGAGGTCTTGAGTACCACCTACAAGCTCTTTGCCAACGACACCCAAATTCTGACCGGAAGCCTGCGCGACTATACCGCGTTTACCCCTCCCGCCAACTTCCCCTTTAATCCTTACAATAAGCCAAACCTAATTTTCTTGGGAGATGATACAACCTCTGCTCAAGGCACGTTTAATCTCAGCCAAGTGGTTGTACAAACAGACAACCGAGTACGCTTTGTGCCGAACGCCAATGCGAACGGAAATTCTACGATCAACTTTAGGGCTTGGGATACAACAGATGGAAAGAGTGCAGGGGCGATCGTTAACGCTTCTATGAACGGAGGCATTACCTCGTATAGTAATGCGAGTACAACAGCGGCGATCGCAATTAATCCTATTAACGATGCCCCCACTATCAGCGGCACTCCTGCTGTCACAATCGCCGAAGACAGTCCCTACAGCTTCACACCAACCGCCGTTGATGTTGACGCAAGCTCAACTCTCACCTTCTCGATCGCCAATAAACCGACTTGGGCGACCTTCAGTACCACGACTGGACAACTCAGCGGCACCCCCGTCAATGCCGATGTCGGCACTACAACAGGCATTGTCATCAGCGTTAGCGATGGCATAGCTTCACCCATTGATCTCCCAGCTTTCGATTTGACGGTCACCAATACCAATGATGCCCCCACCATCAGCGGCACACCGGGAACAGCGATCGACGAAGACAGTCCCTACAGTTTCACACCAACCGCCGTTGATGTTGACGCAAGCTCAACTCTCACCTTCTCGATCGCCAACAAACCGACTTGGGCAACCTTTGACACCACAACTGGAGGACTCAGCGGCACCCCCGTCAATGCCGATGTCGGCACTACAACAGGCGTTGTCATCAGCGTTAACGATGGCATAGCTTCATCTGTTGATCTCCCAGCTTTCGATTTGACGGTAACTAATACCAATGATGCACCCACCATCAGCGGCACACCGGGAACGACGATCGCGGAAGACAGCCCCTACAGCTTTACTCCGAGTGCGATCGATGTTGACTTAAGTGACACCCTCACCTTCTCGATCGTCAATAAACCAGCTTGGGCAACCTTCGATCCTGCTACTGGGCAACTCAGCGGCACCCCCGTCAATGGAGATGTCGGGATTACTACAGGCATCATCATTAGCGTCAGTGATGGCATTGCTCCAGCAGTTGCACTCCCAACGTTTGATCTAGCCGTCACCAATACTAACGATTCTCCTACCATCAGCGGCACCCCTGGAGTAACGATCGCTGAAGACAGTCCCTACACTTTCGCCCCTACTGCAATCGATGTTGACTTAGGCGCTACCCTCACCTTCTCCATCACCAATCAACCGACTTGGGCAACCTTCGATCCTGCGACTGGGCAGCTCAGCGGCACCCCTGTCAATGGCGATGTTGGTATCACTACAGGCATTGTCATTAGCGTCAGTGATGGCGTTGCTCCAGCAGTTGCACTCCCAACGTTTGATCTAGCCGTCACCAATACTAACGATGCTCCTACCATCAGCGGTACTCCTGGAGTAACGATCGCCGAAGACAGCCCCTACACCTTCACTCCTACTGCAACCGATGTTGACTTAGGCGCTACCCTCACCTTCTCGATCGCCAACAAACCCACTTGGGCAACCTTTGACACTACAAATGGAGGACTTAGCGGCACCCCCGTCAATGGCGATGTTGGTATCACTACAGGCATTGTCATCAGCGTCAGTGATGGCATTGCTCCAGCAGTTGCACTCCCAACATTTGATCTAGCCGTCACCAATACTAACGATGCCCCCACTATCAGCGGCACTCCTGCTGTAACGATCGCCGAAGACAGTCCCTACAGTTTCACGCCAACCGCCGTTGATGTTGATGCAAGCTCAACTCTCACTTTCACCATCGCCAACAAACCCACTTGGGCAACCTTTGACACCACAACTGGAAAACTCAGCGGCACCCCTGCCAATGGCAATGTTGGCACTACAACAGGCATTATCATCAGCGTTAACGATGGCATAGCTTCACCTGTTGCTCTACCGATGTTTGATCTTGTGGTGACCAACATCAACGATGTGCCAACAGTAACGAATGCGATCGCCGATCAATCTGCCACCGAAAACTCTCTCTTCACCTTCGCAGTTCCCGCCAACACATTTACCGATGACGATGCAGGCGACACCCTCACCTACACCGTCACCCAATCAGGCAACAACACTTCATTACCCAGTTGGCTCACCTTTAACGCGACCAACCAAACCTTCAGCGGTACACCTACTAACACCGATATCGGCAGCCTCGACATCAAAGTAACGGCTAAAGATACGGCAAACGCCACGGCTGAAGATATCTTCAGACTCACCGTGGCAAACTTTAACGATGCCCCAACCGTGGCAAATGCGATCGCCGATCAGTCCGCCACCGAAGATACTCTCTTCACCTTCGCAGTTCCTACTAATACCTTCACCGACGTTGACGCAGGCGATGTCCTTACCTACACCGCCACCCAAGCAGACAACACCCCACTACCCAGTTGGCTCACCTTCAATACAACCAACAAAACCTTCAGCGGGACACCGCTTAATGCACAGGTCGGTAGCTTAAGCGTGAAAGTAAAAGCCACGGACACGGGACTTTTAACGGCTGAAGATATCTTCAAAATTGATGTTGCGAACACCAACGACGCGCCAACAGTAACGAATGCGATCGCCGATCAAACTCTCACTCAAGACGCACCCTTTACCTTCACTCTTCCCGCCAACACATTTACCGATGTTGATGCAGGCGACACCCTCACCTACACCGCCACCCTCGCCAACAGATCCCCGCTCCCAACCTGGCTCACCTTCAATTCCACCACCCGCACCTTCAGCGGCACCCCCCGCAGCGCCAACGTCGGCAGCCTCGACCTCAAAGTCAAAGCCACAGACAAAGCAGGCATAACGGCTGAAGACGGATTCATAGTAAAAGTTGCCAACATCAATCGATCGCCTGTAATTGGCACCCCCATCACTCCCGTCCCCCAACAGGTAACTGCCACTCAACCCTTCACTCTGAAGATTCCTGTAGGCGCATTTACAGACCCCGACGCAGGCGACACCCTCACCTTCTCTGCCAGCCTGGAGAGCGGTGCGCCCCTGCCCCCGTGGCTCATATTCGACGCTAAAACGGGATTATTCAGCGGCATCCCCGACATTTTCTCAGTGGGCAATTTGTCACTGAAGGTCAACGCCACTGACGCTCAAGGATCAAAAACAAGTCAGCTAGTGAAATTGGCGATCGCCAACCCCACAGGCATTACAGGCACTCCCACCCCCTTAATTGACTTCTCCAAGAGCAAAAAAGGGATCACCCTCAAAGCCAAAAAAGGACAGCTTCTACGCGGTACTTCCCGCAGTGATATCTTGAAAGGAACTAAAGGCAGCGATCGCATTAACAGCGGCGGTCACCGTGACAGTCGTAGCAAAGACAAGCTCTATGGCTTCAATGGCAACGATCGCCTCAAAGCAGGCGGCGGCAACGACCACGCAGACGGCGGTCGGGGTAACGATTTTCTTCAGGGCGGCAAAGGGCGCGATCTGTTGCGAGGAAGCGACGGAATCGACAGGCTTTTAGGCGGCAAGGGCGATGATCTCCTCATCGGCGGTAATGGTGGTGACACCCTCATCGGCGGCAAAGGACGAGATATGTTTGTTTTTGGAAATGTGAATGAAGGGCAGGATGCGATCGCCGACTTCAACCCCTCCGAAGATGTCATCGACCTCCGCAGTCTCTTTTCCCAGCCTCAATTTGCAGGCGCAACATCTTACGTTCGCTACCTAAAATATGTGCAGCTTACCCAGGTTGGAGCCAGCACCGAAATCAAAGTTGATGCGGATGGCAGCAGGGTCGGTAGTACTTTCACAACCTTAGCAACGTTGAACAACATTGGGATTGGGGCAGTCAGTTCTCGCAACTTTGTCATTAGCTAATCCCTAGCTCACCTCTCAATCCACACGATGTTCAGACACATTCTGTAGAATGAATCATAGAATTAAGTTCAGTTCATTCTACAGAGTGTCTTCAGGGATTCATGAGCAAGGTTGTTGTTGGTCTTTCAGGCGGAGTCGATAGCTCGGTGGCGGCGGCAACGCTCCACCGCCAGGGCTATGAAGTGGTGGGGCTAACCCTTTGGCTAATGAAGGGCAAGGGGCAATGCTGTTCTGATGGCATGATTGATGCTGCTCGTCTCTGCGAAGAACTAGCAATTCCCCATCACGTAGTCGATAGCCGCGAGGTGTTTCAAAAATATATCGTCGATTATCTAGTCGAAGGCTACGGGGCAGGCATTACGCCGCTGCCTTGCTCACAGTGCAACAAAACCGTAAAATTTACGCCCATGCTCAGCTACGCTCGTCAAGAGTTAGGCATTAAGCAAATCGCCACAGGGCACTATGCGCGAGTGAACTACGACCTAGAGAGCGATCGCCACCAACTGCTCCGGGCGATCGATCGCACCAAAGACCAATCCTATTTTCTCTACGACCTTAACCAGGAAGTGTTGGCGCACGTTGTTTTTCCTTTAGGCGAACAAACCAAAGTCGAAACCCGTCAAATGGCAACGGAGTTTGGTTTGCACACTGCCGAAAAACCCGAAAGTCAAGATCTGTGTTTGATCGAAGCACATGGCTCCATGCAAACCTTCTTAGATAAATACCTGGCTCCCAAAACCGGAGACATTATTGATCCATCTGGCATAGTCCTTGGACAGCACGAGGGCATTCATCATTACACTATTGGGCAGCGCAAAGGCATTGGCATTGCTGCTGCACATCCGCTGTACGTGATTGGAATTGATGCGGCAAAGAATCAGGTGATCGTGGGCGATCGCAACCACGCGCAAAACCCTGACTGCACCGTCAAACAAATCAACTGGGTATCGATCGCAGAACCCGCTGCCCCGATTCGTGCCGAAGTTCAAATCCGCTACCGATCGCCTGCTGTGGGCGCAACCATTGTGCCGTTGGTAGGCGATCGTGCCAAAATTGTCTTCGACGAACCTCAACTCAGCGTCACCCCAGGGCAAGCAGCCGTTTGGTACAATGGCGACATTTTGTTAGGTGGCGGCGTTATCGAGTAGAGAGCGAAGCCTTTATTCTATGGGTATTGTTATGCGGCTTCTTTCGAGGACTCAAATAGCACACCTTATTTAGTTTTTCAAAACGGGAACGTCATAATCTGATTGATCCATTCTTCAGCCATAGATGCTTCCCACACCAAGATGATCGCATCGATTGCTTCACTTATCGAAAGATTCTGAGAAATAATCAGAATGCCAGAACTGGTTTGCGAGGTGATGAATTGACCAAACTCAGTCGGCATAGTTTTGCGATCATGAGTGACCAGCACTCTGCCATCCCGTGCCGCAATTGCCAAAATCTCTGGATCTTTTATCCCTTCAAGCCCTACCTCATTAGCTGACTGAAAATCTAGGCTTGGTTGTCTACGGATTGTTCCGGTCACAATTGCTTGTCTGAGATCGGCATCTGCTTGAAATCGAATTGCTGTCATACTCTGCTCTGTTTCAGAGCTTGAGCTGTTCTCAATTTTTGATACAGCAAAGGACTTCTTGCTTGACAAGACTGTTGCAGTCGTTGAAACTCAGCTTCACCCGCTTCCAAATACGCATCAACAAGCGCTCGATTGGCGAGATAGAAAGCGATCGCGCCGTAGACTTGTTCTAGCGAAAGCAACGGAAAATTTTGGGCAATACCTTCAGGTGATTCTCCATTCAAGAATGAATAAACTACAGAGTCGAGGGAAATGCGGGTTCCTTCAATCCAATACCCCGTATCTCGCTGCTCAATGTACGGCTTTGCCAAAATAGGAGCTATTGTCATAAAAATACTGATCGCTCAACACTTAGATTCTACAAGAACCTACGAGCGGTTACCAATCTCTAATTCACGAAACTCTTTAACAATCAGGAGGTCTTGCTCTCTTGTATGCACGCAAGACCTGCACCAATCACAGCATCAATTAATGATAAGAGTCTTTGTTGCTGTTCGCTCTGTGCCATTGCCCGATATCCCTGCTGTGTAGCAGGATCAGAACTGCCTCAAGGATTAAGCCGCATAACGTTGCCCATCACCCGCCGCAGATGATCTCTGCATCGTAACCGATCAACTTTCGGCGATCGGTGTGCATTGGCGTTGTTCTGCCGCTGCCGTCACCGATCATTTTGTTCGACGATCGCCATGTAAGTGATATTCCTTCAAGTCTTTCCATCATCCCAATACAAGTAGCACATCTTTAAATCATTGGTCGTTCAAGCTTGAATTTGCTGCACCAGACCTGCTGCGTCTGAAACCGACCAATGCTCTGTAATCTTTCCGTCTTGAACTCGATCAATTCGGATCACCGATGTCGAGATGTGCTTGCCTGTTGGCGGAATGCCGTAGAACGCGCCACTGTGTGTGCCTTGACTAGTGATATATGTTGCAATTCGATCGCCTTCCGCAACCTGCTGCGTGATCTCAATCTGGATGTCGGGGAAAGCGGAGAAAAAATCATCAAAGAATGAATCATGATATGTCCGAAGCGCGTTAAGACCACGATTGTCTGTTCCTGGCATCGCATGGTTTACACAATCTTCCGCCCAGAAATCTTTCAATGCTGAGAGATCGCGACTGTTCCAAACCACTTGGATAAAGTTCTGGATGATTTGCTTGTTTTTATCAACGTCGCTCATCAGCTTTTCTCCAGAGAGTAGTCTTCCACCGAGCAGTATACAACTTCAAACAGCCTGAATGAATCTGTTGACTTGGACGCTTGAAACATTAGTATAAAACTATACCCCAACCACCTAAACGAAAACGAAACGGCAGAACTTCTTTTTAGAGGGAAACTTTCCGTATATCACCCTCAGTTAGGTGGAGCGAAAGAAAATTTCCGTATATATTACGCTGATATTAGGTGGAGCGAAAGAAGCTTTCCGTATATTTTGCGATTTAGTCAAGCTGTCCACGATCGCCCCCCACTCCTCATACTTTGATTGCTGCACTCAATTTTTGATGCGATCGCCCTGCGCAAACCAGCAGCAATTCTCAATTTAAAGAACCGCTGTTCAAGCTCCCAAATATCGGTATTGTAAAGGTATCTGAATAACCCAATAGAGCCAGAGTCGTTGAAAGAGCGGGGATTGTTTGACACAATTAGTGAGTTCTTTCCGCCAGGTGCTGTCATCGCTACCGGACAAACGCACTGGCAAGAATACCCGCTATGGGATGGAAGATGCAGCCTTAAGCGCGTTTAGCGTGTTCTTTACTCAAACCCCGTCATTTCTGGCATACCAACGCATGATGGAGGGCAGCAAAGGTCATAGTAATGCTCAAAGCCTGTTTGGGGTTCACAAGATACCAAGTGACAACCACATTCGGGATTTGCTCGACCCAGTGAAACCGAAGCAGGTTTTTCCCGTCTTCGAGGAAATCTTGCAAGTGTTGGAGCAACAGGGACAGATGAAGGGCTTCCGCTCGTTTGCAGGCAGCCTGCTGATGGCGATGGATGGTACCGAATACTTCGGTTCGAGCCAAATCCATTGCCCGTATTGTTCAACGCGCCAATTGAAGTCAGGGGAAATACGCTACTTCCATAGCGTGGTTACTCCGGTAATTGTCTGCCCTGGTCAATCTCAAGTGCTTCCATTAGTGCCTGAGTTTGTCGTGCCGCAAGACGGGCACGACAAGCAGGACTGTGAGAATGCGGCAGCCAAACGGTGGCTTTTGCAGCACGGGCAACGCTACAGTGCCTTAAATATGACGGTTTTGGGCGATGACCTCTATTGTCATCAGCCCTTATGTCAAGAGCTTTTAGCTCAACGGTTCAACTTCATTCTGGTGTGCCGTCCGGAGTCGCACACCACCCTCTATGACCATCTCGAAGGTCTCGATCTCCCGACGGTCACAGCCAAACGGTGGACTGGGAAGGTCGAAGAAACTTATACCTACCGCTATCTCAACGGCGTCCCCCTGAAAGCGGGTGGCGAGGCTCTGCTAGTGAATTGGTGCGAACTGACGGTGAGCGGTCCTGATGGGAAGGTAGTCTACAAAAACTCGTTTGCCACCAATTACACCATTACCGATGACACTGTGGCAGAGATCGTCTTAGCGGGTCGCACCCGGTGGAAGGTGGAAAACGAGAACAATAACACTCTCAAGACTAAGGGCTACAACCTAGAACACAATTTTGGGCACGGAAAGCAGCATCTAGCTTCGTTCCTCGCCACTCTCAACATCCTGTCGCTGTTGTTCCACACGCTGCTGGAACTGCTCGATGAGAAGTACAAACTCTTACGTTCTCACTTGCCCACCCGCAAGACTTTCTTCGATGACTTACGGGCTTTAACCCGTTATCTCTATTTCGATAGTTGGGATCATCTACTCACCTTCATGCTGGAGGGTTTGGAGTTGGACATCCCACCCAACACCAGTTGAATTTCCATAATGAGAATCGCTGGCAAACCAGTCATAGACTTTCCCTAATCGACACAATAGGATATTCTAAGAGGCTGATTAATAAAGGGCTAACGGCAATCTTTCCCTACTCGTCGCAATTAATAAAAGAGAGAATTATTTTGAGTCAACATCCGGACAATATCGCTCCCCACGGTGGGCAACTGATCAATCGGTTGGCTAGCCCTGCTCAACAGCAAGAGTTCCTTAGCAAAGCCGATCATCTTCCCAGAGTTCAGCTTGACGAGCGGACTTCTTCAGATTTAGTGATGATTGCGATCGGTGGATTTAGCCCCCTCACCGGGTTTATGGAACAGGCAGACTACGATCGCGTCGTCAAAGAAATGCACTTAGCGAACGGCTTGCCCTGGTCAATCCCAATCACGCTCTCGGTCGCCGAAGATATTGCTGCCCCCCTTCAAGAAGGCAGCTTAGTTCGTCTAGATGATACGAACGGACGATTCGTGGGTGTTCTAGAACTAACGCAAAAGTATCACTACGACAAAACCCAAGAAGCCATCAATGTTTACCGCACTGCTGACGAAAAACATCCGGGTGTAAAAGTTGTTTACAGTCAGGGTGCAGTCAATCTAGCCGGAGACGTTTGGTTACTTCAGCGTGATCCTCATCCCCTCTTCCCTACATACCAAATTGACCCAGCAGCGTCCCGGACAATGTTCCGCGAAAAAGGCTGGAAAACAATAGTCGGATTCCAGACTCGTAACCCGATTCACCGCGCTCACGAATATATCCAAAAATGTGCCTTAGAAACGGTTGATGGTCTGTTTCTCCATCCCTTAGTCGGCGCAACCAAGGAAGACGATATTCCGGCTGATGTAAGGATGCGGTGTTACGAGATTTTGTTGGAACATTACTATCCAAGCGATCGCGTCATTCTAGCAATCAACCCTGCTGCTATGCGCTACGCCGGACCTCGTGAAGCCATCTTCCATGCCCTCGTGCGGAAAAACTATGGCTGCACCCACTTCATCGTTGGGCGCGACCATGCAGGCGTAGGCGACTATTACGGCACCTACGATGCCCAGTACATCTTTAACGAGTTTGCCCCTGGTGAGTTGGGCATTACGCCCATGATGTTTGAGCACGCTTTCTACTGCAAGCGCACTGAAACCATGGCAACCACCAAGACTAGCCCTAGCACTCCCGACGAACGGGTTCATCTATCAGGAACCAAGGTTCGAGAAATGCTACGGCGTGGCGAATTACCACCCCCTGAATTTTCCCGTCCTGAAGTGGCGGCAGAATTGGCGCGGGTAATGAAAGGAGCAAAGTAGACGCAATGCTTTAGATTCTCGGATTTTTGAAGAATCCGGGAATCTTATTATGGAGCGATCGCCACAAGGGGTACAGGAGTGAGGCAATCGCTCATCTAACTTGCTATGTCAGTGCAACGTGCTAGCTTCAAGAGTACCCATGTGAGGGATGGCGTTCTAAGTTGCTTGTTCTAGTATGTTAATTAGATAAATCTATTAACACCCAGGAGCGCCTTATTATGCTCGCAGGTATTCTTTTAATTTCGGGCTACGGAATTCTCTACACCTTAGTCGTTCGTCAAATTAATCAATCTAGCAGCCTTCCCTAACGTTGGATTTTACTCATCTTCACTGATTTTAATTAACTGAGTCACCGGAATGATGACCAGTATTAAAATCAATTAAAGCAGCTTATTTTGATTCAAATCTGGAACACCAGGATGAATGAAGACGAGCATGGCTGAGGACTAGAACTTGAGAACCAAAAAGGGAAACTTGGAGATTCTGAACGTAGCAGTAGGTTGATTAATTGTTGGTGCATAGTCAAGACAAAAAAGAGACGATCCTATGATCGCCTCTTCATCAATATGAAAGCTAGAATAGGCGGAGCCTGTTCTGCTACTCAACTCCTAGCAACTCCACATCAAAAAGTAGGGTTGCATTGGGAGGAATAACGCCACCCGCGCCCCGCGAACCATAGCCCAGGTCAGGGGGAATGATCAGCTTACGTTGACCGCCAACTTTCATTGAGGCAATCCCTTCATCCCAACCTTTGATAACGCGACCTGCGCCTAAAGGAAACTGGAAAGGCTGACCGCGATCGCGCGAACTATCAAACTTAGTACCATTTTCTAGCGTACCAGTGTAATGAACCGACACGGTTTGCCCTCTCTGAGGGGTTGCGCCCGTCCCTTCAACAATATCGACATACTTCAGACCAGAGTCAGTGGTCACTACATTCTCTTCTGTCATGGGAGTTGCTTCAGGTTGGGTGAGTAGGTTGGCTTGAGCCACTAAAGTTGGCTCGGCGGTGGTTGGCTCAGTTGCAGATTGTACGACTGCCACTGGAGCAGTTTGAGCAAGTCCAGCGGCGATCGCCTCTCCCTTCTGGGTCATCTGAGCCACGACCAAGAACAGGATGCAAGTCACCATGACTCCAAAACTGATGAGAATTTCTCGCAAAATATCAATCCTCCTGTGATTCTCAACGGGGGTATTGAAACCCCAAGCCCCAGTTTAGCGCCAAAGTCCACTCCCAAAACCTACCGCCAAAGCTTATTTTCCATATCTCTGACTTGCCGCTCTAAGCGATCTAATCGCCCCCGCAGCTCATCCATTTCGTTCTGCCGAGGCACGCCTAAATCCTGCATAATGTTACGAACTTGGCGCTGCATCTGTGCTTCCCAGTTACCCTGTTCAGACTTCACCTGCTGCATTAAATCATTGGCTAACTTAGCAGCTTGCTCAGGATCAAGCTTGCCATCTTTGACCAATTGATCGGTTGCATCGCGTAGTTTCTCTGCCACCATTGAAGTAGTGCCAATGCCAAACATGAGGAGCTGATTGAGTAAATTATTGTTGTCCATGAGAATTCCCGAAGTGTCAGAAGCAGGCTCAATAAAGTTAACTCTCTTCAGCCTACAGTGAATATTTTGGCAAACTTGAACATTAATAGAGTTGGGTCGCTTGCCCTTTTATAGGCGGGTAACCGAATATAGAGAGAATGATTCTTCCTAAAAAAACCTATGGTTATCGAGTGGCTTAAGTTTACAGTCTCACCTGAACTGCGTGAACAATTTGTTCAAAAGGATGCTGAAATCTGGACGCCTTTTTTGGCTGCGTATCCTGGATTTCTAAAGAAAGAACTTTGGATCAGCCCAGACCATCTAGAAGAAGTGATTATCGTCACCCATTGGCAAAGCTTGGAACAATGGCAAGCCATTCCCGCTAATGCATTAGACGAGAACGAAGCTCGATTTTCAGAAGCCATGGGCAATACGTACAAACTCGTTGAAGCCAGCAAATACCAGGTTCGTAAGTTTTCATAAACTATATCTTGTAAAAGCTTCCTCCTCCCATGCCCACTTGTCCCCGCTGCCAACATCTCGTCGATGCTCAGGCGATCGCTTGTCCCATTTGCCGTACAGCGCTCAAAGCCCACGGTCATCCTGGCATTCCTCTCTACCGCGCTACAGGAGCAGAACCCCTCTGCAAAACCTGCATTTACCACGCTGATGATACCTGTAACTTTCCTCAGCGTCCCCACGCTCAAGAATGCACGCTTTACGTTAATCATCAAATGCAGCAGCTTACCAAGCCCTCTCAACGCCAGACTTCCTGGGCAATGTGGGTTAAACGCAACGCTGGATGGCTGATTTTATTGGGGCTATTTGTCATCGTGATGCTGAACGCTTTGCGGATGCATTGAAAAAATTCGGCTCAAGATGTTCGTAGGAGATTTCCGAATCAGAATATACCCGTGGGGCAGGCATCTTGCCTGCATACTGCTTTCAATGCAGGCAAGATGCCTGCCCCACAAAGGGATTTTAATTGATGGAAATCTCCTTAAGCCGAAATTTGTCCTGAATTTTATGACTCATAACATCGCCTCTAGCGTCTTTTCCGCTTATTCCAGTATCGCGTCACTAGCTTTTCCATTTCTACCCAAACAAACACTAACGTGCTGGTTCCTATACAGATCAGCAGCTCTGTCAGGCTCAAATAATGTGTCCCAAAGAAATTCTGCAACGGCTCTACGTATATCAACAAGAGCTGCAAAATGCTGGTTACGCCAACCGCCAGTAAAAGAAAAGGATTTGAAAAAGGATTTAGCTCGATCGTTAGCCGACTGTTTGAGCGAACTGCCATGGCATGACCCAATTGAGAAAGGCAAAGCGTCGTAAATACCATGGTTTTCCAGCGATCAGGATCGCCACCGATGCTGTGCGTATATTGATACGACCACAGCATGAGGGCGATCGTCACCACCGCCAACACCACGCCAACGCGGATCATATAGAATCCCAACCCCCGCGAGAAAATACTTTCCGTAGGGCTATGAGGGGGGCGATCCATCACATTAGGTTCAGCGGGTTCGACCGCTAGCGCCAAGGCTGGCAATCCATCTGTAACCAGGTTCATCCACAAAATTTGCAGCGGCGACAGGGGCAATCCTCCGGTCGCTAACAGGATTGGAGCAGCAGCAATGGTCAACACCTCGCCAATATTTGACCCCAAAATATATTTAATAAAGCGGCGGATGTTAGTGTACACAACCCGCCCTTCTTCAACTGCCGCAACGATGGTAGCAAAGTTGTCATCTTGCAGCACCATGTCGCTGGCTTCTTTGCTCACATCTGTGCCCGTGATCCCCATGGCAATCCCGATCGCCGACTGCTTCAGCGCAGGAGCATCATTGACCCCATCTCCGGTCATCGCCACAATTTCTCCCTGGGCTTGCAATGCCTGAACAATTCGGAGTTTATGTTCGGGAGCGACACGGGCGTAAATGCTGACGCGCTCAACTTGGTCTTGCAGTTCCGATTGGCTTAATTTCTCTAATTGTTGTCCAATCAGCACTTCATCATTGGCACCTGCAATGCCTAAGTTTGCGGCGATCGCCCGTGCCGTTAACTGGTGGTCGCCCGTGATCATCACTGGACGAATTCCCGCCGATCGACACCGAGCCACCGCATCCCGTACTTCTGGTCGCGGTGCATCAAGCATATCCACCAGTCCTAACCAAGTCATTCCCTGTTCCGTACTTTCATCCGTTCCTGCTGCTGGAACTTCGCTGAGTAATTTGTAGGCAAACCCTAACACCCGTAGCCCTTTTGCTGCCAATTCATCATTTCTTTCTAAAATCTGGGTTTGATGCTGCTTAGTAAGCGGTTTGACACCATTGGCATAGAAATTTTGGCAGCGTTCTAAAACTAGCTCAGGCGAACCCTTACAGAGCAAGACATAAACCCCAGCCTTCTCATCCTGCACAATCACACTCATGCGCTTGCGTTCAGAAGAAAAAGGAAATTCTGCAACGCGTGGCAGCGTGTTAGAAGTCTGATGTCCCCAAACTCCAGCTTTTCCGGCTGCTACCAGCAAAGCCCCTTCTGTGGGGTCGCCCAGAATTGCCCATTCACCCTGTTCTTTTTGTAACGCCGCATCATTACAGAGCGTACAAGCCAGTAAGAGCAACTGGAGATCGGACTCATTTTGAAGGGCGATCGCCTCCTCATGCTCTTCTCCCCACCGATAAAACTTACCCTGCGGCACGTATCCATGCCCAGTTAATCGAAATGATTCTTCTACGGTGTGCATCGACTGCACCACCATTTTATTCTGGGTCAAAGTCCCCGTTTTATCTGAACAAATTGTCGTTACCGAACCCAGCGTTTCCACCGCAGGCAGCTTACGAATCAACGCTTGCCGCTTGACCATCCGCTGTGTGCCCAATGCCAGTGTGACCGTAATTACCGCTGGCAATCCCTCTGGAACCACCGCCACCGCCATGCTTAAAGACACTTCTACTAAATCTTTAAGGCTGCCCCAGCCCAATACGACTAAGCCCCCAATAATCACGATCGCTACTAAAATCAGCGCACCTGCAACCAACGCCTTACTGAGCTGATCCATTCGCCGCTGCAAGGGTGTTGCCTCTGTCTCAACCGACTGGAGCAACGTCGCAATTTTGCCCAACTCTGTCGTCATACCAGTGTGGGTTACTAGCGCCATGCCTCGCCCTTGCACCACCTCGGTTCCCTGAAACACCATGTTGACGCGATCGCCCAGCGCCGTATCAGCCGCCAGCCCCCCTTGCACCCGTTTCGTTACCGCCTGCGCCTCACCCGTCAGTGCCGACTCCCGAATCTGAAGGTTGACCGCATCCAACAGCAGTCCATCTGCCGCCATTTGGACTCCTGCCTCCATCAGCATCAAGTCTCCAGGCACCAGTTCTTTAGAATCTATCTCTTGCAATTTGCTGTCTCGCAGCACCCGTACCTGGGGCGAGGACATGTTCTTAAGCGCCGCCAAAGCCTTCTCTGCCCGACTTTCTTGGACGTAGCCTAGTACGCCATTCAAAATCACGATCGCCAAAATTGCGATCGTGTCTTTAAAGGGAATCGTTCCAGGCTTCAAGTTGCCCTGCAACACATCCAGCAAATCTAGTCCACCGCTAATCAATGCCACCGCGATCAGCAGAATCAACATAATGTTCTTGAACTGATCCACCAGAATCATCCAATTGCTTCTTCCTACCGCTTCCTGAAGCTCGTTTAACCCATACTGCTGTTGCCGCTCGGTGACTTGGGCAGACCGCAGACCCGTCTGGCGATCGCTTTGTAGCTCCTTTACCGCCTCATCAGGAGCCATTTCATGCCAAATCAAATGATCGATGCTCATAGTCAGAGGAAAAGAATTGTATAAGAAAGAGACGCTAACAGAAGTACCATAGCCTAGCTTTAAAGCAAGAAATTTAATGTTTCTGCAATGCTGATGATGCTCTGACAAATATTGTTAGCATGACTCGTTGAAAACTGTCAGTCAAGTATCATCACTCATTCATAGTGCTGTATCTATAGTGCAGAGGCTTGGACGCATTTTTGGTAGACCTAAGTGAAAGGTGGAGGCTACCATAACGTCTGGAGAGAAAAGCTCAAGCCTCTCCTCTGCAAGAATAAGGAAAAAATGATGCTGGCAAAACGAATCTTGCCTTGTCTAGATGTCAAAGCTGGACGGGTAGTGAAAGGAATTAACTTTGTCAATCTGCGGGATGCGGGTGATCCGGTGGAACTGGCGCAGGTCTATAACCAAGCGGGAGCCGATGAGCTAGTCTTTTTAGACATCACGGCGACCCACGAAGATCGAGATGTGATTTATGACGTGATTCAACGGACTGCCGAGCAGGTCTTCATTCCGCTGACAGTTGGTGGCGGCATTCAATCCTTAGAAACTATTAAAAAATTGTTACGAGCTGGAGCAGATAAAATTAGCATTAACTCTGCTGCGGTCAAAGACCCAGACTTAATTAATCGGGCGAGCGATCGCTTTGGCAACCAATGTATTGTGATTGCGATCGATGCCCGCCGCCGCACTGCTCCCAAGAACGCTGATGATCCCCAAAATCCTGGCTGGGACGTGTATATCCGAGGTGGACGTGAGAACACAGGTGTAGATGCGATCGCCTGGGCAAAAGAAGTAGCGCAACGGGGTGCAGGCGAACTCCTCGTAACCAGCATGGACGCGGATGGCACTCAAGCAGGCTATGACTTAGAACTTACTCGCACCATTGCCGAACAAGTTCAAATCCCTGTGATTGCCTCTGGTGGGGCAGGGAACTGTGAACATATTTACGATGCCCTGACTGAAGGAAGAGCCGAAGCTGCTCTGCTGGCATCGTTGCTGCACTATGGACATTTGACCGTGGCTGAAATCAAGCACCACTTGGCAGCGCATCAAGTGTTAGTTCGGCAATAAAAAATTAGACAGTGACTTAGATAAGCTCGCGGCAACGTAATTATTTCCCAGTCTTCCAATTTTCTTCAAGCTCACTTTCTGAGAATCGGTTAATATATGGAAATATTACAATTTCTAAATTGCCCTAGTAATGGTCGTTATTCTCTTCATTGTGGTCTGTTTGGTGGCATGGGCTTTGCACCTCATGCAAGAAGCCGTGCAACGTCGTGAGTTTTCCCTCATGCTGGCAGGCTTTTTGGTATCCTCTGCTGCGGCTGCTCTGGTGGGCGTTTATTTTTTGATGGGGCACTATGTGGGTTACATGACAGAAATGACTGATAGAGCCTCTCTTTACAATCAATCTTATGATGTTTCGACGCTGCCCTTTAGTGACGGCTGGACTGAAGAGTTAGAGGATCAGGCTGTCGAAACTCTAATGCGGTAGTCAGCAATAACGTCGGCAATGACTCGGCAATGACACAGCTTCTGCATAACGTTTGAATAATATCCGACCCTTCAAAATCCGGATTTCAAAAATTTTTGGTGTAGTTAATCCTGAACCTAGTTCTTGTGCTACAAATACTGTCGGGTAGAGCCAGCAAAAGTATCTCAAGGGGTTCTTGCTTTTATCCTAGCTTTGAGGCAGTGCTTACTGTAGACTCTGCTTGGTTCATGTTTTGTTCTTGCACCTAAAAGATTTCAGATGCCCTTTCAGTTTTTTCACCTGGCTGCATTTCTGATATCCGCTGTGGTGGTTCTTTTAACCACTCCCACCGTCAGAAAAATTGGACTTAAGAGCGGACGCTTTGACCCTCCGGGTGGGCGTAAGGTGCATAAGCATCCGATGGTGCGCCTGGGTGGTGTATCTATTTTTATGGGCACGCTCATTGCCCTGCTGTTTGTTTGGGGAACGGGTGGGTTTGGCGTGCTGCCGCCCGATAAAGAATATGAAATTTGGGGAGTAACCCTGGGCGGGCTTGCTTTTTTCTTAATTGGCTTAGCCGATGATCTGGTCAGCTTGTCTCCTCAATTACGCCTGTTGTTGCAATCAGTTGTTGCTGGTTTTGCTTGGCGGGCAGGAGTCAGCATTGATTTTCTTTCTCTGCCATTTCAGCCCGACCCGGTTTTGCTGCCGCTCTGGATTAGCTTAGCGGTAACGGTCATTTGGTTAGTAGGTATGGCAAATGCTATTAACTGGATTGATGGCTTAGATGGTTTAGCCGCAGGCGTTTCAGGAATTGCTGCGGTGATTATGCTAATTGTTTGTTTGGCGATGAATCAGCCTGCTGCGGGTTTAGTGGTGGCTGCGTTGGCGGGGGGCGCGCTGGGTTTTTTACGCTATAACTTCAATCCGGCACAAATTTTTATGGGAGACGGAGGAGCCTACTTTATGGGTTTTACTCTGGCTGCTGTGGGAGTCATTGGGTTGGTTAAGAGCGTGACGACTTTAGCAGTCCTGTTGCCTACCTTGATTTTGGCAGTTCCTATTTTCGATATGTCTGCTGTTATTTTTGAGCGCTTGCGTCGTGGCAAATCACCTTTCACGGCTGATAAGAGCCATCTTCATCATCGATTGTTGAAAGCGGGGCTTTCTCATCGGTTGGCGGTTCTGTTTATCTATACGCTGACTCTTTGGGCGGGAAGTTTGGCGCTAGCGTTTTCGCGGATTCCCAATGGCGTAGCGTTTGCGATCGCCGCCACTGCCCTACTCAGTTACACAGGCTGGCACGTTCGTCGTCATGCCCGCCCCTAATTTGCAACCCGCGAGGAATACGCCATGAGTGCTGAAATTATTTGCATTGGCACTGAGATGCTGTTGGGGGAAATTCTTAACTCTAACGCTCAGTACTTGGCACAGCAGTTGGCGATTCTGGGCATCCCTCACTACTATCAGACCGTGGTGGGCGATAACATTCCTCGGATTCATCAGGTGTTGGAGTTGGCTTGTGGGCGATCGCAACTCCTCATTTTTACAGGCGGCTTAGGACCGACTCCTGATGACTTGACGACAGAGGCGATCGCCCAGTTTTTTAACACGCCCTTAATTGAAAAGCCTGAAGTTCTCGAAGACATTAGCCAAAAATTTGCGCGGCGCGGACGGGAAATGTCTCCTAGCAACCGCAAGCAGGCATTGATTCCCGAAGGCGCAACCCTTTTGCCCAACCCGACAGGCAGCGCTCCCGGCATGATTTGGCAGCCTCGTCCTAATCTCACTATTTTGACTTTTCCGGGCGTGCCCAAAGAAATGCATGTGATGTGGGAACAGACCGCTGTGCCCTATTTGCGGAGTCAAGGCTGGGGCGCAGCAACGATCTACAGCCGCACCCTGCGGTTTTGGGGCATTCCCGAATCGACGTTGGCGGAGAAGGTTGACGCTTTTTTAGCCCTAGAAAATCCAACCGTGGCTCCGTATGCGGGAAATGGCGAGGCTCGTCTACGCATTTCGGCTAAAGCGGCTACGGAAGCAGCGGCTATAGCTGCTATCAATCCTATCGATCAGAAAATCCGTGAACTGATTGGGCACGACTGCTATGGAGCCGATGAGGATACGATTGCCTCAGTAACGGGCAATTTGCTTAAGGCGGTTCAGCAGACGGTATCTGTTGCCGAATCTTGTACGGGCGGCGGTTTGGGGCATTTGTTGACTGCGACTGCGGGAAGTTCGGCTTACTTCTGGGGCGGCGTGATTTCCTATGATAATCAGGTCAAAATTAATCTGTTGGGCGTAGCTCCGGAGTTGTTGGAGCAGCAAGGAGCCGTTAGCGCTGAGGTGGCTTGTCAGATGGCGACTGGTGTACGCGATCGCCTCAACACAACTTGGGGACTGAGCATTACTGGCATTGCGGGTCCAGATGGCGGCACTGACGCAAAACCTGTAGGGTTAGTCTACATCGGTGTGGCTTCTGCTACGGGAGTAGAGAGCTTTCGGTATTTGTATGGCGCTTTTCGCGATCGAGATTTCATTCGCTATCTCAGCGCTTGTACGGCGATCGATTTGCTGCGCCGGAAGCTGCTGACTCGTTAAGAATTTTGGCTCGTTTTAAACTTTAGTCAAAAGCAAGACACTGATAAACTAATTTGGGTTGACCTTTGATTTGGAGCGGTGATGGAAATCGGACAAAGAGTGCGCGTGCGGCGGTTACGCGATCGGACATCTCAAGAAGTGATTGATCATTTGGGGAAGTACGGCATCGTCAAAGACTACAAAGTGATGGACGGCAACACCGTTGGGCTAGTCGTGAAATTTGATGATAATTTTGCGACCTGGTTTTTTGAAGATGAGCTGGAGCCAGCCACATAGTATAGAGATGGTCGAGACGATCCAGTGGATCGTCTCACTTCTAAAAAGTATTTCAGCCCCCGCCTTCCTCTTCCCGTCATTAATATAGAAGAGACTGCAAAGTAGGATATCGAAAATATGGCTCTGGTTTTGACGTTTTTGGGTAAAGGTGGGACAGGACGATCGACCTTGGCGATCGCAGCTGCTAAACAGTTTGCAGCACAAGGTCAGCGCGTATTATTGGCAGGACAAGATCCAACGCCCGCTTTTTCTATGCTGGTGGGTGCGCCTCTCAGCGCCGAGCCTCAAGCGATCGCGCCCAATCTACAGGCGGTGCAGTTGCAAATGACGGCGCTGCTAGAGAAAAACTGGGAAGAGCTAAAGCAGCAGGAAGCGCAGTATTTACGAACGCCATTTTTTAAGGCGGTCTATGGGCAAGAGTTGGGCGTTTTGCCGGGAATGGATAGCGCCTTAGCAATGAATGCAATCCGTGAGTACGATGCTAGCGGCTTGTATGACGTGATTGTCTTTGACAGCAACGGCGATCAAACTACCATTCGCACTCTAGGTTTACCAGAAACCATGGGCTGGTATATTCGGCGGTTTCGGCAGGTTTTTGCCGATTCAGATTTGGGTAAAACCCTGTCGCCGTTTATTCAACCGATCGCCGCTGCGGTGCTCAATGTGAATTGGTCAAGCGGCGATTTGTTTTCTCAACCCGCTGGGCAGCAGATGAATAATATGTTGGAGCAGGGTAAGGCGGCAGTGGCTGACCCTAACCGAGTTTTGGCGTATTTAGTGACGACGGGAGATGAAGGGGCGATCGCATCGGCAAATTATCTTTGGGGCAGTGCTCAGCAGATGGGCTTGACTGTGGGCGGCGTGTTGTTGAACGAAACGGGCGTGGTAGAAGCAGTGCGATCGGAGTTTTACCCGTTGCCTGTGAATCACATCCCCTCTAAGGTCGCTGGCGATTGGCAGCCCTTGATGGACGCGCTTCCTGATTTTCGTCAGGCAAATCAAGCGCCTCGACCGATTACTATCAATGTGTCTGAGCGTAAGGTATCGCTATTTTTACCAGGTTTTGATAAGAAGCAGGTGAAGCTGACTCAGTATGGACCAGAGGTAACTATTGAGGCAGGCGATCAGCGGCGTAACATCCTCTTGCCGCCTGAGTTAAGCGGTCGGCAGGTGACAGGGGCGAAGTTTCAAGATGGGTATTTGATTATTTCGTTTTAGGGAATACGGTAGACTGCTCGCCGTGCAATCGATATCCTGCCCTTTCTAAGGAGACGGGGCTTCTCGGAGGCTTTGATGACCCAAGCTCTATCCCAAACCTTGCTGACCTTCGAGGAGTACTGCGCCTATGACGATGGCACTGATACCCGCTACGAACTAGAGGCAGGAGTTCTGACCCCAATGCCCCCCGAAAGTCCTCGAAATAGCCGGATTGCGCTGTGGCTCCTGACTCAATTTTTACCTTTTGTGCCGCTCAATCAACTCACTAACAAAGCTGAAATCTTTGTAGGAGGTAGCCGTGCCACTTGCCGTCTACCCGATCTCGTCGTGCTGTCTTCAGAGTTAGCTGCAATTCTTGAAGCTGAAACCAGGGAAACCATTACTTTTGATATGCCGCCGCCACTATTGGTAGTGGAAGTCGTTTCGCCAGGAAAAAAGAATGAAGACCGAGATTATCGTTACAAGCGATCGGAGTATGCTGCTAGAGGCATTATCGAGTATTGGATTGTTGATCCTGGCAAAAGTCACGTCATGATCCTGACCTTAGTAGAAGGGCTGTATGAGGAAAAAATTTTTAGCGGAACCGATCGCCTTCAATCTGAAATCTTTAGAGAGTTGAACCTAACGGCAGATCAGGTTTTTGCAGTTAGATAGAGCGTTATAGAAAAACAGCAGGTTTTGATAAGATGCAGGTGACTGGGGCGAAGCTTCAGGATGGGTATTTGATTATTTCGTTCTAGGGAATACGATAAACTCTGAAGATGTAACCCAGCGACTTCAGACTTTCCATGACCAGCAACCAACCCTCCGATCGCCTCGATCGCATTGAACGTGTCTTAGACAATCTATCCGCCAACCTAGCTGAAGAAAGAGAGAGGCGGCTAGAGCTGCGTCAAGATCTGGACGGTGAAGCGGAGCGTTGGGCAGAAACCATCCGAATAGTAGAGAGTAACGCTAGGGCGATCGCCGCTAATTCCGATACGGCGGCACGGCAGGGGGAAGAAATGAGAGCCAGTATTACTGATCTGATCAGCATGATTACCACTCAGGCGGGACAGGCAGAAATCGATCGCGCAGAATTCCG
Source organism: Elainellales cyanobacterium (assembly GCA_038204505.1). Lineage (GTDB taxonomy): Bacteria > Cyanobacteriota > Cyanobacteriia > Elainellales > Elainellaceae > Timaviella. The sequence continues at coordinate 35,145 of JBBRCV010000008.1, forward strand.
GGCAACAGTTCGGCAGATTCTTGAAGTACTGACTCAGCGATTTACAAGCAACGGTCATTAATAGAGAAATTTCATGATCAACCCATAAAGCTCTAACCTGAACTGGATATCGTTCTATACCAAACTGCCTTAGATGACTGCTTTTCCTGCAAACCGTGCCGAAACTTTGAAAGCTGCATACCGGATATGCACCCCTGAGCCTTTGGACGGAGAAGGCTTGGATCTTTACTATGTGGATTTGGCGGAGGTGCGGCGAAGTGAGGCGATCGCCGGGGTCAGCACTATTCTGGATTTTCAGGATGCAGGTGAACACAACACCATTTTGTTTACGGGGCATCGGGGTTGCGGCAAAAGCACTGAGCTAAAGCGGCTTCAGCGGCAGTGGGAAGAGAATTTTTATGTCATTTATTTAGAAGCGAATGAGGAGACGGACATCAACGATGCTCGTTATGTTGACCTGTACTTGATTGTGATTAAGCAAGTAGAGTATGAGCTACGGAAATTAGGGCTGGGTTTTGATGCGGGTCTGCTGAAAGGCTTTGAAGATTGGTTTAAAGAGGTAACGCACGAAACTGAGAAAACGGTGGAGTCGTCGGTGAGCATGACGGGTGAAGTGACGCTGAGTTCGGCGGGCATTATTCCGTTTATTGCCAAGCTGTTGGTTAAGCTGATGGCGCAAATCAAAGGTTCTGATAAACGCAAAACGACGATTCGGCAGACCTTGGAGCAGGATATTTCGCGGCTGAAGGCAGATATTAATTTATTGCTAGATGATGGGCTACGTAAGCTTCGCCGCAAGTTGCCTAACTGCAAGGATTTTTTGATTATTTTTGATAATCTCGATCGCGTTCCTAAAGGGGTTTCCGATCACTTATTTTTTGATTATGCGGCTCAGTTACAAGAGCTTCACTGCACGTTGATTTATACTGTGCCCCTCGCGGCGCTCTATTCGCCGCGCAATATGAGCAATACTTTTGGCAGTCCCAATATTGTGCCAATGGTGAATATCTACCAGTTTGAGCGCGATTGCTGTGATTTGGCGTATAACGAACCTGTGTTGGCAAAGATGGCAAGTGTGATTGAGCAACGGGTGGATGTAAAAGCGGTATTTGCGGAGCGGGAATCGTTGCTGGAACTGGCGCGATCGAGCGGGGGGCACGTGCGGCAGTTGATGCAGATTATGCAAACGTCTTGTCTAACGGCAAGCACCAGAGGACACGCTAAGATTGAAAAAGATGATGTGCTGTATGCTGTGAACAAAGCCCAGTTTGAGTTTGAGCGGTTGATTCCGGCTGAGCATTACCCGTTGCTGGCGCAAACCTGCGTGACCAAAAATGTCAGTCCGGATGAAACGGGGCAACTGATGCTGTTCAATACGTCGGTGTTGGAATACAACGGCACAAACCGCTGGAATGATGTCAACCCGTTGGTGAAGAAAATCGATGCTTTCCAACAATCCCTCGAAGCCTTCCAAGCCCTCCAAGCCCTCTAAAAATACATTGGGCAACCTGTTTCTGAGTAAAGAAGCTGAAGCCCAGCAGTTTTTGGCGCTTAACTCGTCGTCACTGGCGGAGTTATTGACGTTTATTGATTTCGCTGAAAATCTAGCGATCGCTTTCGTAGAGGTGAACTTTCCTCCTGATGCGAATGCGTTGATTGAGGCGTTGCAGAACCATCCTCAGTGTCAAGATATTCAGTTTGAGGTGTTTGATTTTTCGCAGCAGCCAGAACTCCGGTTTTTGCGCGATGAATTGATTCAGCGGTTGGCAACGGTGCCCCGTGATCAGAACAAAAAATTGGTGTTAGTGGTGCGAGGGCTGGAGCGGGCGATCGGCATCTCCGGGAATGATCCGCCTGTGTTGCAGGATCTCAATTTTAGTCGAGATGCCTATAAGACCAGTGTGCCTCATCCGATGCTGTTCATTTTGCCTGACTATGCGGTGACGCGACTGGCAAAGTTTGCACCCGATTTTTGGGCTTGGCGATCGGGGGTGTTTCAGTTTCAAACCACGCCTAAAACCCGTGATGATGCGCTGAAGTTTCTAGAGCCAAAAATGGTGGATCGGCGCTATGACAAGCCTGTTAGCCCAGAACGCATTGAGACATTAGAGCGATTATTGATGGAGTATCATCCTTCGGGACAGGCGATCGCTTCAGACAACTTGGGGACTTGTGGCGATATTTTGCATCAGTTGGGTGTGGCTTACCTCAGCCAGGATAATCCTGGAAAAGCTAAAGGATATTTAGTTGATGCTTTGAAGCTGGCGGAGCAACGGGAAGATTTGTCGTTGCAGGCGAGAGTAAAAAGTGATTTAGGTGAGGCTTATCTGCGGCAGAAAGAATATGAAGGGGCGATCGCTTATGTTCAGCAGGCATTGAAAATTCAAGAGCAGCTTGATGATCCACAGGGTAAAGCAGAGTCATTGAATATTCAGGGCTATGCTTACAGATCCTTAAATCGTTATGAAGAAGCGATCGCCAGCTTTGATCAATCGATACACTTCAATCCGGACAACCATAACGCCTGGTACAGACGGGGCTTTGCCCTCAGCGACTTAGGAAGCTATGAGGAGGCGATCGCTAGCTTTGACCAATCGATACACCTTAATCCCGATAATCATAATGCCTGGTACTTTCGAGGCGCTGCACTTAATAACTTGGGACGCTATGAGGAGACGATCACCAGCTTTGACCAAGTGATTCATCTTAATCCGAACCATCATTATGCCTGGAACCTTCGAGGCATGGCGCTTGATAGCTTAGGGCGTTATGAGGAAGCGATCGCTAGCCATGACCAAGGAATACACCTTAACCCGGACGATCATAAAGCCTGGCAGCTTCGGGGCAATGTGCTCTACCGTTTAGGACGCTATGAGGAAGCGATCGCCAGCTATGACCAAGCGATACAACTCAACTCAGACGATCATTATGCTTGGTACTTTCGGGGTGTTGCCCTCGACGACTTAGGTCGCTATGAGGAGGCGATCGCCAGCTATGACCAAGCGATACAACTCAACTCAGATCATTATGCCTGGCGCTCGCGAGGCAATGCGCTTTACGATCTAGAACGCTATGGGGAAGCGATTGCTTCTTATCAAAAATCACTGGAAATTAGTCGGCAAATTGGCGATCGTAAGGCTGAGGCAAATTCGTTATTTAACTTAGCGAACACTTTTTCTAAAATCGATCGCAAGCAAGAAGCCATTCAGTTTTACCAAGATGCTAGACAACTGTTTCAAGCCATTGGCTTAGAAAAAGATGTAAAAAGATGTGAAAATGCGATCGCATCCCTTGAATCATCGAACTAGTTCACACACTTTAGCCTCAGCCCCTTTTTGTCAGTTTTCCACAAAAGTTCATCGCCAAAGCTTCACAACGCTTCACAGCAAGCGGTAGGCTAGAGAGCGAATCATGCATATCACACTATCGCTTCCCCTATGTCAGAGTCTACTCCTCCCGTTCCTTCCCCTGAATCTGACGCTACCAGCGATCGCAACATCGAAAAGCGATCGATACTATTGCACAAGATTTGGAGCTGGCGCGGATTATTGGCGATCGGCGAGGTGAAGCAGCAGCACTTGAGAAGCTGGTGAATCTGAGTCGAGATTTGGATTAAGATCCCCTATCGCGCAGTCTATGAAGCACCAAGATCCGTTAAAATAGGGTCATTAGCAAGAAAAATTAATATTCATGCATGTGATTAGCTACAGACGCATCCGCGAGTTTAGCGAGAGCCATGCCGATATCATTGAAGCGCTAGACAATTGGTTTAAAGTTGCCAGCAAAGCAAACTGGGCTACTCTTATCGAAGTTCAAACTGTTTTCCCAAAAGCTGAGGCAGTAGGAGATTTCACAGTTTTTAATATCAAGGGAAATCACTATCGGTTAATTGTCAGCATCGACTACGAAGGGCAGTTGATTTACATCAAGTACATTCTGACCCATGCAGAATATGACAAGGAGAAGTGAAAGAATGACCCTTACTTTTAACCCCGAAAAATATAAAGACTTACTCGCCCAACATCAGCCCAGGCTAATTAACACTGAAGCCGAGAATGACAAAGCTTTGGCAGTGGTTGAAGAATTAATGCATCGGCGCGATCGCACTCCTGAAGAAGATGCGCTCTACCAGCTTTTGATTGCACTAATCGAAAAGTTTGAGCAAAGCCACTACTCCCCTCAGCCCACTAGCCCCCAGTCCATGCTGCTTTTTTTGATGGAACAAAGACAACTTGAACCCAGTGACCTCATCAATGCACTCGGTTCAACCACCACAGCAACAGCAATAATGGCAGGCAGTGCTCCCATCAACCCACAGCAAGCCGAATTGTTAGGCAGATTTTTTCAGGTTGATCCTGAGCTGTTTCAACATTGAGATACTCATCAGCAAAATATTTCCAAAGTTCATCGCCAAAGCTTCACAACGCTTCACAGCAAGCGGTAGGCTAGAGAGCGAATCCTGCACATCACTATCGCTTCCCCTATGTCAGAGTCTACTCCTCCCGTTCCTTCCCCTGAATCTGACGCTGCCAGCGATCGCAATGCCAAGACCCGCCAGCTTTTAGGCATGAAAGGCGCGCAGGCTGGCGAAACTTCCATCTGGAAAATCCGCTTGCAGTTGATGAAGCCAATCACCTGGATTCCTTTAATCTGGGGCGTGGTCTGCGGGGCAGGTTCCTCCGGCAACTACACCTGGACGTTAGAAAATGTTTTGATTGGAGCAGCCTGTATGTTGATGTCTGGGCCGCTGTTGGCAGGATACACCCAAACCATCAACGACTTCTACGATCGCGATTTAGACGCTATCAATGAACCCTATCGTCCCATTCCTTCGGGAATTATTACCCTTCCTCAAGTCATCGCGCAGGTGTGGGTGTTGCTGTTGGCAGGCGTTGGCGTGGCGTATGCGCTAGATACTTGGGCAGGGCATTCTTTCCCAACTATTACCGCTTTGGCGATCGGTGGCTCTTTCGTTTCCTACATCTACTCTGCGCCACCGCTAAAGCTGAAGAAAAATGGCTGGGCAGGAAACTATGCCTTGGGCGCTAGCTATATCGCTTTGCCTTGGTGGGCAGGTCATGCGTTGTTTGGAGATTTGAACTGGACGATTGTGCTGCTGACGTTGTTCTACAGCTTGGCGGGGTTAGGAATTGCTATTGTCAATGACTTTAAGAGCGTGGAGGGCGATCGCCAACTCGGTCTAAAATCCCTACCCGTCATGTTTGGCGTAGGCACTGCTGCCTGGATTTGCGTCCTGATGATTGATGTTTTCCAATCTGGAGTGGCTGCTTACCTCATGAGCATTCACCAGAACCTTTACGCCGTGCTGCTTGTGCTGCTCATCATTCCACAAATTACTTTCCAGGATATGTATTTCTTGCGCGACCCGCTTAAAAATGATGTCAAGTATCAGGCAAGCGCTCAGCCTTTCTTGGTTCTGGGAATGTTGGTGACGGCGATCGCGCTGGGTCATGCAGGCGTTTAGCTGTTTTAGGTAAATAGCATAGTCAAACTTGCAAAGATGAGCTAGAATTTTGCCGCGCTTGTGCTTTATTCCAAAAAGCTCTAAGTTTAGATGAAGTTAAATGAAGGTTACGTGAGTGTTAAGCAGTACCTGCAATGACACGGCTATAGGAAATCGTTAATTACGGCTGTGCTGGCGGTTTGTGAGGACTTACTAAGTGACAGATTTTCAAGCGGGTTCAGGGGATGTGTCAAGCCAACGGAGCGGTCAAAACTCAACAAAAATGACCCATAATAATATGTCTGGCAACACCGATCCTAATGGCAACGATTCTGAGATACCCATTTTGCCAATGTTTGACCCAGATAGAGTAGAGCCGCATCAGGCAGTCCCTCCTCGGCGACGGCGCGATCGCCACAAATTTTCATTACCCAAGGTGCCCATGCCCAAACGTTGGTGGAGTTGGGCGCTGGTGGTGGTTGGGATTGGAACAATCGGCGGTGCAGTGGCGGCACGAATGGCGATCGTGGCGATCGAAAAAGATCTGCCCAATACTAAGGATGTCCTGACCTACAGTCGCGTTGGGTCAACCACTATCAGGGCAGAAGACGGCACTATTCTTCAGCAGATTGGTCCTGCCACCCGCGATAAGGTTTCGATGGCAAAAATGCCCAAGGAGCTAGCAGAAGCCTTTATTTCTTCTGAAGACACCGACTTTTATCATCATGGCGGTGTTGACTATCAGGCTATCGTGCGGGCTTCTCTGGCTAACTTGTTTGCGGGTGAGGTGGTCGAAGGTGCGAGTACTATTACTCAACAGCTCTCTCGAATTGCGTTTCTCGATCAAGAGCGGAGCCTGACGCGGAAAGCGCGGGAAGCGCTGTTGGCGCAGAAAATGGAGCGGGAACTATCGAAAGACCAAATCCTGGAAAGCTATCTCAATCTGGTTTACCTGGGTTCGGGAGCTTATGGCGTTGCGGATGCCGCTTGGGTTTACTTCAGCAAGCCCGTAGAAAAATTATCCCTGGGCGAGATGGCGATGATTGCCGGGATGGCACCTGCTCCCAGCACCTACTCTCCTCAAGTCAACCCCGACTTGGCAAGGCAGCGGCGTAATACCGTTTTGCAGAGGATGGTCAAGGCGGGGTTCATTACTGAATCAGAGCGGGCAACGGCGGCAGCGGCTCCGATCGCCATTCAACCCAGTAACCCTAAATATCAGGCAAGCGAAACGCCCTACTTCACGTCCTATGTGTTGCAAGAGTTGCCTAAGTACATTTCTAAAGAAGAGATGGAACTGGGCGGGTTGACGGTGGAAACCACTATGAACTTGAAGTGGCAGAAGTTGGCGCAGGATACCATCAAGAATTCGATCGCCGACTATGGCTATGGTCAAGGGTTTGAGCAAGCGGCACTTGTTTCCATTGACCCTCGCACGGGTGAAGTGAAAGCCCTGGTAGGCGGCGATGATTTTAATAAGAGTCAGTTTAATCGCGCGACTCAGGCACAGCGACAGCCCGGTTCAACCTTTAAGGCGTTCGTGTACTCTACGGCGATCGCCGCTGGATTTTCGCCCTACCGAGGCTACGTAGATGGCAAGCTGGTTGTGGATGGCTACGAACCTCACAACTCCAGTAAATCCTTCCGGGGTTCGGTTTCCATGAAGGATGCCCTGACTTCATCGATCAACGTAGTTGCCGTTAAAACCCTGATCGACGTGGGGTTCGACCCAGTGATTGCGATGGCAAAACGCATGGGAATTAAATCTCCTCTACTTGGCGCTTATTCCCTGGCACTGGGTTCTTCAGAAGTTAACCTTTTAGAGTTAACCAGCGCCTACGGAACGCTTGCCGCAGAAGGCAACCACTCTGAGGCACATAGCATTACGCGGGTGCTTAACCGCTATGGCAAGGTGATTTACGAAGCGAAGTTTAAGCCTAATCGCGCCATTGATGCAGACAGTGCCTCCATCATGACTTGGATGTTAGAAGGCGTTGTCAATAATGGCACGGGTGGATCGGCGGCATTGCCCGATCGCGGCGTTGCAGGCAAAACTGGCACCTCCGAGAAACGTCGTGACCTCTGGTTTGTGGGCTACATTCCTCAGCTTGTGACTGGAGTTTGGATGGGCAATGACGACAGTAGTCCTACCTATGGCGCTAGTAGTACCGCTGCGGCAACCTGGTACGACTTTATGATCGAAGCGACAGATGGTATGAAAGTTGAAGAATTCCCTAAAGTTCCCGACGTTGAGGGACGAGACGGCACCATCAAGGCTGAACCTGTCACCCCAGGCAGAATCTCTGCCAGCAGCTATGGGGGATCTGACACAGAGACAAAGCCAGAGGACGGATACGGAGGTAACAGTTGGAGTGATCCGGCTGCGGGTTCCTCTTCGTCGGGTAGCTATTATGACGATCCAGTGCCTTCAAGTAATGATTCGTCAGGCGGCTCATCGGGCAGTGCCGCCAGTGACCCCGCTCCAGTTGAGCCTGCTCCTGCTGAACCCGCGCCTGCGCCAGAGCCTGCGATCGCCGACCCTACTCCTTCAAACAACGAAGCCGCACCCGCAACGCCTATTGCTGATCCGCCGCCTGTTGTTGTGCCCCTTGAGCCAGTCGAGCCAGTTACTCCCGCTCCAATCTTGAGTACTCCATAGTTTCTAGTTTTCTCCTAAGATAACCAGCAGATAACCAGCAAGATCCTCGGTTTTTTTAAGAAGCCGGGGATCTTTTAAGTAGAAACAGCGTTAAGTAGAGACAGCGCCCACTATGCATAGTTTCATTCCGCCAGAGCGGTTTTTCCCATATCTAACTTGGACAGATGTTCAGCAGATGCCCGATAAAAGCAATGTGGTTGTGCTGCAACCTATGGGTGCGATCGAGCAACATGGTCCTCATCTGCCGCTAATTGTGGATGCAGCGATCGCCACCTCCGTTCTAGGCAAAGCTTTAGCCCAACTTGAATCCACCGTCCCAGCCTATGCTCTGCCGCCCCTCTACTACGGCAAATCCAATGAACACTGGCACTTTCCTGGCACCATTACTCTCAGCGCTCCCACCCTGATCGCGTTGCTAACAGAGGTCGCCGAGAGCCTCTACCGAGCCGGATTCCGTAAGTTTGTCCTGGTCAATGCTCATGGCGGACAGCCCCAAGTGCTAGAGATTGTGGCACGAGATCTACATCAAAAGTATCCAGACTTTCAGGTATTTCCTCTATTTATTTGGAATGTTCCTAACGTTGCGGTAGCCCTGCTAACGCCTAAAGAAGCCCAACTTGGCATTCATGCCGGAGATGCCGAAACCAGCCTGCTACTGTCAATTTTGCCCAATACCGTAAAAATGGATGCGGCTGTGCAAGAATATCCTCGCGGCTTGCCCGATAGCCTGTTGAGTATGGAAGGCAAACTTCCTTTCGCTTGGGTGACAAAAGATTTGAGCGACAGCGGCGTATTGGGCGATCCGACTGTGGCAACGAAAGAAAAGGGCGATCGCATTTTGGCTTCCTTGGTTGAAAGCTGGACGCAGGTCATTCAAGATATTTATCGGTTTAAGACACCTGGCGAATAAAACATTCACTCTTGACTATGCACTCTTCACTGCTCAATCGATTCCGGGGCGCACTCCTAGGCACTGTCATTGGTGAAGTTTTAGGAGCCAATTGCCAGCAACCCCAGGCGTGGCGAGAGGTAGAGCACTGGGGTTGCTATCATCCTGTTGAGCCGTCAGCATGGGGCAAAATGGCAATTACGCAAGCCCAGTTTCTCGTTCATGAGAAAGGCAAAATTCCAATTCCTAACGTAGAGGATGAAAGAGTCATGATTGCTCTCCTCCCGATCGCCCTGTTCTATCACGAAGACCTGACACTATTGGAGGTTCACCTTGAGGCGGCTCTAGGCTGTGCTTTAGCAGACAGGACTTTGGCAGACAGAGCTTTGGCTCAAGTTCTGGGGCGATGCTTGCAGGTTGGAGAAGCGCTCGCCCTCAGCTTGCAAGAAAAATCTGCCCCCGTCCCAGACTTTCGGCTGACCCTCTTGCAAGCCGCCAAAAAGCCTCATCCGCAAATGCACTGTGCGATCGCTGGGGCCTTGGCAGGAGCTGCCCATGGTATTACAGGCATTCCTCCGAGTTGGCGACAGCGATTGAACCAAGCCGGGTATGCTTCCTTTTGGGGATTAAGCTCTGAGGCAGAACTGTTACAGATTGCCGATGATCTACTAGCGGCATGGGCAGGGGTTTATCATCCTACTCAAAGGCTAGTAAACCCAGTAGTAGCGACTCCCCGAATGATGCGTCGTTAGCTGCGATTCTGGCATAGGGCTGATAAAATTCTGCAAGGTGCTCGCAGGATAAATTGATCGCTCCTTCTTCGTGAAAAACTGGTTAGAGCAGCTTTACTTTTTTAAGAGGTTAACTCGTTTGCTAATCGCTATTGGGTGTATTGAATGAAACCCTTTCAGATAATGACCCAGAAGTTACATAGCTGGAAGCAGGTGTATCTAAAAGATGCGCCTATTTTTGGACAGACCGTTTTTGGACAGACAGTAGAAAAATGGATAGAGCAAGTGATTCGCCAAAGCCAATTGGCTCGAACCCATTTGCAGCCCGGTCAAATTATTCCATTCTTGCTCAGACCTAGTGCAGCGCAACGCCGATTTTTGCGCCGCCGCCGCCCTCAGCCGCCCATTGTGCTGGCGATCGCCATCCTCTCCCTCACTAGCGCGATCGGCTACCGCTTCTATAGCGAACCCCAGCTAGCGGTCGGCACCACAGCTCCCCAAACCCTCAAAGCCCCCGCTACAGTCAGAATCATTGATCAGCACACGACTGAAGCCAACCGCAAGGCAGCTCGAACCGCAGGGGTGCCAGTCATGATGATTGATCAGCCAATCAATCAAAAAATTTATCAGACCCTACAAACACTTTTACAAGAAGGCGACAGCTTACGGCAGCAAGCGGGTAAATTGCCCTTTGTCGAACCTTCAATGCTTTCCACTACCGCTCAACGCTATCTCCGACAGGCTCCTGAATGGCAATGGCAAGCTACGATCGCTAAAATCGAGGGCAAGAAAGAAGGCAAGAAAGAAGGCAAGAAAGAAGGCAAAAATGACATCAGCCAGCCCAATTCTTCTCAGTCTCGGTCTCTGACCGATTTAGCCAGATCCTCTCAAGGACTTGCCATTCTGGAACTTCAGAACTATCGACGCGCTTCTTCCGCCGATGATTTTTCTGCCCTTAAAGAGGTCACGGGTCTTGCCCGTCAGCGATATGCCGCCGCGTTGCTTTCGCTGCCAGCTAGTACCGATGAAGAAAAATTTTATGACCCCGCTCTTTTCAATCTCACCGATCCCGAATGGGATCAAACTAAGGCAATTGTTCGGCAAACCCTTGACCGCATGTTGACTCAAGGCATTACCCCAGGAATCCCTCCCGTTTTGCTCGACCAGGCGATTAAAGTTCAGCTAGATAATGGGGTGTCAGCTAACGTTCAGCTCCAAGCTAGCAAAATATTGGCGGCAGTCGTTCGACCTAACTTGACCCAAGACCTTGAGCAGACTAAGCTCCAAGCCGAACAAGCTGCTTTGTCAGTGAAAGATATCATGGTGGCGGCTCGACGAGGAGATACGATTGTTCGGCAAGGTGAACAAATTTCTCAGGAAGATTTTGTCCTGCTAGACCACTTTGGCATGAGCCGACGACGGATCAACTGGCTGGGGCTGATCGGCTTTGGCGGGTTGGTAAGCGGTGCAGTTGCTGGTTTTCTGTTGGTTGAGCGTAAATTTCACCCTGGGTTGCGCCGCCGCGATCGCCTCCTAATTCTGCTGCTCACCCTAACAGCTCCGCTCATTTCTGCCCTCGGCTTGCCCGCTACCAGCCTCCCTCTGATTGGCTTGCTGGTAGGCAGCTTTTACGGCTCGGCTTTAGGCATCACAGTCATTGGGCTGCTGACCGTAATTTTGCCGATTGGGATGGAAATTGCCCCTACCAACTTAATTGCGGGAGCGGTAGGCAGTTTGGTGGGAGCTATCATGGCAGAAAAGCTGCGTTCCCGTGAAGAACTCGCTCTCTTAGGTGGCGTAGTTGGCTTAACCCAGGGCTTTGTCTATCTAGTTTTGACTTTACTCAGTAGCTCTGCAACCAGTGCCGTCTGGTACGTTATCCTCACCTCTGCTGCCATTCAAAGCCTCATTGGGATTGCCTGGAGCGTTGTTGCTCTCGGCATTAGCCCTTACCTAGAGCAGTTTTTTGATCTAGTTACCCCCATTCGCCTTTCAGAGCTTTCTAATCCCAATCGTCCTTTATTAGAGCGGCTTGCCTCTGTCACACCAGGCACCTTTCAACACACCCTGTTTGTGGCGACTCTCGCTGAAGCCGCTGCCCGCGCCTTGGACTGTAGCGTGGAGCTGGTACGGGCTGGAACGCTGTATCATGACATCGGCAAAATGCATGATCCGCTGGGTTTTATTGAAAACCAGATGGGCGGAGCTAATAAACACGATGAAATTAATAATCCTTGGGTGAGTGCGGCATTAATTAAAAAGCACGTCACTGAGGGCATTGTTATGGCGCGTCGCTGTCGGTTGCCCAAGGCGATTCAATCCTTTATTCCCGAACATCAGGGAACGATGCTGATTTCTTACTTTTACTATCAGGCGCTTCAGGAAGCTAAGGACAATCCCGAACTGACGGTCAACGAAGCTGATTTTCGCTACGACGGACCCATTCCCCAGAGCCGAGAAACGGGCATTGTTATGTTGGCAGACTCTTGTGAGGCAGCACTGCGATCGCTTAAAGAGGCATCTCGTGAGGAAGCCCTCGCCATGGTTAACCGGATTCTGCGGGCGCGCTGGCAAGATGATCAGTTACTTGAATCAGGTCTGAACCGCGAAGAAATGACCCGCATTGCTGAAATTTTTGTGCAAGTTTGGCTCCAGTTCAACCATCAGCGCCTTCCTTATCCCAAGGCGGCGTTAAGTCCACAGGTGAGAGCATAATGGCTGACCGTCGATCGCCTGACCCGTCTCGATCGCCCGATCGTTCTGCCCGTGAATGCGCCTTTGTTGCCCTCCGCTCTGTCCATAGTGGCGCTTTTGCTGATGTCGCCCTCGATCAAGTCCTTCGTCAAGCCTCTTTGAATGCCCCCGATCGCCGCCTGGTCACGGAGTTGGTCTACGGCAGCGTCCGCCGCCAAAGAACATTGGATGCACTAGTGGGTCAGTTCGCCACCAAACCGATCGACCAACAGCCTACAGATCTACGGCTGATGCTGCACTTGGGACTTTACCAGTTGCGCTATCTCGACCACATCCCCGCTTCTGCCGCTGTCGATACGACGGTAGAAATGACCAAACAGAACGGCTTTAAGGGTCTAGCTGGGTTTGCTAATGGTTTGCTGCGGCAGTACATTCGTCTAGCGGAAAAGGGCGATCCCTTGGTGCTGCCAGAAGATCCAGTGGCAAGGCTAGGTATTTTTCACAGCTATCCTGACTGGATTGTCGAAGTCTGGTTAGAGCAATTTGGGGTTACAGCCACCGAGGAGCTATGCGCCTGGTTTAACCGATCGCCCCATATCGATCTCCGCATCAATCCCCTAAAAACCTCCCTCGAACAGGTCGAAGCAGCCATGCAAGCTGCCGAAATAGCCGTTCAGCGCGTACCGCCCTTGCCCCAGGCGCTCCGATTACCCCAAGGTACAGGCAACATTCAAAAACTCCCTGGCTTTGCCGAAGGCTGGTGGTCGGTGCAAGACTGTAGTGCACAACTCGTCGGGCATTTGCTCGATCCGCAGCCTGGAGAAACGGTGATTGATGCCTGTGCTGCTCCGGGTGGAAAAACGACGCACATTGCTGAGCTGATGCAAGACCAGGGCGTAATTTGGGGATGCGATCGCCAAGCTTCCCGCCTCAAGAAGCTTCAAGAAAACGCCAACCGTCTTCAGCTTCATGCTATTCAAATCCATGCCGAAGACAGCCGCAATCAGCCGCAGTTTGTAGGGAAAGGCGATCGCGTCCTTTTAGATGCCCCGTGCTCCGGCTTAGGCACTCTCCATCGTCATGCCGATGCCCGCTGGCGACAAACTCCTGAATCTGTTCAAAAACTGGCTCAACTCCAAACTGAGTTACTTAATCAGGCTGCCACTTGGGTTAAGCCTCAAGGCACCCTGGTCTATGCCACCTGTACGCTGCACACTGCCGAAAACGAAGCGGTGATTGAACGGTTCTTGCAAGATTCTCCCCAGTGGCATATTGCCGCACCTGAATCAGGTCATCTAGCCGAACAATTTGTCACAGAACGGGGATGGCTAAGAGTGCTGCCTCATCAACAGAACATGGACGGATTTTTTATGGTTCGCCTGAGAAGGAAATAATCAAAAAAGCCAAGGGGTCAGAAAATGTTAAGTTTGACAAAGCCCTTGATTTTTCCCTCTCACCATGCGTATCTTCCGGCAGTTGTTTAGCATCGTCATTCTATTTTTGATTCTAGTGACCCTTCCCCCTCCCGCTCAAGCGGCTAGCTCGGCAGCAATTCGGGCGTATGATGACGCTGAATCAACGAGTAAAGATTATTCAGGGCAGAGTTTAATTCAAGCTGAATTTAGCGATGCCAAATTAAAAGAAGCCAACTTTAGCGGCGCAGACCTACGAGGAGCCGTATTTAACGGAGCCGATTTGAAAAATGCTAACCTCCACGCAGTCGATTTTAGCGACGGCATTGCCTACATTACCAACCTGTCGGGCGCAGACTTGACCGATGCAATTTTGAATTCTGCCATGATGCTGAAGACGAGCCTTCGAGATGCTAACGTAACTGGCGCTGACTTCACCGATACGGTTCTCGATCGCACTCAAACGCTGCAACTTTGTAAAACTGCCAGTGGTGTGAATCCGGTAACTGGCGTAGATACGCGAGAATCCCTCGGCTGTTCTTAAACGCTAGGCTGTTCCTAGACATAATCATGCAAGATTCTTACCCGCAGCGATTGCGATCGCTCCTTCAACAAGCCAACATTCCCAGCCTCAAAGCTCTGAGTCGCGCGGCTGAGGTTTCTGAGTGGCAAGTCAAGCAGCTTAATAAGGGACAGGCGGCAAAAATGCGGGTAGAGTCGCTTCACAAATTAGCTCAAGCGCTCCAGGTTTCTATAGTTGAGTTAGTGGCAAAGTTTTCCGAAGTAGCGATTGTCACTCCAACCGATTCCAACCTTCAGCAAGAATACCAACGGCTTCAACTCCAACTGCAACAGCAGCAAGAAATCTTGCAACAAGAATTTCAGAACACCAGCCTACAAATTCTCGAATCCTGGCTAATTCAATACCCAACAGCGGCTTATGCGGCGCAACAAAATGACGTTCCTGCTAGCCGACTGTTGCCGCTGATGCGTCCGGTCGAGCAGTTGGTCAAAGCTTGGGGACTGGAAGCGATCGCCCCCGTTGGTGCAGAAGTTGCCTACGATCCACAGATTCATCAGTTAATGGAAGGTAATGCTGAGGTGGGCGATCGGGTGAAAGTGCGCTACACCGGATATCGGCAGGGCGAAAAATTGCTGTATCGCGCCAAAGTTAGCCCAGTTAAAGCCGCAGAAAATTAAACAATTCTTCCAGAGTCAGCTTCAGATCTTTTGCAAAGTCTGGGACTGGCAGTAAGTCGGCTGGATCTTCAAAAAACTCAGGCGATTTGCCCGGAGGATAAGACAGAACCGTTTCATCTTCTGGATCAAGAAGCCAGCCCAACTGGCAGCCATGATTAAGGCAGTGAACGATATTGCGAGTCACGCGATTCTGGCTTTGAGCGGGTGAAAGAATCTCAATTGTCCAGTCGGGTGCAGTTTTGAACACGTTCTGTACTCTGCCCTGATTGTCCAATGGAATCCTGTCATACGTAAATACTGCAATATCAGGAACCGTCGATCGCCCTCCAAAAGTGCATCTTAGCTCTAGAAAAGCAACGGCAAGTCGCTGCGGTTTGACGATGGCATTAATCGTTGGGACTAATTCAGTCTGTAAGAGGCTGTGTTTTCCTTGGGGCATTGGTTTCTGGCTCACTTGTCCATCAATATATTCACTGGCAGGTTTCGTTTCGGGTAGCGCCAAAAACTCCTCTAGCGTTAATGTCCTCTCAGAAGTTTGAACCATGGGTAGTTTCCTCTAGGCGATCGGCTCTCATTTATTATCTCTCAGTGGTTCTACTTGGGCGATCGTAAGGCTCTGGTGAAGATCTCATCAATTCCAGAACAACCGAGTTGTTTCATCTCCTACTGTTCATAGAATCGAGATAAGTAAGTATCAGGTACGCCAGGAAACCAGTAATGGCTAATGAAGAACATCTATCTTTATTGAAGCAAGGCAGGGGAACTTGGAATCGATGGAGAATTCAAAATCCATCAATCTATCCTGATCTGAGTATGGCTGAGCTAAGCGAATTTTTTCTGTTTGGC
>JBBRCV010000009.1:0-49082 GCA_038204505.1 Elainellales cyanobacterium
TCGAATCTTACTTGGGACTCGGAAAGGCAGTCACAGGGGTCGATATTGTCACGGCTCGACACGCGCTCAAAACTCAGACCCAGGATGAGCTTCAAGAGCTGCAACGAGACGTAATTGCCCGCACTCGTCGAGGCGAAGAAATTCGGGCAAAAACTTTTAAGCAGCGGCAATATATCCAAGCAATCCGCACCCATGAGATGACTTTTTGCTCAGGCCCTGCGGGTACAGGCAAGACTTTTTTGGCGGCAGTGGTCGCAGTTCAAGCGCTCATGGCTAACCAATATGAGAGGATTGTTCTGACCCGTCCGGCGGTCGAGGCTGGGGAGAAGCTGGGCTTCCTGCCTGGAGATTTGCAGCAGAAAATTGATCCTTACCTGCGTCCTCTCTACGATGCCCTGCATGAAATGATGGATGCAGAAAAAATTCCTAACCTGATGGAGCGAGGCATTATCGAGGTTGCACCGTTGGCTTATATGCGAGGGCGAACGCTGAACAATGCCTTTGTCATTTTGGATGAGGCGCAGAATACAACGCCTTCTCAAATGAAAATGGTGCTGACTCGGCTAGGGTTTCGATCGCGCATGGTGGTCACAGGCGATACGACGCAGACCGATTTACCGTCTCATCAACAGTCGGGACTAGCAGCGGCTAAGCGGATTTTGAAAAATGTAGACGGAATTGCTTTTTGCGAATTAACTAAGGCTGATGTGGTGCGTCATGCCTTAGTGCAGCGGATTGTCGCAGCGTATGAGGATCATGAGAGTCAGTCTTGAGCGCTTCCGCCCTACTTCAACGTTAGAAATTTCTCTAGTGCCGCAGACATGGCTGGCGGCCAGCGCCGAACTTGTGTCACCCAATCAATTTTCTTGTAACGGCGATCTAGTCCTACGGCTGCAACCCAGTTGCTTTCAGCTTCACCGCGATCGCCAGTTGCCCACAGTGCCGCCGTCAAAGCTGCTCGCATATCGGCAAAGTTAGGGTATTTCCGCACCAGATTTTTCATTTGGCGGATGGCTTCGCTAGTTTCGCCAATTTGGTACTGGGCTAAGGCATAGTTAGCACGCGCGAAGACATATTGAGGTGCCATGTCTGCCGCTTTTTTATAGTCGGCGATCGCCTCATCCCATTGCCCCAGTCCGCCTTTAGCATTACCGCGATTGTTGTAAGCAGCCGGATCGTTAGGGTCGAGTTCAAGAACATGGTTGTAATCGGCGATCGCTTCGTCCCATTTGCCTAAGCCTTCTAAAGCCGCGCCTCGATTGAGATAGGGATCAGGAGCAGTTGGAGCCAGTTCCATCGATTTTTCGTAGTCGGCGATCGCCGCTTCGAGCTTATTTTGGCTAACTCTAGCGTTGCCCCGATTACTCCAAACAGCGGGTTCCTCTGGGAGTTGCTCAATCAGTTTGCTCCAGTAGTCTTCGGCGGCTACAAAATTGCCTTTATTTGTAGCTTCAAATGCTTTGGAACGAAGATCTTCTACTAGTTCTAGATTGACTGGGGCAGCAACAGATGGGCTGATTTCGGCAGAATCTACCGCTTGGGCAGGCATTGCTCCCAGCCAAGTTAGAAGGGTTAAAAGTATAGAGAATAAGAATGTCATCATGCGATTATCATGCCAGGTTTTTGAAGGCAAGACAATTAGCATTTAGTTTACTGAGCCAAATTACTGAGTCAAGTTAACGCGCTGCTGCTTGACAGTCTGAATCTCTTGTAAAAGCGCCTCGGTTTCTGCTTGGAGGTGAAGTAGCTCAACCTGATGAGTCGCTTGATAGGGGAGTTTTTTAGGGTTTTCTAACGGAATCGTATTACCAGAAGCGATCGCCTGGGCTGAATCGGATACGGCAGATGTAGAGAATTGAACTGCCCGATCATCAATCAAAGTTTGACTAGTCATTTTTACCTATTCACACCACGGGGTCATTCTATCTTGTTTAGCAGCTCCGATTGTATTGAATCTGTAAGTAGGCAATTTTGAAGGTGTGGCGGTTTTTGAACTGGCTGATTTGCAAATTTTTCGTGCCTGATCCTATTTAAGCGGGGGAAGGTTGGCGCTAATTTGCTGGCGTAACTCATGGGCAAGGTGCGGAAGGTCTAATTGGGCGATCGCCTTTTGCTCTCCAGAAGCCAGCCATTTCAACTGTACGGTCAAATTTTCCGCCTCAGTATCTCCCAAAATTAAGCAAGCCACTGCGCCTTTCCGATCTGCCCGCTTAAACTGTTTGCCAAAAGCGCTGCCACTCAGGTCAAGTTCTGCCGAAAACCCCAGTTGTCGCAAAGTTTGGGCAACCTTTAAGGCTTGTGCTTCCGCGCGATCGCCCCTCGACACCACATAAAAGTCAAGCCTAGGAGCCGTTAGAGGCTGTAGCTGCTGCATCAAAATCACTAGCCGCTCTAGCCCGATCGCCCAACCCACCGCTGGGGTTTCTGGACCACCCAGTTCTTTCACAAGCCCGTCGTAACGTCCGCCTGCACAAACAGTTGCCTGTGCTCCCAGGTCATCGGATTGGATTTCAAAAACAGTATGAGTGTAGTAATCCAGCCCGCGCACTAGCTTGGCATTGATGTTGTAATCGATCCCTAAATCGGTCAGCAACTGCTGGACTTGTTCAAATCGCTTTTGAGAATCTGGACTGAGGTGATCATGAATGTTAGGAACGTTTTGTAAAATGTCTTGGGTTTTTTGATCCTTAGTGTCTAAGATTCGTAGAGGATTACGGGTTAGGCGATCGCGGGAATCGGGATCAAGATCATCCTTGTAAGGCGTGAGGAACGTAACGAGTGCTTCGCGGTACTGGAGACGGTCTTGCCGATCGCCAATTGAGTTAAATTCTAAGCGCAAATTCTTTAGACCAATGGCTTTTAGCAAATCATTGGCGATCGCAATTACCTCAGCATCCGCACGGGGATCAGCGCTGCCCAACGCCTCAATGCCCACCTGATGAAACTGCCGTTGCCGTCCAGCCTGGGGTCGCTCGTAGCGAAACATCGGCCCTGCATACCAAAGCCGTTGAATTTCGCCTTGAGCCTGGAGATTGTGCTGAATGTAAGAGCGAACTACTCCCGCCGTTCCTTCAGGGCGCAGAGTCAGCGATCGCTCGCCCCGGTCTTGGAAGGTGTACATTTCTTTGCTGACCACATCGGTGGCTTCGCCGATGCCCCGCTCAAACAAATCAGTTTGCTCAAAAATGGGGGTACGAATTTCTTGATAGGTGGCTCTGCCAAAAACCTCACGGGCGATCGCTTCGATCTGTTGCCAGTACTGGATTTCTTCAGGCAGGAGGTCGCGCGTTCCGCGAGATACTTGAATCAGGCTCATGGTGCTCTTAATCTACAAAAGGCTTACAAAAGGCTTACTGAACGGGTTCCCAAGGGGCATAGCGATCGCCATAATAAGCCAAAATCTGCTCGACTCGACGACGAGATTCTTCATCTGCCTCTGAGTCGTAGCAAATTGACAGCCCACCCGCCTGACTTTTGAGATACTCAAACTGCTGAGAGGTCTGGGGCAACACTTCCACCTCCACTCCCTCCACCTGACGCAAATGAGCTTCCACTTCTCGATAAATGGCAAGGGGCATTTGAGGAGATGACCATCGGGTAGGTGTCATAATTTATACCTCTGAGTGCGGTGGGGGTAAATGGTTGGGGGCGATCGGCATGGTGCAGCTATTAACTTCATCCAGGCAAACTTTACCCCACTGCACTGCCCAGCGAACCAATGCCACACGGTTGCTAGTTGCTGTTTTGGTCAAGATATTACTGATGTGGTTATCAACGGTTCGCTTACTAATTTCTAGCTTTTCGGCAATTTCCTGGTTGGTTGAACCCGCTGCTACAAGTTCAACAATTTGTAGCTCACGGGCAGAGAGAGTCCCACTCATCTGAGCCTCGATACCCGTCGTCATATTTTCCATCTGTAATATGTATATTTACCTACCATCTTTTACCATTCTAAGGGCATGACAGAGAAAAACACCTTTACATCTCTCTACTTCTACAACTCTCTAATCACTCGGCAAGGATTGCCTGCTGCCACAACGTTGCTGGGGACATCTCGTGTCACAATGCTGCCTGCACCAATTGTAGTGTTGTCGCCGATTTTTACTCCTGGACAAAGAATAGCGCCGCCGCCAATCCAAACGTCATCCCCAATGGTGATAGGCGCAGCCAGCTCTAAGCCAGATCTTCTAGGTTCTGCATCTAAAGGATGATATGCCGTGTAAATTTGAACTTTGGGAGCCAGCAGCACGTTGCGACCCATGTAAACATGGTTGCAATCTAAAATAACGCAGTCGCAGTTAATGTATAAATTCTCTTTTGCGTAAATGTGGCAACCATAGTCACACTGAAAAGGTGGCTGTATGTCAAATTTTTGACCGATCGCCCCAAACAGAGTGCGGATAATCTCCTCTCTTTTTTTGATCTCGTCGGGATGTGAGGTATTAAAAGCGTGTAGGAGACTTTTAGCCTGATTGTACATGCCCTTCAGCTCAGGATCAGTGGCTAAATATAGCTCATTTGACAGCATTTTTTCCCGTTCTGTCTTTGCCATTTTTCTCCTTAAATACAATTCTAAGATCGCGGCAATGCAATCAGAAGGTTATCTTCAAGACAGACCTTACGCTATCGCCGTGATACCTTCAAAATATCGTGGGGATTTAAGTTTCTGGCACAGCATCTTAATTTCTAAATAAATATTCCTAAATAAAAGGGAGCCTTATGTATCGGTTCCAAATTATTGCTCATACCCAAATGGGCGAAGCTATTGGTGTGGTTGGTTCTACTGCCGAATTGGGATTATGGGATGCGACAAAATGCATTCGGCTCCAAACGACTGCCGATCGCTATCCCCTCTGGTGGACAGATACAGACATCGATCTGCAACCCGCGCTCAGTTCGATCCCTCAAGGCATTGAATACAAGTATGTGCGTTTGGGTGCAAAAGGCAGCGTGAAATGGGAGCCTTTCAGTGCAAACCGCTGGATTGCGATCGCTCCTAAAAATCTGCCCCATCCGCCCCATCAATCCCATCAATCCCATCAGTCCCAAACCCTTGTAATAGACGATGGCGAATGGGGTTATTGGCAGCCTTACCCATTTGGATATGTTGAGGCGATCGTAGAACCTGCTGCCGAAATGCCCCTAGACCCTGGAGCGAAAGGACTCAAAATTGTAGTCATTGGCAGTTCCGTGGCACGAGGGCATAAGGCTTGGTTGTTAAACGGCTGGGCTACCCAGTTGGGGCAGACCTTGCAGCAAACCTACAGTCATCACCTGGTTAATGTGGCAGAAGTAGGAGCGAATGTGAGCCGCACGATCGCCCGGTTTGCGTCAGCCGTTGCCTCAGAAAAGCCGGATATCGTGATCATTGCCCTCTCTCTAGGCAACGAAGGGTTGGCGCATTGTCTTCCTCATCAACGACGGGTCGTGCAACGGCGGTTTGAAAATGGGTTGCAACAGCTTATAAAAATGACGCGAAAACTGGGAGCCTATCCAATTTTGGGCGGCGTTTATCCCCATGGCGACTATGCGATCGAACAGTACGAGTTGCTGCAAGAAACTCATCGCCGGATGTTGAGTTGGGGTGTTCCCGTACTGGATTGGTTAGCGGCGGTAGACAATGGGCAGGGAGCCTGGAAAGCCGGAACCTTCTTTGATCCGGCACATCCAAATACACTGGGTCATCGCTTGATGTATGAAGCGATCGATCTGCGCCTATTTGAGATGAACCGAGAACAATTGGCAAAAGAAAACCAACGGTGGCAGCAAATAAATGAAGTCTCAGTCTATCGAGATCAGGAAGGGTTTCAGATTTCTGCCTATCCTCAAGAAAACCGACTGAAGATTCGCAATTCATCGCCTTACCATTACACCATTACCCCTGACTGGCAGGAATTGCAAACTGCCCTGCAACATCAGGCAGGGCAGCATCAGGTAGGCTTAATGCCAGGTCTTTATAGTGCCCATCATCATCAGCCAGGGGTACTTCCTTTTTTTGCTGTGCAAATGGATGGGGCGATCGAAACTACAGTCGATATTCCTCCCGGTGTAGACCTGGAATACAGCGCGGCATTCAATCCGTCTTCGTCTAGCAACTCACAACTATTGTTCTACGACGGAGACGTTGGGATTTTAAAAGAAGACGATCATCACATCCGCATCATCAACGAATCAACCAATGAATACAATATTCAGCCGATGTGGAAGGAAGTCTGTAACGCCCTAAAAGCGATGCCATCAGGTCTGTATGAAGATCCACTTTATCCCGATCAGCCTTTTCGGACTTTAATGATTGGTAACAGCGGTTTGGAAAGCCGAGTTAAAGCCCCTCCTAGATCCGCATTGCTGTTCCAATATAAATGCAAATTGTCAGACGTTAGCCGTGTCGCCATTCTTCCGTTAGGCGATCGCTGTGCCGTTCGCATGATGTTGTACAAAATGGAATATGACGGTCCGGCTTTTCCGTTCGATCTAACGCGCACTACTGCAATTAGCGATGTTGCTGATATGATCGAATCCCGGTTCTATGACATGTGGAACCCAGATTTTCTGCACTATAACTCTGACGAAAAACGAATTTACCATAGTAAATGGACAGGTCTATCTTTTGCCCATGAAATTGACGAAACGGATGATCCTATTCACAACATGGCTCCCGTTCATGAACGAATGCGCGATCGCTATACAGCCCGTGCTGGAAGATTTTGGTATGCCATTGATCATTGTGACAAAGTGCTTTTCGTGCGGACAGGGATTGGCGATCGCGGAGGCGTAATTAATCTAGTCAACAAGTTAGAAGAACAGTGCAACGGGAAGCCCTTTCACCTCTTAATCCTTTCTCCTCAATCCTCCGATGAGTTCGCTAACCTGCCCCATGTGTCACATCACAATATTGAGTTTCAGCCCGATCGCATGTACGAGGACTTGGGGCATTGGAAATATTGTGCAGAGGTAATGCGCGGCATTCTGGAGTCGCTAGGAGTTTCAAGCAGAAACCTGTTTTGGTGTCCACCTAAACTCCCAAAGGAATAACTTGATTGCTGGATTAATCGGCTTTCTCGAATCTGTTATGCAAGAAGAAGAAAAATATCTTTGAGTGTAGAGATGGCGATCGTAGATGATTCTCAAACTGCCCGTTTCACCAGAAAACTCAGCTACATAACGCCATAGCTCACCCAGGACATCCGCCCGAACCCCTTAATGACACCCACGAGAAAGCGCAGGTGCATTGTTGCCGCAACTATCCTGACTATGACTTCAGGGCTATCTCATAGTATGAATAGCCTCGTTCCGCCCATTCTGAAGCTACTTCTTGTGCCAGTTCTCTATTTTGCGTCGTCACATGAACATTGGACTCATGGCAAAGAACAAAACCAATTTCTTCATCTTGACTGTTAATGTACAAATCAGCCTTACCAACTGCAAAGATACCTAATTGAATGCTTTGCACAATAAAGCTATGCAATTCCAATAGCGGCAAGGGCTTTTCTTGGTAAAGCTCGTTTACATCTAAATCGCAACCCCAACCATAAGACACAACCAAGTCGTGCTTGCCTTTGCATTGTAGAAAATTGATAATACTGCTAATTTCCCGTTCTAATTGAGGCTGTGTCAAGAGTTCCGTTCGCAGTTCCATTATTTACGCTACCTGCAAAGCCCTAGCTTATAATCCAATGGGAGTATTGAGCAGATGCCAGTCAGCTTGGCAATGCACGAAGAACTTGCGTTAGTCCGCTCCAATGCAATTGTTATGCTACCGTTGATTTTGCAATTTTCGTAAGCAACCTCAAAGCCTCATTCACAGAAGCTGAATCTCGAAAGACTTCTGCTACATCTGGGTCAAGTACCACAACATTAGTAGATTGCTTGTAAGCTTCATAATACTTACCGCGAACACCAACTGAAAAGTCATACTCCGGTCTCATCTCATCATTAACGCTTGTTTCAGATTCCTGACTCATAACTTCTTCTCTCCTGTCGAGTAGCTAAACGGGCGCTAATTAAACGTACTTCATCTGCTCGTTCCGTGTGGGATACCACCAAAAGCCGTTGCGATCGCGATAGTCCTGTAGTCAAAAGACGAAATTCGCCTACGGAATGATCAGGGTCTGAAATTGTTACCGCTAGTGGATCTCCGAAAACTGTAACTGCCTCCTCAAAAGATACACCATGCTTCTCAGCATTACTGACTGCTTTACTTGGATTCCACTGAAAACTCATTTACTCTATTGTAATTTCAAGTGGCTTGGTGTCATGCTGACCGTACTGTTATTGAGAAGTTTCGGGTAACTTTGTGAGTTACTTGACCACTAATATAGGCTCTAATTGCCAAAACTAACAGATGTTAAGGGTGGATCACCAGCTTGAGGTGCTTTGAAAATGAAAACTTCTCCTTCAACCGTCGCTACGACAACGTTGCCTCCGCCCGTTGCTACTCCTGCAGAAATGTCATTGGCTGTTGCTTTGGGATTATTAGCACTGGCAAAAATAGTAACTTCACTCACCTTATCAGGAAAACTGACGATGAACCTAGCTTGATTTGTTTGTTCCACAATACCAAGGTTGATGGAACAAGTCGTAGAGGATTGAAGTTCACCATTTTTATTGAAATAATGACAGGGGGATGAGTAGGTGACAGATGTGCTCATAATAAATATCTCCTTTTGTCTGATAGAACTGACTAAATTACCTTCTACTTGTGTCGAATAAACTCATAAATATTGCTATAAGTCTCCGCCGACTGCTTCCAAGAATAATCACAATTCATTCCCTGGATTGCCAACGCCTCAAACTGATCAGGCGCAAACTTCCACAAATCGATCGCCCGTTCGATCGCCGATTCCAGTCCCCGAAAATCAGTCTGATAAAACACAAACCCATTGCGTTCTTCCACCGGATGATCAGGATCATAATCCCAGTCAAAAACTGTACTCACTAGCCCACCCACACCTCGCACGATCGGCACCGTACCGTACCGCATCCCAATCATTTGCGTTAAGCCACAGGGTTCGTAATTACTGGGGACAATGATCATGTCTGCCCCTGCATAGATAAGATGAGATAACTCCTCATTAAAGCCCAGTTCTAAATGGCAATCAGGGCTATCGTTCAAGTATTGTTTTTCGTGCCAAAAAGTATCATTAATACTGGCTTCAGTTGCCGAACCTAGCAAGACGAACTGAGCATCTTTTTGAAGCGTGTAGTAAATGGCATGATGAACTAGGTGTACACCCTTTTGTTCATCTAGACGACCAATGAAGGCAACGATCGCCTTATCAGAGTCTTGCAAGAGGAGGCGATCGCGCAAAGCCTTCTTATTCTTTGCTTTGCCCTCGAAACTTTCAGTATTATAGGAATCAGGAATGTAATGATCATCTTCCGGATTCCATACCGTATAATCAATTCCGTTTAACACTCCAGTAAACTTACTTTGGTGCAACTCCAAAGTATGCCCTAGTCCATAGCCAATTTCTGTAAACCGCGCCTCCCATGCATGGTGGGGCGAAACAGTGGTGACATAGTTTGAATAAACAATGCCAGCCTTCATGAAATTGAGTGCGAACGGATTGAAATTATCTTGAAGCCGACTGTAATCAAAATAATATTCCACATTATTTAATCCTGTCGCCGCCAACATCTCAGCACCTGCTATGCCCTGATGCTTAAAGTTATGAATGGTGTAACAAACCCGCTGATACGCCATTCCATGATGCTGATAAACTTCGTAGAGTAAAACTGGAATTAATCCGGTTTGCCAATCATGACAATGAATTACAGCAGGTTTTTTACCACTCTGTTGCAAAAACTCTAACGCTGCCTTGCTAAAGAATGCAAAACGCATATTGTCATCTGAGTCACCGTAAACCTTACCCCGGTCAAAAAAACTATCCTGTGAATGCGGCTCAATGAAAAAGCAAAGCAGCCCATGCACCCAGCCACAATACACTGTGCAGTGAATCCTCCCATCGTACCAAGGCACCCACAAATCTTGATACGCAATATGAATGCCCCAAATGTGGTCATATCTCATACAGTCATACATGGGTAGGACGAGTTCTACGGTGTTGCCGCGAGCCTCTAACTCACGACTCAACCCGTAAACCACATCCCCTAAACCGCCAGCTTTGATGACCGGGGCACATTCTGAGGCGATTTGCACAATATACATAGTTACCCTTGCTGTAACAAAAATTAATTTTTTAACATCCCCATTCAACCCAGAAAAAGCATCCTTGGTATGGCTGGGAAACGTTTTAAGTTATAACGCATCCTGTCCCCCCAATTCTAAACTTTCCCTATCCCCCAACGTCCCCCACTGAGGTAGACTAGCTAAGTGCCAGCCCAGGCTTATTTACCTTCCGCAGTGTTTCTAAACATTGATTTACAAATGGTTGCAAGTCCTCCTCGTCCAATCCGGATCGGCTCTCGTAAAAGTCAGCTCGCCCTAGTCCAAACCCATTGGGTGCAAGCTGAATTGCAGAAGCATTTTGGCGATCGCAAATTTGAAGTCCACACCATGAGTACGCAGGGCGATAAAATCCTCGACGTACCCCTTGCCAAAATTGGTGACAAAGGTCTCTTCACCAAAGAACTCGAAAACGGCATGCTTTCTGGCGATACCGACTTCGCCGTCCATTCCCTCAAAGATTTGCCAACCAACCTTCCTGAAGGTCTGGTGCTGGGCTGCATTACCGAGCGTGAAGACCCGGCTGATGGTCTGGTCGTCCATGCTAAGCACAAGGATAAGCAGCTTGATACTTTGCCAGCAGGGGCGATCGTTGGCACATCCTCCCTACGGCGACTGGCACAACTTCGCCATCACTACCCCCACTTCATCTTCAAAGACATTCGGGGCAACCTCAACACTCGTCTCCAGAAACTCGACTCCGGCGAATTCGATGCGATCATTCTGGCAGTCGCTGGACTTCACCGCCTCGACATGGCAGATCGTGTCCACCAAATTATCTCCCCTGAAATCTCCCTCCACGCCGTCGGGCAAGGCGCACTCGGCATCGAATGTCGCAGCGATGACCCAGAAGTCCTACAGCTTCTCAAAGCGCTAGAACACAAGCCCACTACCCAACGCTGCTATGCCGAACGCGCTTTCTTGCGTGAGTTAGAAGGCGGCTGTCAGGTGCCCATCGGGGTCAACACCGTTATTAATGGCGAATCTCTTACCCTCACTGGGCTGGTTGCCAGCGTCGATGGGCAAAAAATGGTAAAGGATACCGTTACCGGACTCGCCAGCGAAGCCGAAGCTCTAGGTATCCAACTAGCGCGGACATTACGGCAACAAGGCGCAACCGAAATCCTCGAAGCCATCTTCATCGAAGTTCAACGAGGAGCTTAGGAGCAGCAAGGCAAGTTCCTAGCTCTGTGCTTACCCACCCTGAAATACGGCGATATTTTGTCGCAGGTTTACTGTAGATTGAGACTTAGCGAGCGGCAGCTCAATTAGTTTTATCTATCGCGGGGACAGAGGTATTAGTATGCGGATTCTGTTTGTTGCAGCAGAAGCAGCTCCCATTGCCAAAGTTGGGGGCATGGGAGATGTGGTCGGAGCGCTACCCAAAGTCTTACGCGCAATGGGGCATGATGTACGAGTCTTTATGCCCTATTACGGCTTTGTTGATGACAAAGTTAAGGTGCCCAAAGAGCCAGTTTGGGAAGGCACTGCCATGTACCAAAGCTTCAGCGTTTACGAAACGAAGCTGGGTTCAGAAGTGCCGCTTTATCTTTTCAAGCACCCTGCCTTTGCCCCTCGCTTCATCTATTCTGGTGAAGGCGAGGATTGGCGGTTTACCCTGTTTGCCAACGGGGCAACAGAATTTTGCTGGAACTACTGGAAGCCCGATATTGTGCATTGCCACGACTGGCACACGGGAATGATTCCGGTCTGGATGCAGGAAGATCCTAGTATTGCCACCGTTTTCACTATTCACAACCTGGCATACCAGGGTCCTTGGCGCTGGCGCTTGCAGCAAATCACCTGGTGTCCCTGGTACATGCAAGGACATAACACCATGGCGGCAGCCGTGCAGTCTGCCAACATGGTCACGACCGTATCTCCCACCTACGCTCAGCAAATTCAAACTCCTGCTTACGGTGAGCAGCTAGAAGGATTGCTGTCATTTATTAACGGCAAATTGACCGGAATCTTGAACGGTATCGATCGCGACTTATACAATCCTGCCACCGATCGCAGCATCACGCCCTTCACCGCCGAGACCCTTGACCAACGTACCGCCAATAAGATTGCGCTGCAAGAGGAACTTGGGCTAGAGGTCAACTCTAAAGCCTTCTTGGTGGGCATGGTTTCTCGCTTAGTCGAGCAGAAAGGGTTGGACTTAATCATTCAAATGATGGATCGCTTCATCGCCTACACCGACGCTCAGTTTATTGTGCTGGGGACGGGCGATCGCTATTACGAAACTCAGCTCTGGCAAATCGCTTCCCGTTACCCCGGTCGCGTTTCCTCCTACCTGTTGCACAACGACACCCTTGCCCGCCGCATCTACGCTGGCTCCGACGCATTCTTGATGCCATCTCGGTTCGAGCCATGCGGCATTAGCCAACTCCTCGCCCTTCGCTACGGCTGCGTTCCTATCGTCCGACGCACAGGCGGCTTAGTCGATACCGTCGAACACTTTGTTCCTTCAGAGCACACTGGGACGGGCTACTGCTTCGATCGCTACGAACCCCTCGATCTGTACACCTGCATGGTCAGAGCCTGGGAAGCCTTCCAGTTCAAAGACGCATGGCGAGAACTTCAGCAACGCGGTATGGCTCAAGACTTTGGCTGGGACAAATCAGCAGTTGAATACGTCAAAATGTACCAACGGGTGTTGGGCTTACCGCAAGACGAACCTCAAACAGAACTCAAAGAACCCAAAAAACTGCCTGAATTAGTCTAAATAAAACTCTTTTACTCCGGTAGGAGCGCTGCTTAGAGTGCTCCTACTTTTCTTTGCATAAAAATATAAACAATGCGTGTACAACCTCACAAGCGCCTCACAGGTTTGGAGGTTTCACCAAACAGGATGGGAATATTAGACGCAAGTAAGTGCAGATTTTCGTATGCCTGATGCGCCAAAGCTCAATCCTAGATTTAATCTCCTGTCCTTGGCTGCACTGCATCATCCAAGATTCACCTCCGGAAGAGGCTCAACTCTTCACCTCCACAGCAATCCATTTGCTGCCACATCACCACGACCAGGCTGCATAGGTGCAATCCAATGGCAAACCAGGAACATCTAGCGTTGCTTGAGCGAGGGATATCCGTCTGGAATGACTGGCGCGATCGCTATGCAGATATCACACCTGATCTGAGCCACGCCACGTTTACCAACATGAACCTTCGAGAGGCAGTGCTGAATAACGCTGACCTGCGGGAAGTTTCTCTCAATCATGCCGATTTTTGTATGGCAGACCTTAGCCGTGCCAATCTTAGACATGCCCAATTGAAAGAGGCAATTTTTTATACTGCCAACCTCGAAAAAGCAGATTTGACCTTAGCCAATCTGGTGGGCGCAGACCTACGAGAAGCAAACCTACAGGCTGCTACGCTCCAAGGGGCAAATCTTCATGCTGCTTCCCTGAGCAGGGCGAATTTGCGAAATACCAATTTTCGTGAAGCTATTCTCAAAGAAGCTAACCTCAGCCATACCAACTTGAGCCATGCCGATTGCTGTCTCGCAGATCTGCAAGGTGCTGATCTGACACAAGCAGACTTAAAATATGCCAAGCTTTACACTGCCAATTTGAGTCAGGCAAACCTGTATGCCGCCAATTTAAGTCAGGCTGATTTGCGAGAAGCAACACTGAGTAAAGCCAATCTCAAAGAAGCCGATTTACGGGAAGCAGACTTAAGTATGGCAGTGTTGAACCTTGTCGTTTTTGTGGCAGCAACGCTCTACAACGCCAATCTCAGCATGGCAAACCTCAGCATGGCAAATTGTTGTATGGCAAATTTGAGCCATGCCAACTTGAGGCGATCGACCCTAGTAGGTGCAAACTTAATCGGCAGTAATCTCTACAGCGCCGATCTGACTCGCGCTATTTTGCATGAGGCAGATCTGCGGGAAGCTACCTTGCGAGAAGCCAACCTTTCAGGTGCAAACTTAACTAAAGCCAATCTCAGCATGGCAAACCTGGCTGGAGCAAATTTAGCAGGAGCCGACTTGAGCCATGCCAACTTACGGCAGGCAAATCTTTGGGAAGCCAATTTAGAAGGGGCTTGCTTGAAAGGCGCAACCATGCCTGATGGGGAAATTTATGAAGTGAATTAGCGGCTATAGCCATATCTGGCTTAGTTGGCACAAGGGGCTTAAGCCCCTTGTCGGCTACAGCAAGTTTGTCCTAATCTTTTTATTGCAGACGTTGGCTCAAGGGCTGAATATTGCTAAAAGTATCGATCGCCCTTATCTTCACCGTTCCTTGTTTCCCTGCAACTTCAGTTCTTCCTACTGCGGGGGTTGGGGCGATCGCCCTCAACCTCACAGCATCTAGCCATTACCTTTCAGTCCTCAGTATATTTACTAGAGTTGCAAATAAAACGTTTCAAAACTTCCGCGATCTTCGCTATAGTCCAAACTAGATTCGGGTGGTTTGATTGGGTTACTGAGTAATTAATATAACGAGAAAAAAGATTATGATACTGTATCTTACTGGGGCGACATTAGTTTTTGGTATTTTGCTTAGCGCATTTCTCAAGGATAATTCTACCTGTAAGTCAGATATCACCTCTTGGCTCGTTGTTTTAATTGGCACCTTGGTATGGCCCTTAGTCTTGCCCTCTATGGTTCTGAAACAACTTCCTAAACGTGTTGCTTTAAAACTAAAGTATACAAACTCCTAACCTATTCCCTTCAACTCCAATCGTCTTTTAAGGACACAGCAGCGCTGTGTCCTTTTTGGCATCTGTGTCGTTTTCAACTTAAGGAGCAACCGCTTTTTCCAGGTCTTCTTTCAGATCGAGTGATGAGTCTGCCATTAAATCGTGTGTCTGAATAGGGATATCCGTATCAGTGATAATCGCTCCCAAAAACTGAACCGTCTCAGACTCAACAAACTGCTGTGCCGTCTCAATCAGCAAGCCTTCTTCGGTCTGTCCGGGTCGAGTTACCAGCACCATCCCATCGGTGTAAGGCTCTAGCAGCAAAGCGTCATTGCAACGACTGAGCGGGGGTGCATCTATGATGATCCAATCGAATCGTCCTCGTCCGTCTTCAATTAAGTGACGCATTTCGCTAGATTCTAAAATGGCGGCTGCCTGTCGCTGAGGTCCTGCACTCGGAACAATATATAGGTTTTCGATACCAGGAGCGAGACGGATGCATTCGTTGAGGTTGCCATAATAGCGGAGAGGTTCGACCAGGCGATCGGGGTCAGGGGTAATACCGAAGGAGGCGACGCGGGAGGGCGATCGCAAATCGGCTTCAATTAATAATGTACGCTTGCCCGCTCTAGCAGAGGCGATCGCCAAATTGTAAGCAGCAGTCGTTTTCCCTTCTTCCCTCACAATGCTAGTCAACATCAGCATCTTCAGCGCCTTACCGCCCGTTGTCCGCCGCAGATTACTTCGCAGCCGTTCAAATGGCTCCAGGTAAGGCGAACCCGCTTCGTCAATAATAGGTAAAACATGCTCTTGCTCCCAGGGCAAATAGGGCAATAGTCCTAAAATCGGCACGTCTTGCTGACTCAAAATATTTTGCAAATCTTCTAGCGTATAGACCTTGGCATCGATCGCATCGAGTAGCAGCACCAAACCTGCGCCAATAAACACGCCCATAACGCTACCCACGACCAAAATCACCAGCTTACTGGTGCCTGGCTTCGCCTCTGTAACGGTTTCAGGGGTTTGAACCAGCACTAAACTGCCCACTGTTTCCTGTTGGGCAAGCGTCACATCTGCTAGTTTTGCCTGAATTTGGTCATAAAAAGCCTGTTTTAATGCTACCTGCTGCTCAAGCCGCTTCTGCCCCAGTTGCTTGTCGGGAATGTTGGAATAGTCTTGCTTCAACTCCTGTTCGGTTCTAAGCAAATTGCTAAACTGCTGTTGCAGCGTCTCCGATTGAGTTTGCAAGCTCACCAGTGTACTAGCAAGCTGCTGACGAGCAGGGTCTAGGCTACTAGCTTGAAGAATTTGACTGCTTGCCGCTAAAGGAGCCGCTAATCGTCCCCCGCCCGCAACCTCTGCCACCCGCGACTGGAGCGATTGGTCAAAGGACGCAAGCTGGTTCCGTAAATCAACCATGGACGGATGATCGGGGCGCAAAGTTTTGGACAATAAGCCCATTTGCGATCGCGCTTGATAAATTCTGGCTCGTAAGTCGGCAATGATGGGGTCGGCGCTTAGGGCTGAAGCTGCATAGGCTTGGTCGGGAGTCAGCCCTAAACGAGCTTGCAAGCTGCGGATTTGGGCTTTGACCCCTGCCAAATTGAGGCGAATTTCTCGCTGCTGCTGTTGGTTGCTGGTGATTGCCCCTACTAAACTGCCGCTCTCTGCCGCCTGAATTGCAGCGCCTTGTAGCCGGACATAAGACTCTAAGTTCTTCTCAGCAGTCTGTAGCTCTCTTGTTACTTTAGGAAGGATAAGTTTGAGGTTTTGGATAATATCATTGAGCTGCTGTCGGTTGAATTCACGGCTTTGTAAAACCATTGATTCCATGAGCGCGATCGCCACTGACTTAGACTTTTCCTCCTTGCTGTCTTTATAAGTTACGGCAATCCGTAAAGCTCCTCCAGCAGGAGCTGCCCCTTCCTTGGGAGGTTCGCCGCCGCTTCCACCTGTAATTAAAACGATCGCTTTTTCTTTAATTTCTTTAGGCTTAACCTTAATATTTTTCTTCACAAGACGGTCAGAAGTCGTTCCCAAAACAAAGGACGATAACAGCATCTCCTTGGTCATGGATTGTCCTTCTTTCTTAAGGACAGCACCTGTAGCAGAAAACGTATCAGGCGGAGCACTGTACGTTAGTACCCCCTGAGTTGTATAGGTGTTTTCGGGAACCGTTTGAAGAAATACGGTAATGCCCGAAAGCCCAATGACCACAGCGCAACCCGCAGCGCCAGCCCATTTGTGGCGATCGAGAGCAAGCAGATAGCGTTTAATCAATGGGGAAGCCATAGGACAAAAAGTAATGCGTAAAAGAACAAAAAACAGGGCGATCGCTAGGGGTAAGTCCCCGTGCTTACCCTCCCCCAACCGTCATCGCCGAGACCCCGAAGAAGAAGTCCCTGTTGGTTGAAACAGGTTACTGGCGCTGCTGGTCAAAGAATTGAAGAATAAAATAAACCCTAAAACATCCCGAAAAGGCTGCGTAAAAGTATTGAGCGTATTGGTAATGCGAGCGATCAAATTGCGCCCCACTACAATGACATCGTTCTGCTCTAGTCGGGGGTTTTGAGACATATCGCCCATAATTGCTTTTTTGCCATTTAGCTCAATGGCGATCGCTTTACCTTGTTGAACGTCAAAACGAACGAGCGCAATGTCACGCAGATTAGCGCTGCTGAGATCGGGAGAAATGGTGGTTAAAGCATCTAAGAAAGTGCTGCCGTTGGGAAGCTGAATGCTGCCGATACTTCCCCCAGCAGTTGTAGCGCGGTTGAGCACCCGAATATTAATTTGCTGCTGAGCAAGGGTAGAGCGGGCGATGAGGTTACGATCGTATTCTGCATCCGTCGCTGCCGTGAGAGTAGGAATGATGATCGTATCGCCATCTGCTAGACGAACATTGGGAATGGATTGGGAGTCTCGTAAAGGCGAAAACAGGTCAACGTCCTGTTCTAAAACGGAACCATCTGCTAGGGTGCGGCGAATTCTTACCGATCGCAAATCAGCCAGTCCTGTCGTGCCGCCTGCTGTCACCAGTGCAGTGGCAAGTTGAGGTGCTTGCAGCGGATAAAAACCGGGTTTCACAACTTCTCCGGCGATCGTGACCTGAACAGGGCGTTGTGCAATTAAAATAACATCCACTTGAGGATTGACGATATAGTGATCTAATCCGATCCGAATTTGTTCACGCGCCTGTTCTACAGTTAATCCTTGAAACGATAATGCACCTGTTAACGGCACAATCATGTTGCCCTGCTGATCGAGGGTTCCTTGAAAGGAAAGATCGGGGAAGCGCAGAACATTTACGTATACTGAGTCACCGGGACCTAAGCGGTAAATTTCAAAGTTTTCGTGAGATAGCAGTGAGTTAACGTTGAGATTAGACGAATTAGAATGAGGTAATTCCTGTTGAATTAAACGTTGTCGAGCTGTATTCAGAAGTTGAAGATGGGTAGATTCCTGTTCTTCAGCAGGGATTGTTTGTCCCACGGCACTATCAGCAAAAAATGTCCAAGCCACTGCACCAGGGAGGGTGAAGCAAGCAGCATAAAGCCCCATTAGAGAAAAAATTGAAAGGGAGTGGAGAGGGTGGCGCATGGGAGACCTATAAAGCGCTGGTGAGCGTAGATTGGACAAGTTTGCCTAGGGCTTCGGCTTGGGGTTTGTGGGTGTCAATGTCGCCCAATGGCTGGATGGGCATGAGAATACTGATAGCGACCCAGGCGGTACGACGGCGATCGCGCAGTTGTGAGAACTGATCTGTCCAAAACCATGCTCCTGGTGCAGAACTGCCGCCTGTTTTCCAGGCGTACCATTGCAAAACGGCGTAAGTCTGCTTTTCATGCCAACCCCGCAAAAATCGGGTTTCAATTTCAATCGGCTGACCTGTGCCAACGACAGCGTTAGGAACGACAAATTTGAGAGATTGCATCGAATCGGCTGTCCATCGCTGTGCGCCGTCGATATCTACCCAGTCCACTTGGGGCATGTCCCTTTGCCAAGTTTGGGGACGCAACATCAGGAGAGTTGCGTTTTGAAGGGTGGCGGTTTTGGCTTCGGCTTCTGGAACGATCGCTTGTACAGACCACTTATGCCCACCAATCTCTAACCTGTCTTGCTCCAACGTGTGCCAGCCGGGGAGCGCTAATCCTGTGGTTTGAATGGATTTGAGTTCTTTAACATGTTCAAGTTGGGGAACTCTTTGCCATGCCCAGTTGCCCGTGAAGTAATTGGGAAGGGTGATGAAGGTGGCGATCGCTAAAATAAATAAAACGATTAGTAGCTTAGGGATTGGCGATCGAGAAGAGTCTTGAGGAGAAGAAATCATGGCTGGGTTTGAGTGAAAGGACTAGGCTTGATCTACTTCTAAGTCGTCAAGATCTTCAAAATCATCTGGATCATCGTTTCCAGTGATTCGTTCCACGCCTCTCAGCAGGGGAATCAATAGAAGCAACAGACAGGTAGAATAAAGATCGCCGCCCCAACCGTCATGCAACCACTCAAACGCCTGCTCTTGTCCAGTCCCATGAAAGAAACTCAAGAGGGCGTTGCGAATGATGTTGGCAGCCACGCTCAGAGTGATGGTGCCTGAGAAAAACAGTAAAAGGCGATCGCGAGAAATCTGGATGCCTGTCCATTGCAACAACATTAGCCCGACATAAAGGCTGGTAAATACCATCTTTAACCCGGCACAGTAGGGCGCGACTTCAACAATTTGATCGTTCACAAACAGGTAAATTTGCTCGACCCGAACCTCCATACCAAATTGCACCAAGATAAAGCCTGCCGTTCCAGCAATGAACTTTTGCAGCGGCAAGGTGTAGGGCGCAATCAGATAGGGAATTTCGTTGGGAGTTGCCAGCAAAACCAGCAGCAGAGGAAATGCCTGGAGCCGAAAGCCAGGTAAACCTTTGAACCAGAGACAAAGCCCTGCCAGCATTACGGGCAAAGATAGGTTAACTAGGTCGGTAAGGTTGCTGAGGTAGAAGGCTGTACCGACGAGGAGAAGGACAAAGCCGGAGAAGTGGGTTCGGTTGGGAAGTTGTAGCCAGCGATCGCGCCGATCCCAGCACAGATAAGCTGCAAACGGTAGCCCAATCAAACCGTGACTGAAGTACTCATGTTCAGTACTGATATTTTTGTGAAGCCAACCGTCGTACCAATGGAGGAGCATCGGGGCGTAGAGCACCAAAAGCAAGCCAAAGATAGTGATCTCGGGTAAATAGCTGATTGGGAAACGTTTGAATCTAGCTTGCATCATGGGAATACCGGAGTTCTGGTTGATAAAGTCCAGCAGAACCAACCGTAGAATTCCCCAAAAAATTGGGGAGACAACAGACATAAAAAAATCAGCCCAGAATCCATGAACAGATCGGGCTGACAGTGATTTTGGACTGTAGATAGATGCTGATATTGGAAGATGGCTATTGATTGAGGACGACGGGACGAGGTTGTACAGTAACCATGTTTGAACAGGGCTGAGTTTTTTCTGAAGACAGTCCTAGCAGGGTTTTGATGCTGGTGACGACCTGTTGAATGGCGACATCGCTCAGACCAGGATACAGAGGGAGGGAGAGAATTTCTTGGCTGAGGGCTTCGGAGTGAGGGAAGCTGCCATCGGGATAGCCTAAATGCTGGAATGCGGGTTGTAGGTGGCAAGGAATAGGGTAATGAATGCCAGTCTGAATGCCTAGATCGGTCATGCCTGCTTGAAGTGCATCGCGGTCTAGAGGGCAGTCTGTTGTGATTCGCACGACGTAAAGATGGTAAACGTGACCGCCGCCAATCTGATTTTCTAGAGGAATAATACCGTAGGGGGCAAGGGGTTGGAGGAGAGCATTGTACTGTTGGGCAATGCGGTGGCGATCGCTATTCCACCCATGCAAATAAGGCAGTTTTGTCCTGAGTACAGCGGCTTGTAGGGTGTCTAAACGGCTGTTTGTGCCGTAGTCGGTGTGGAAGTATTTACGGGGCGCGCCATAGTTGCGGAGCGATCGCATTGTTTGCGCCACAATTTCTTCTCGCGTGACGACCATGCCGCCATCTCCAAAAGCGCCTAAGTTTTTGCTGGGGTAAAAGCTAAATGCGGCTGCGGTGCCCACCGAACCCGCGCGGTAGCCCTCCCGTTCAGCAAGATGGGCTTGGGCAGCATCTTCAAAAATCACTAAATCGTAGGTGCTGGCAAGCTCTAATAAGCGACGCGGAGAAACCATTTGACCGTAGAGATGGACAGGAACAATGGCGCGGGTTTTAGGCGTGATTGCTGCTTCTGCGGCGTTCAGGTCAATAAGAGCGGTTTGAGGATCGCAATCGACAAAAATGGGGGTGGCTCCGTTGCGAAGTACGCCAATGAGTGTGGCTACAAAGGTGTTGGCAGGCAGAATGACTTCATCGCCTTTGCCGATCCCGCAGGCTTGTAAACCGAGGGCGATCGCATCAGTTCCACAAGCAACTCCAACGCCGTACTGAATGCCACAGGCTTGGGCAAACTCAAGCTCAAACTCTTTCAAAGCCTGACCCAGAACGTAGTCTCCCTGGCGAACGACAGTCTGGATCGCTTGATCGATCTGGTCTTGGATAGGCTGGTGCTGAAACTGAAGGTCAACAAATGGAATTATCGAAGGCGAGCTAGTCATAGGTACAGATTAAGAAAAGAGAGTAATTAACTGTGAACTCTTAAGGGAGCTAACTCTAGTTATGGGCAATTTGGCTTGCACTCTAACGTTAGAAAATTGAAGAATTAGTGAAGCAAAAAATAAGTAGAAAGTAAAATCCTGAAAAAATCATTTTGTGAACACTGAAAAGAACAGAAAAAATACGCTGCTAACTATTGATTCGTACATCTAATTGCGCCTTATTTCTAGGCAAAAATGAGAAGCCAATTGAATCGTACCTAAGTGAATAGTACCCATAAGGGGACTGCCCTGTGGGTCACTACATCGCTAGGGTGTAAGAGCCACTCTTATAGGAGAGAAAACAGGAATTTCCTGATTCTTAACTAAAGAGTGATGGTTCCCGGAACCAATGCCAAGCTGTGCTCTAAATCGAGTTTGTGTCCTGTTTGATTTAAGAAAATGGTTCATCAGTATTTGGTGCTGCTTTACTGATGAATCCTGATCTTGCGGAGGAGACGGACAACGGTTCTAGACGCAGCTTGGCATTTAAACGTGTTTCAGTCAGAGAGACGGTGGGACAGGAAAAAGAATGCTGGATAGAATGCCGAGGCTTCATGCATTTCGCGTAGGCGCGGTAAACTGTTGAGGTTGATTTGGCGCTGGTGCGGTATGGTGACGTTTTTGTTGGAAGTTGGCACAGAAGAATTGCCCGCGAGTTTTGTGGCTTCGGCTTTGGAGCAATGGCGATCGCGCATTCCCACCAGTCTCAGCGAATCTTTCCTCACTTCAGAATCTGTAGAGCTATACGGCACGCCTCGACGACTGGCGATTCTGATTAAAGGCTTGCCTACGCAACAGCCCGATCGCCAAGAAGAGGTCAAAGGTCCTTCAGCACAAGCGGCGTTTAAAGATGGTAAACCAACGAAAGCGGCAGAGGGCTTTGCGCGATCGCGGAACGTTGATGTCAGCGCTTTTGAGATTCGGAGTACTGACAAGGGCGAGTTTATTTTTATCACTCAAAAGATTTCAGGTCGCCCAACCGCCGAGATTTTGAAAGAACTGATTCCGCAATGGATTTTTGGGCTAGAAGGTAAGCGGTTTATGCGTTGGGGTGATGGCGATTTGCGGTTTCCGCGCCCTATTCGGTGGCTGGTGACGTTGATCGATGATGCGGTGTTGCCGATTACGTTGGTAAATGGCTCGGAAAGTTTTACGAGCGATCGCCTTTCCCAGGGTCACCGAGTCCTTTACCCAGCGACTCTTTTAATTCCCCATGCTGCTGAATACGTGGCTTCTCTCAAGGCTGCCTCAGTTGAGGTTGATCCGGCTCTACGCAAAGCAACTATTACTGAGCAGGTAAAAGCTGCGGCTCGGACGGTCGGGGGATACGCCTCTATTTCTCCCAGCCTGCTTGAAGAAGTGCGGGATTTGGTGGAGTTTCCAAGTGCAGTGGTCGGTCAGTTTGACCCGAAGTTTTTGGAGCTACCGACTGAGGTGATTATTACGGAGATGGAAAGCCATCAGCGGTATTTTCCGGTGCTAAAGGCTGAAGGCTCTTCAGAGCTATTGCCCTACTTCATTACGATCTCTAACGGCGACCCGACTAAAGCGGATGTCATTTCGGCGGGTAACGAACGGGTGATTCGGGCGCGATTATCAGATGGAAAGTACTTTTTTGATCTCGATCGCAAGCAACCTCTCGAAAGCTATTTGCCTCGCTTAGAAAAGGTAACTTTTCAAGAAGATTTAGGATCGGTGCGAGATAAGGTCGATCGCATTCTCACCATTGCCTGCCTAATTGCCGATCAGCTTCAGGTAACTCCGGCAGAAAAAAGCATCATTGAGCGATCGGCTCTCCTCTGCAAAGCCGATCTCGTCACTCAAATGGTCGGTGAGTTCCCTGAACTTCAGGGCGTTATGGGTCAAAAATATGCAACCCACAGCCACGAATCGTCCGCTGTGGCTACCGCAATTTTTGAGCATTATCTGCCTCGTGGTGCGGGCGATCGCCTACCCCAAACTTTGGCGGGTCAGGTCGTGGGGCTAGCCGATCGGCTTGATACATTGGTCGGCATCTTTAGTTTAGGGATGTTGCCCACAGGATCATCTGATCCCTTTGCACTGCGACGGGCGGCAAATGGGATTGTAAATATTGTTTGGACAGCAAATTTATCATTAAATCTATCTCAACTGCTCCAGCAGGTTTGCGAGGCGGTTCAACAGGCTGCTCATCAGGCGGCTCATCAGAAAGCTAAAGCTGCATCGCTACAAGAACAGCTTCAGGACTTCTTTTTACAGCGGGTTCGGACACTGCTGCAAGAACGAGGAATTGATTATGACTTGGTGAATGCAGTGCTGGGTGAAAACGATGCGGAGTACACCGAGCGGACGCTGCAAGATTTGCTGGATGTGCGCGATCGCGCCTTATTTCTACAATCTATCCGGCACAATCAAACCATTGACCGCATTTACGAAACTGTTAACCGAGCGTCTCGATTGGCGATACAAGGAGATTTAGATACGACTCAGCTTGACCCGATCGCCGTGGTTAATCCTGACTTATTTAAGCAGCCTTCTGAGCAGGCGCTTTATGAGGCGCTGATCCAACTGCTGCCACAAACAGAGGAGGTGCGATCGCAGCGCAACTATCAACAGCTTGTAGAATCGCTGACACAGATTGCCCCGACGGTCAGCAATTTCTTTGATGGGGCACAAAGTGTAATGGTGATGGACGCAGACCTAGAGGTGCGACGCAATCGGCTGAATCTGCTGGGGTTGCTGCGGAACCATGCGCGGGTGCTGGCAGATTTTGGGGCGATCGTAAAGCCATAGAAAAAGGGCTTGGCATTGCCAAGCCCCGACTATACTTCAACAGCAATTCAACAGCAATTCAACAACGATTAATGAGAAGAAGTGAAAGGTTTATCAGTGGCGTATGCCAAACCTGAAGCGAAGTCTTCGCCATAGCCTTCTTCGCCATGTTCGCTTACATCTAATCCCTGCTCCTCAATCTCAGGACTAACTCGCAGTTCCATCACCGCTCCTAGGATTTTAAGGATGACGAACGTTCCTACACCCGCAAAAAGGTAGGTTAGGATAACGCCTTGAAACTGTTCCCAAACTTGCAGAGGATTGCCCATTAACAACCCGTCATCGCCAAAGGAGTTCAGAGCCTTGACGGAGAATACACCTGTAAGAAGTGCGCCTATCGTTCCACCGACCCCGTGAATTGAATAAGTGTCTAGGGAGTCGTCAAATTGAAGCTTGGCACGGAGGCTGACCGCGAAAAAGCAGCAAACTGAGGTAATGGAACCAATGAGTATGGCACCAATAGGAGTGACAAAGCCTGCCGCTGGGGTAATACCAACTAAACCAGCCAGGAAACCACTGGCAATCCCAACCGCAGTCGGTTTACCACGCAGTACCCACTCAATGATCAACCAGGTTAAGCCAGCGGCAGAAGTTGCTACAGCCGTTGCTACGAAAGCGACCGTGGCTAACGCTCCAGCGCCTAAAGCACTACCTGCGTTGAAGCCAAACCAACCAAACCAAAGCAACCCGATTCCTAATAAAACATAGGGAACGTTATGGGGTGCAGCGGGTCGGGAAGGATAAGCATTCCGCGAACCAAGAACCAAGACGGCTACAACAGCCGAAACGCCGGAACTAATGTGGACTACCGTTCCGCCTGCAAAGTCGAGCGAACCGATTGCGCCGATAATGCCTCGTCCCCAAACCCAATGCGCCAGCGGCGAGTAGATGAAGGTAGACCAGAGCAGGACAAACCAAAAATAAGCTTTGAAGCGCATCCGCTCGACGATCGCCCCTGAAATCAGGGCAGGGGTGATGATGGCGAACATCATTTGATACACCATGAACACTTGGTGAGGAATGGTTCCGGCGTATCCAATCGGATCTGGGGCATCAAAGGCGACGTTGTTTAGCCCGACCCAGTTGAGATTCCCAACAAAGCGCTCAATGCCTTGAGCCAGTCCTGCCTCTGTCAGAGTATCTTTGGTAACGGAGAAGGCGAGGCTGTAGCCCCAGAGCACCCAGGTGACCCCCACGATCGCCATTAGTACCAGGCTCATCATCATGGTGTTGAGGACGTTGCGCGATCGCACTAATCCACCATAGAAAAAGGCGAGTCCTGGAGTCATGAGCAGCACAAGGGCTGCGGAAATCAACATAAACGCCGTATCTCCCGTATCAACCGGATTTGCGGCGGGAGCGGCGGCGGGAGCTTGTGCCCAGGCTAATCCAGTGAGAGGAAGCGCTGAAAAGCACAAGGCAAACAAGACAATTAACAGAGTTTTCTTCAACACAAGCATGATCCTTCAGGTGGAGTTGAGATATTTGTAAGTGTGGGAGCGCCTCTGGGGAATGGAGCTACCCTAGAGTGCTAAACATCTAAACCGAGAGCGGTGCAGTACCCGTTCGCAATTGCATAGACCTATGTAGAATTCGCGTTTGGTGGGCAGAAATAAATTAGAAATCTTGATTGATTTGAGCAATTCTACGGTAAAACTTTTGTATCTTAAATTACATTTCTAGAATAGAGTGAAATTTTCCTCAAAAAAATAATTTATTGCAACAAAGCTATGGACTCCGTAGAGCCTTGCATACAGCCACTGAAGTTACTCATCCCAAGTCATGCTCTACACTTCTTTTAATCGCGGTTTAATTGCGCCTGCTTCACGCGGTAGGATAAGGGGTGCTTAAGTTTGCAACTACGTCCTTTGGAATATGGCTGTCTATGTAATTGGTCTAGGAAAATCTGGAATTGCGGCAGCTCGATTGCTTAAGCGGCAGGGGTGGGAAGTTGTGGTGAGCGATCGCAATACTGCAAATCTGGACTCCATTCAACAAGAACTAGCAGCCGAAGGAATCACAGTCAAACTAGGACAAACCTTCGAGCCTGACCCTGTGACCATGGAGAAAATTGTTGTTAGTCCTGGTGTACCCTGGGACTTACCCGGCTTGGTTAAGGCAAGGGCACAAGGCATCGAAACGTTGGGTGAGATGGAGTTAGCATGGCGATCTCTTCAATCTATTCCTTGGGTAGGCATCACAGGCACAAATGGCAAAACTACCACAACAGCGCTGATTGAGGCAATTTTTCAGGCAGCAGGACTACAAGCTCCAGCTTGCGGTAACATTGGCTACGCGGCTTGTGAAGTCGCCCTAGGAAAGCCGCCAGACTGGGTAATTGCTGAACTCAGTAGCTATCAAATTGAGGCGGCGGCAAGCATTGCGCCAAAAATCGGTGTGTGGACAACATTTACGCCTGATCACCTGAGTCGGCACAAGACTTTAGAGAATTATTACAGTATCAAGTCACATCTGCTGAAACAGTCCGAGTATCAAGTTATTAATGGCAATGACCCGTACCTTCGAGGCAGGGCTGACCAATGGAAAAGAGCTTGCTGGACGAGCGTGACGGGGAAAGCCGATTTGTTGGGAGATGTTGAGCAGGGCGCTTACATCGAGGAGGGATGGGCGATCGCTCAAGGTGAAGCCATTGTTCCAGTGGCAGCGCTGCGAATGGTGGGAGCGCATAACCAGCAGAATTTACTGATGGCGGTTTTGGTGGCGCGGATTGCAGGGATAGGGAAGGAGGCGATCGCCCAAGCTATCCTTAGCTTCCCCGGTGTTGCCCATCGGTTAGAGCTAATCTGCACTTGGAATGGCATCGACTTTATCAACGACAGTAAAGCGACTAATTATGATGCGGCTGAAGTTGGTTTATCTGCCGTCGCTGCACCCGCCATTTTAATTGCGGGCGGCGAGGCGAAGGATGGCAATGATACGGGCTGGATACGAAGTATTCAAGCTAAAGCGGCACAGGTTTTTCTAATTGGCAGCGCTGCTCCGGCTTTTGCGGCACGGTTGGAGCAAGTGGGTTACACCCAATACGAAATTGTGGAAACGATAGAGCAGGCAGTCAGGCGAGGGGCAGAATTGGGGCAGAAGTTGGGCGCAAAAGTGGTATTGCTTTCTCCTGCCTGTGCCAGCTTTGACCAGTACCCCAATTTTGAACAGCGCGGGGATCATTTCCGACGGCTGTGTTCAGAGACGTT
This sequence comes from Elainellales cyanobacterium, assembly GCA_038204505.1. GTDB lineage: Bacteria > Cyanobacteriota > Cyanobacteriia > Elainellales > Elainellaceae > Timaviella. The sequence continues at coordinate 27,534 of JBBRCV010000009.1, forward strand.
AAAACAGAATTAGTTCGGCTCACCTAAGATTGAGTTGCTGATTAGGTCATTGGTTGGGTCATTGGTTGGGTCATTGGTTGGGTCACTGTTTAACAACGTTTGGACAAAATCATACATTTCTGGCTCCGATCGCCCTTCCATCTGCAAGTCCTTTAGAGCAATTAGCCCTTGTGCCAGTTCTGGGGCGCGCTTTTTGTAGGAATTGTGGGCAACTACTAAATCCATAAAGACCTCTTGCTCAATTTGAAGGCGACTAGCATCATCTGCCAAATGAGAAGCATAGGCGATCGCGTCTGCCTGATATTTCAGTAAAAAGATCAGCGCATTACTCATTTCCTGGAGCGGTTGTTGCAGTTTGCGAGTGTCCAATTCCAGGCGATCGAAACCGACCTGTCCATCAATTCGGAGTTCGACAATTGGCTTGACTGCCGGATCTAGCTTGCCTTGAGTGATAGCTGACTGGACGAGGGCGATCGCCCCCAACTCTACCTCTTCCAGGCTCTCCGTTCCGCGCAATGTCAGCTTCAGTCGCACGATCGATCGCTGTTCATAATCCTGCTTCAGTTCTGCCTGCACTCCATCCCGACTAATCTCAACCGAGTAAACGCCACGGTCAAAACCTGCTTCATCAATACTATTTGCCTCAGTCGAACCCGGATTAAAAATCCATCCTTCAACTTCATAATTTTTATGGATGTGCCCCAGCGCTAAGTAATTCACCCCAGCCTCTTTCAGCGGTGCGACATCGGCATAGCGCAAAGCACCCTGATATCGAGAAATCTGTCCTTCCATGCCGTGATGGAACATCAAAATGTTGGGATAGGGCGTGGGTGGCAGTCCTACTATAGCTGCGGCGATTTGCTCGATCGCTTTAGGAGCAGTAGAGCCATACCAATAAGACCCCAGTACCCGCACACCGCAATCGAGATCAATATATCCACCCCGCTCACCATCCCAAGGAAAGTAAAACGGCTCACCCGCCGCAGTATCGCCTGGTTCTAGCAAAATCAACAAACCCCAGGATGCCAAGTAGCGCAACCAACTGGTTTTTGTCCCGTAGGGGCGGTTGTCGTGATTGCCCTCGATCGCCAGCACGGGAATGCCAGCTTCCTTCACTGCCTGCAATGCCAACTGCGCCTGGTTAAGCGTGGCAGGTTGGATATTGCGATGCTCGAATAGATCTCCAGCAATCAGCACGAAATCGACTTGAGGGGCGATCGCGTACTTTTCTAAAGCATCGTTGAACGCGTAGTAAAAATCTTGGGTGCGCTCTTTACTGTCGTAGCGATCGAACCCTAAGTGAACATCAGCCAAGTGAAGGAAGCGCGGCATAGTACAAATACACTAAACTTCAGCCATTGTATGCCATGTACAGCAACCGATTCAGGATTGCCCAAATTCAGCTTGCAATGCCTCATCGTTTTCGTCGGCGATCGTAGCGACGATCGTGATATTCCGCGACACTTCAGCTGGGCTTAAGCCTGCCAATGTCCGCTGTGCACAGACCACCACCTGATCACCCGAAATTGCGAACCGAGCCTCAAACGTGCCCGACCAATTCATCTCCATCAGTTTACGCAAAAGCTGCGCTTCATTTTTAGTCGGAAGTTTCAACACAGCCGCCCAAATCATCAACTCGTCTTCTTCATTGGTGCCTGCAAGCTGAACAAAAACCTCGACGCTGCCATACTTAAATTTCCAAACATAGCCTGACTCCCCATGGCTGACCATGGCACTCCGATCTTCTTGAAGACTAGAAATGACTGTTTCAATAATCTCTAGGTAGCTTGGAGTGTTTTCGGTTGCAGGAGCCGTGTCAACGTTGTAGGAAGTCATAGGAATCTCTTCAGTTCATCGCCTTCACTAATTTAGCGCTTGTCTGAGCAATGAACATACTTCTGACAATTAATTATTCTTAGGGGCTTAGGGGTGAAAAATTAGGGGTGAAAAAAGAACGCCAACCCCAGCACTAAATAAGTCGCTAATAGCAATACTCCTTCTAACCAATTCGATCGCCCATCCGAACTGACTGAATTCGCAGTCAGTACCGCTACTGCCACCGCCACCACCTCAAACGGATTAAAGTCCAAATCCATTGGCTGACCCATCGCCAAACCCGCTAACACCAGGACAGGCGCGACAAACAGCGCAATCTGTAAGCTAGACCCCATTGCCACAGCCACAGCCAAATCCATCTTGTTTTTCATTGCCACAACTACGGCTGTTGCGTGTTCTGCTGCGTTCCCAATAATGGGCAGTAGGATGATCCCCGTAAAAAGCTTGGTGAATCCGAGTTCCTTCGTGGCTTCTTCCAACGCACCCACCAGTAGCTCAGACTCAATACCCACTAGAACTGTCACCCCCACCAAAACTCCAATCCAGAACCGCACATTAGGACGCTTACCACCATGCCCCTCTTCCTCAGCAATGCCTACGTCATAAAGATACGCATGGGTCTTCATTGAGAACAGAAGAGTGAGGGCATAGACTAAAATCAGGACGATCGCCACTGCCACCGAAAGCCGCTGCAATACTCCTGCCTGCACCCCCGATGATGTTACATGAACTGCCGTCGGCAACAGCATTGCTGTAACTGCCAAATTCATCGAAGAAGCATTCAGCCGCGCCACGGTCGATTGAAAAACCTGCTCCGTAAAACGCAACCCGCCTAGAAACATCGAAAAACCTAGCACCAGCAGCAAGTTACCAATAATCGAACCTGTCAGGCTGGCTTTCACCACCTCAATCTCCCCTGCCTGGAGCGCCACCAGCGCGATAATCAGCTCCGTCGCATTGCCAAACGTAGCGTTCAACAATCCGCCTAAAGAAGGTCCCACCGCTACCGCGATTTCTTCGGTTGCCCTTCCCATCCAAGCTGCTAGAGGAAGGACAGCAAGGCAGGCGGTCACGAATACTGCTAAGGGCGACCATGCTAAGAAGTGTCCCAAAATAGAGATGGGAACAAAGACTAACAAGCCTGTAAAAATAATGTTCTTGATGGTCATACTTCCCTTAATCGCAACGCGCAGAATCTTTCGCCATAGACTATCAACCTGCCCACCTTACCGCAAAAGTTTCGCCTCTTCCCCCTGTCTAAATTTTCATTTGGGAGTAGATTTATAGATTTTTCGTTACAATAATTCATATCTTCACTAACCTTATTTATCGTTCCCCACCCGCAATCCATGGCTGACACTCTCACAAAGCTGGCTTATCAAACTTTTCAACAAAGTAAGAGTTATTTCGGACTTGCTCATAAAACTCTGACGACGCAGGTGATGAACTTTGTCTCACCCACGAACAATAAAACTGAGCCACTGCCAACCGAAACGCTGTTGTTGCTGCAAAAGCGACTTAACAAGCTTATTGAGCAAGATTGGCAAGATTCAGAGCAAGGCGTTTACCCGGCTGAACTACTGTTCGATAATCCTTGGGAAGACTTTTTCCGCTACTACCCCCTGGTCTGGATCGATACAACTCAAAGCTGGGAACGCATTCGAGAAAAGCGCTACCAAGAATTCTCTCCTGCTATCAAAACCGATGGCTACCCTAAGTACTATCTGCAAAATTTCCATTACCAGACCGATGGCTACTTGAGCGATCGCTCTGCCAACCTCTACGATTTACAAGTCGAAATTCTCTTCAATGGTTCAGCCGATGCCATGCGCCGGAGAATCCTTGCCCCGCTTAAGCAAGGTCTGGAAGCTCAAGGGCTAGAAGCTCAAGGGCTAGAAGGCATGACTCAGCCACGAGTTTTAGACATCGCCTGTGGCACAGGTCGGACATTGAAGATGCTACGCGGCGCATTGCCCAACGCTTCTCTATATGGCGTGGATTTATCTCCCGCCTATCTCCGCAAAGCAAACCAGTCGCTTTCTGAAGTGCGCGGTGAGTTGCCCCAGCTTTTACAAGCGAACGCTGAAGAGCTGCCCTACTTAGATGGCTACTTTCAAGCCGTTAGCAACGTGTTTATGTTCCACGAGCTACCCCCTGAAGCTCGTCAGCGAGTCATTGAGCAGTGCTATCGAGTGTTGCAACCTGGCGGCGTTTTCGTCATTTGCGATTCCATTCAAGAAGCCGACTCGCCAGAATTTGCGCCCATGATGCGGAACTTCCCTGCGATGTTCCATGAGCCTTATTACCGCAACTACACGACAGATAATCTAGTAGAGCGGCTGGAGCAAGCTGGCTTTGTTTCAGTAGAAACTGAGGTGCATTTTGTGAGCAAGTATTGGGTAGCACGGAAGCCTGCTTAAAGGTCTTCGCAGTTGCTACTCTCCACGATCGCTACATTGATGCCCAGAGATGGAATGTTGATCAATAACTCTTGATTACTAACAAAGAGTTATTGGTCAACGTTTTTTGTGAAAATGCTAATCCATCCAGCCAATGTCAATCTCAGAAAGCTGTCCTTCTCTTTCCGAAGACATGGGAGGCGGAGAACCCGGCTGGGTGGGGTGCTGAAAAATTTTGCGGAGCGCCGATTCGTGCTGAGTTTTGTGGGCTGCTGCTGCTGACTCGACTTGCAAAGTTGACTTTGGTTCTGCCTCTGGCTTGGGAGCGGCAGGCGGATGGCGAGGGACGACCTCTTGCGGATAACTTGGGGCGATCGCCACCAACGGCTTAGCATTCACCTCAGATAGCTTGAGGATCATTTGCTTCGCTTCTGCTAACTCAGCTTTGATGTGTTCAGCTTGCTTAACTTCCGTCTGTAGCTTCTCTATGAGGCTACTTTTCGCTTCTAAGTCTGCTTTAAGGTCATTAATTTGTTTTAAAAGGATAGAATCCTTGGGCTGAACTGCGTCTAAAGTTGCCTTTAAATCCAAAACTGTGGCTTCTAACCCAACGATTTTCTCCAAAGGAGCCTCTTTTGCGGTTTTATCTGATGAATTTGTCGAATCTGCTGAACCTGAAGACCGTCTCCTAACCATATCTCCTCCATTCCCAAAGACAGACCAAGGCTTTTAGGCGCATCAACGGGGTAGACGCAAAGCATCTGTCTCTCATTAAATTTACCATCTTCAGGTGCCCCATAGGTGCCCCAAAAGAGGCTTAAGATTAGTCTGAGCTTTTTGGGATCTGTCTATTGCGGCTCTGTCGATCGCGGCTCTGTCCATTGCGGCTCTGTCGAGTCTTTAGGTTGCTACTGCTAATGCATAAGTGTTTCGCCCCTGGGCTTTAGCTTGATAGAGCGCTCGATCGGCGGCTGTAATTAGCGATTCCGGGGGGTGTTGGAGGTTAGGGATTTGGCTGCTAATGCCTAGGCTGAGGGTGACATTAGAGCTGACTGTGGATTGGGCGTGTGGTATTTCTAAATGACAAATTTCCAATTGAATTAGCTGTGCAATGTGTACTGCCCCCTTGAGAGGGACATTGGGAAGGATGATGGCAAACTCTTCGCCGCCGTAGCGCGTCACTAAATCTGCTGCGCGTTTCATGACTCGATGCATCGCTTGTGCAATGTCTTTGAGGCAAACATCTCCGGCTTGATGACCGTAGTGATCGTTGTAGCGCTTAAAATAGTCGATGTCGCACAGGATGAGGGAAAGGGGCTCTTGATCCCTGGCAAGGCGCTGCCATTCTTGCCGCAGGTGCAGGTCAAAGTGACGACGGTTGGCGATCGCAGTCACGCTATCAAAATAAGCCACATATTGCAACTCTTGGTTTACGTCTTCTATGGCTTGTTTCGCCTGTGCCAGTTCGATCGCTTGCTGCTGGAGCTGTTGGTTTTGCTGCTGGAGCTGCTCCGTTAGCGCCTGAATTCGTAAATGAGTGGTAATCCGGGCAAGCAATTCTTCGCGCTGAATGGGTTTAGTCACATAATCCACCGCACCCACTTCAAACCCTTTGACCTTATCTTCGGTATCTGACAAAGCCGACATGAAAATCACGGGAATGTTGCAGGTTGCCTCGCTCAGCTTGAGCCGACGACAGGTTTCAAAGCCATCCATATGGGGCATCAAAACATCGAGCAAAATCAGATGCGGCTGGGCATCTTGTGCCCGTCTTAAACCACTGTTACCGTCTTGAGCGACTAGAACGTTGAAGCCGCTCTCTTCTAAAGAATAGACCGCAAAACTGAGATTGTTGGGATTGTCATCAATGATGAGGATGGTGTAAGCAGAAGGTAAACCAGGAACATGAGAGGAAGACGGTTGATTCACAAACTTCTCTCCCAATAGAGATACCTGGCAAAGAGATACCTGGCAAAGAGAGGAGCGATCGCCCTCTCTAGAAATCTCTGGGCAAAAGTAATGCCCCTATCGCTAACCCCGAAGCGAAGGCATTGCCAGGACATAAGTTTACTGTTCTCGATCAAGAGACGTTCCACTAGAACCCCTAAACAAAAACATTCTGAACAAATGCGTAGAATAACTTGACCTTGCTCGGCAAATCTAACGAAGTTGCCAAGAAAAGGAGCAAGACTTGACAGGGAATTTTTCGTCAGCACGCCTTCTAGCAAGCAGCTCAGGAAGTAGGTTAGGGGAAAGCTCAACCTGAAAGCGAATGGCTCTTGCGATCGCCTGCATTTGAGTAATATCGACTATATCATCCAAAAAGGTTTGAAAATGGAAATTAGCGCGATGTAGAATATTGCTTCTACCTATTAAGCAGTTTACCAAATCGTCCTTCTCAGTCATATACTTCCCAAGTTTCATTGAAATCAGACTGATTATTGGGATACTTGAGTTTGCCTCCTCTATCAGAAATTTAGAATGACTCAAACTGATTCAGGTTCTAGACGGGTCTTCATCTGTGGCTCTGCGCTAAGGGGTCAACCCGATCACCAAAATCTTCAAGCTGCCCAGTTCATCCGCGAAACCAAAACCAGCCCTTTCTATCGCCTCCATGCTGTCGCCGATGGCTGGCATCCTGCCATTTATGCAGTGGCAGAAGGAGGAATTTCTATTCCTGGTGAGGTTTACGAACTGACGACAGAGCAGTATGACCATTTGATTTCCACAGAGCCACCCAACATGTATCCTGGCGATATTGCTTTGGAAAATGGGGAAACCGTGACAGCGATTCTCTATCCCCGCAATTTAGTCGAACAGTACAACTGGACTGACATTTCTCAGTATGGCGGCTGGGCGGCTTACAAAAAAGCTTCGGTATCGCCGTAATTTAAGGCAGGCGACCCAGAGAGTTGGCTTGACTGAGGGAATTGTGGGGGGATTGTGGGAGGATTGTGGAGATTGATTTTACCCACTTCTATCGCTTGGAACATGACGCTTGCGAATTTATGATGGTAAAGAGAAACCTGAGCATGATTTTTGTTTGTGGTTTTCCTCTAGCCCTCTTCGAGCAACGAGAATACACCATTCAGTATGGTTAGAACCATTCGCATTCGTGGCTTTTCCCACGCCTATGAGTTGTCAGAGTCAACTGACTCTCCTACTGTTTTAGTATTCATCCACGGCTGGCTATTGAGTCGTGCTTACTGGCAGCCAGTGATTGAGCGATTGTCGCCTCGGTTTCAGTGTCTTTCCTACGATTTGCGAGGGTTTGGCGAGTCTCAACCTGACAATGCAGAGGCACAATCTGCGGTATCTACAGAAAGAGCGATCGCTTCGAGATCATTGCCAGAGGTCGCCGCCGTCACCCGATCTCCGTTGCCACTTCCCTCCTCACACGTTGGCGTAGATCCTACAACCGTGCTGCTGACTGCTAACTCTTCTGCTTATTCGCCAGCCGCTTATGCTCAAGACCTTAATTCTCTATTGCACAGCCTCAATATTACTCGCGCTTGGTTGATCGGTCATTCTTTGGGAGGTGCGATCGCACTTTGGGCAGCCGATCAAGCTCCGCAGACAGTAGTAGGCGTTATCTGCATCAACGCTGGTGGCGGTATCTACATCAAAAAAGAATTTGAGAAATTTCGGGCGGTAGGTCAACAAATTGTTAAGTTTCGCCCTCGATGGCTTGCCTCTATACCGCTTTTAGACGTGTTGTTGACTGGGGCGCTGGCTCAGATGAGCGTTACTCAACCCCTAACCCGTTCTTGGGGCAAACAACGTCTGTTAGATTTGCTAACTGCTCAACCTGAAGCGGCGATCGGTGCGCTTCTTGAATCCACTACTGAAGCCGAGGTACATCTGTTGCCGCAAGTGGTCGCGCGCCTTCAGCAGCCTGTCCATTTTATTACAGGCGTTAATGACACCGTGATGGAACCGAAATACGTGAGCCATCTCGCCAGTTTCCACCTCTCCTTTGAATGCTGCGGCAGCAATGTGACCCAGATCGAAGATTGTGGACATTTGTCTATGCTAGAGCAGCCGGAGGCTGTTGCTGAAGAAATTTGGCGAATTTTGAGAATGCATCAAGCTTGATAATTCTCTCCGACACCTCTTCCCAATGCACCCTACTCCTGATACAGCCGCATGACCTCAGAAATTGCTAATCTCGACTGCGCTCCTAGGGTCAACGCTGAGGTATGTCCGCGATTTAGATGGTCGGCGGCGGCACAAGCAATCATGGCGGCGTTATCGCTACAAAACTGGAGGGGCGGAAACAGAACGCGGATGTTGTGCGGTGCCGCCGCAGCTTGGAGATTTTGCCGTAGGGCGCTATTAGCCGCCACGCCGCCGCCCACAACGATCGCCGTAAACCCATAGTCTAAAGCACAGGCGATCGCCCTTTTCGTCAACGCTCGCGCCACTGTCTCCTGAAAACTCGCCGCTAAATCATTCACTGGTAAAGGTTCGCCCGTCTGCTCCAGCTTTTGCACTAACCGCAAAGTCGCCGTCTTCAAACCACTAAAGCTAGAGTCGTAGCGGTGGTAGCCCCCTTCCGGCAAAGACACCTGACCTTCAGGCAGCGGGAACGCGTGGCGATCGCCGTCCTTTGCCAACCGATCAATCACCGGACCTCCCGGATAGCCCAAGTTCATCAGCCGCGCCACTTTATCAAAAGCTTCTCCCGCTGCATCATCGCGGGTCTGCCCCAAAGTTCTATATTGTCCACAATCCTTGACCTCAATCAAGCTTGTATGCCCGCCTGACACCAGCAGACACAGAAAGGGCGGCTTTAAATCGGGCGTGCTCAGGTAGGAAGCATAGATGTGTCCTTCCAGATGATGGATACCTAGAAAGGGCTTCTGGTGCAGCATGGCGAGGGTTTTGCCTGCGGTCAGCCCCACCAGCAGTGCTCCTACGAGTCCAGGAGCGCAAGTAGCGGCAATTCCATCAACGTCTGCCCAGGTTAATTGAGCTTGTTGAAAGGCTTGAGCGATCGCCCCATTGACCGTTTCCACATGCTGCCGCGAAGCCACTTCAGGCACCACGCCGCCATACTGCTTATGGATTTCAATCTGCGACGAAACGACGTTACTGAGGAGATGGCGATCGTCTAACTTGGGGTCATGGCTAACAATTGCCACCGCAGTTTCATCACAGCTCGTTTCAATTGCTAAGACCGTTGACATGGGAAATGGTATCAAGAAACGTAAAGATCTTTTAACAGCCTATCTTGCAGAGGCTACTCCGGGGGGTATTATTGCTCTGATAGTCCAAATTTCTTGTACAGATAACCTCAATTTTTGTACGAAAAACTTTGCTTTTTGTAACTTTGCTTTTTGTAAATTATGGGAAACAACTCTATGCGAAGATTGTTTGCTCTGATCCTGCTGATGGGTCTTTGGCTCAACTTTGTTCCTCCTGCTGCTGCTGATGTCGCCGGATTAACGCCCTGTGGTGAGTCCAAAGCCTTCTTGCAGCGTGCCGCGAACGCCCCCAAAACGCCTCAAGCTAAGGCTCGTTTCGAGTCTTACTCTCAAGCCCTCTGTGGCACTGATGGTCTACCTCATTTGATCGTAGACGGTCGGCTTAGCCATGCGGGTGATTTTACCATTCCAAGCCTTCTCTTCCTGTACATTACAGGCTGGATTGGCTGGGTTGGTCGTGCTTATATCATTTCGGTTCGAGGTGACAAAGATCCCGAAATGAAGGAAGTTATCATCGATGTTCCTCGTGCCATCAAGATTATGTTGACTGGCTTTGCTTGGCCCCTCACCGCCTTCGGAGAATTTACAACGGGCAAGCTCACTGCGAAGAATGATGAGATTACTGTCTCACCCCGCTAGGCTCAAAAGTCTGCCGTTCACTCTTGGAGTATGTCTATGCAATATTTCTTGAAGTATCTTTCCACTGCCCCCGTCTTGGCAACCGCCTGGATGTTTATCACAGCAGGGATTATCATCGAATTCAATCGATTCTTCCCTGATTTATTATTCCATCCTCTTCCTTAAGGGGCGATCGCATTGGGGCTAGTAAAATTGCCCCAACCTATAAAGAGAGGCGGACTACATCCTGGTCGCCTCTCTTTTGCTTTCTCTATCCACATTAAAAAAGGACGTTGAGAGCCTTTGCTCTGTGCTTTAAAGTACAAGCCAATCAATTGCCTTAAAAACAGAAAAGTCATCCGTAATACTACAGAAGAATTTACATTACCTTTATAGATGCACGTATTTAGAAATATAAGTAAATTTACGGTAAATAGATTTGTATTTTTAATACTTATGGTCTGATAAGAATTCTCTAAGACGATTGATAAAACCTTTGTAACTACACTGCTGCATTAGGAAACTCTGGTATTTTGTGAGTTCTTGCCTGTCTCTTTTTACTAAAACTCTTACTTCTAACTCTAAGCTATCAAGATTTTTCAGACCAGATCAGATACTTTTTTATACTGATTTTGATGAAGTTAGTGCATCCTACTGAGGCATGTAGTTTTTGGGCTGCTTACGGTTGGTTTAGCGAAATATTAATTAATTGCTAATTCCAAGCGAACAGCTATTACCAATGGACAAACGAATTGGTTACTTTATTCCAGAGTTTCCAGGACAAACTCACATCTTTTTCTGGCGCGAGATTCAAGTACTTGAAAGCATGGGCATTCAGGTAGATATCATCTCTACCCAACCTCCTGCCGCTAGCCTTATGTCTCACACTTGGGCTACAGAAGCTCAGCGCCGAACCACTTATTTGACTCCTCTGACGCTTCGTAGTTTTTGGGGCATAGGACTAGCGCTTCTTCACGGCGGGCTGAAGGCGTGGATTGCTTGCTTACGAACAATCCAACAGGCAAAAGAGTTGTCTATTGCTAGCAAGCTGCGCCTATTGGCGTTCATGCTAGTGGGAGCAGAAGTGGCTGACATAGCCAAACGACAACATTGGCAGCATCTACACGTTCACTCTTGTGCAAATTCAGCAAATATAGCCCTATTCGCTTCCCTTATTTCCGGGTTGCCTTATAGCATCACACTTCATGGTCCGCTCGAAGATTATGGTCCCAACCAAGCTCAGAAATGGTCTAAAGCTAAGTTTGGAATTGTGATTACGCAAAAGCTTTACGAAGAAGTGCATCGATCGCTTTCAGTCAATCTTCCTCGGCAAGTGGCGATCGCTCCTATGGGAGTCAACGCCTCCATCTTCCAGCGTGCCCATCCCTATCGACCTTGGGATGAACACACAAATTGCCGTATTTTTAGCTGTGGGCGGCTCAACGTTTGCAAAGGACATGCTGATTTAATTGAAGCGATCGCCCTGCTTCGCCAGCAAGGTATTCCAGCAACACTAGAAATCGCTGGAGAAGATGAACAAGGCGGAACCGGATACAGAAAAGAACTGGAATCCTTAATTCAGCGTCTCAATTTGACAGATTCAGTCCGCCTTCTAGGAGCTACTTCAGAACAAACTATCAAAACTAGCCTCGAAAATGCTCATATATTTGCCTTGGCTAGCCTCCATGAGCCGCTAGGAGTTGCCATTATGGAAGCGATGGCAATGGAAGTGCCCGTCATTGTGACCGGATCGGGAGGTGTAAAAGAACTGATTGAGCAGGGTGTAGATGGATTATTAGTTGAACCGCAAGCGCCGCAACAATTGGCAGATGCCACTTTAAAGGTGTTGCGCGATCGCCAGTTAGCTCAAAAACTTGGAACCACAGGGCGAGTAAAAGTCATCCAACATTTTCATAGTAAACGCAGTGCAGAAACCTTGGCAGACCTGATCTGGGCACCTTCAGAACTAGGTTCTCAGGAACTCAAAGTGCTAGTTAGTCACCATGCCAGATAATTATGGCATTGAGAATTTCGCCGTAGAAGGTGGCGATCGCCGCCTTCTATGATTATGGTGAAATCAACTTATGGTGAAATCAACCTCTCACTTATATTCAATCAATTGGTTTTGTCGTCCCAGCAAACGATTCCAATGAAATTTGATCTGTCCGGCTAGATTTGGAAACTTACCTACTACGCATGAGCCTGCATAGAGCAAAGACTCCTGGGTTCTCCACCCTCGTTGCCGACCGTAACGATAAATCCGAAAAGTAATTAACGGATAAGCAGCAAACAACAGCAAACTCCATCCCTGGGTTAACCCAGCCCAGCCTAAAGCCAGCAAAGGCACTAACCCGCCCCAAGTCCAAATGCTTCGACTTTCTTTAACCCAATATCGTTCCGGGTCACGTCCATGTAGCCATGCTCCTTCTGCATAGGCATGACCTGCCCGCAAAACTCTCTTCCACCATTGGTCAAACCGCATCATATCAGCATCATGCAGAGTCATTTCAGCATCTATCCGGACAATCTTCCATCCTTGCTGCCGTAGTCTCAAACACAATTCAGGCTCTTCTCCAGCAATCAAGGTTGGAGTAAAGCCCTGCGCTTGCTGAAATGCAGCTACACGGTACATGGCATCGCCGCCACAAGCATCTGCCTCGCCAATAGGTGTGTCCCACTCCAAATCACACAGGCGGTTGTAAGGCGATCGCTCTGGAAACCGCTCCCGCCGTCGTCCACAGACTGCTGCAACTTCTGCCTGAGCTTCTAACTCTTGTTGAGCCTGGTCGATCCAACCCTCGACAATTTCACAATCTCCATCTACAAACTGAACAAACTCTAAGTCCGGTGCCATTTCTAGAAGCCGTGAGAACCCAGCATTCCGTGCTCGTGCCGCTGTAAATGACAGCGATAGATCAAGCTCAACGACCTCAACTTGAAGCGATCGCGCCAGTTCCACACTGCCATCTGTCGAGCCAGAGTCTACGTAAACAATAGGAGAAGCTTTACCGATGGCAGATTTCAAGCAAACCTCCAATCGCTCTCCCTCATTTCGCCCAATTGCTATAAGACCGACTTGTGCCAAAATTTCTATCTCCTGTCAATCGATAAGACCATAATCATCTATTCAATTGACTGCTAAGCCCTGACCACATACATATTTGATCTAAATCTAAATTTAGAAGACTTGTCCACATAGAAGCCTTATCTACAACCCAACGCTCGTTCATAGCTAACTACGTCAGGTCAAGTACAGCTTTAGCACATGTTTCCTCAGCCTGAACATTAACAGGCTGCATGTAATGTTCAGGACAATATCTGTGGGCAACCATCTGCCAGAACTGCTGGGGTTCGCCCGCTGGAAAATAACGCTGAATGTAAGCATAAGCATTTTGCGATAATCGTTCTCGCAACTCAGCATTCTCTAACTCAATTAAGCACTGGGCTGCATCTTCAGGCGTTTCAGCAATCATCGCAGTTTGCTTATGATCCATGCAAAAATTTGCACCTTTTGCGCTTTTACCCACTACCACAATGCCCGCAGCCATCGACTCTTGGGGAGGCAAAGCACAGCCCTCTGCTTCCACCGAGGCTAAAAATACTTGAGGGCGACGAAATTCTTTTGCTAAGTTATGGATAGACAGCCCATCAAGCAGTTGAAAGCGCCAAAATTTTCCTCCTAAAGCTCGATACCTTTCCTCCGTGGCTTGAATAAACTCTGCCCCACCTTTCCGAGGGAAAGCAACTAATAGCCCTTCCTCTCGTTGAGCTTGAGGAATGAACGAAAACATTTGATCATCCACAATATTTGGAACAATCTCAATTGTTTTTCCAGGGTATGCTGCCTCACAAAGCCGATGCATATGAGGAGAGTCTGTCCAAATGCTGACCCGCTCAGGGCGATAGTCAAAGTTATTGTGAATTTGTATGGGGGATTGCTGATAAACAATCACCGATCCTTTTACTCGGTCTACAAACTCTGAAACGAAGTCTGGAACAATGCAAACATCATCGGGGCGGCGGTCTGCCCAACGAATAAACGGTAGCCCATGAATTGCAAAATCACCGTAGGTATCTTTCCCCCGCATCGTTGCCAAGACAGCATCAAGCCCACACTGACGAGCTACTAGACAATGACGCATTAAATTTAGCGTGCCACCGTACAATTGTTTGGTTCGCATCCATCGAAGCCGCAGCAAATCGTTCAAAAAACGATTCTTTGCGTGGTATGCGAGTGTAGACCAAGTTTGCCAGATCTGCGTGGTATCAAGGTCTGGAATCAAAAATACAAAACGCATTGTTGGGTTTCCCAAATGTGTAGCCTTTATCTATTCATGCATACTATTTTGTTCAAAACCAGATGCACAGAAAACTCTTCTTCAAGAATTGATGGTTTAGGAAAACGACTTCATAACCTCTTTTTGTGTAACTCGTGCAGATTTATGAGAATTATTTAGTATCTCGGTAATATGACTGAGATACATCATCTTTAAATATACACTTGGCGATAGTATTCCTGGTACTTTGCTGATAATAAAGGCTGCCACCAATCCTGATGATTCAAGTACCATTTAACTGTACGGCGTAGACCGCCTTCTACAGTTTCTGATGGAGTCCAACCGAGTTCAGTCCGAATCTTTGTGGCATCAATAGCGTAACGGCGATCGTGTCCAAGGCGATCTTTGACAAAGGTAATTAGGCTCTGCGCTGGACGAATAGGTAGTTCTGGAGCCATCTCATTCATTAGTTCGCAGAGCATTTCCACAAGCTCAATGTTTTTGACCTCATTGTTGCCACCAATGTTGTATGTTTCACCCGGAGTTCCTTTGTGAATGACTACATCCACCGCACTACAGTGATCTCCGACATAGAGCCAGTCCCTAATGTTTTGTCCATCTCCATAAACTGGGAGTGGTTTTCCCATTAAAATGTTGATGCAGATAAGTGGGATCAACTTCTCTGGGAAGTGATAAGGACCGTAGTTGTTAGAACAATTGGTCATTAGGGTCGGCAACCCATAGGTGTGGTGATATGCCCGAACTAAATGATCACTTCCTGCTTTGGAGGCAGAGTAAGGACTATTGGGAGCGTAGGGAGTTGTTTCACTAAAACCTGGATCATCTGACTCTAGGCTACCGTAAACTTCATCTGTGGAAATGTGGTGAAACCGATAGGAATTGGGCTGTTCTGCCGCCATCCAATGCTGCCGAAAGGCTTCTAAAAGGGTAAAGGTTCCGACCATATTGGTTTGTACGAAAGCACCGGGACCCAGAATAGAGCGATCGACATGAGATTCGGCTGCAAAGTGAACGAGCAGATCGATCGCCTCTTCCTTCAGCAGAGTATCAACTAAGGGGCGATCGCAAATATCGCCTTGGACAAATCGCAGGTTGGCATTGCCTTCTAAATCAGCGAGGGTGCGGCGATCGCCTGCGTAGGTCAAGGCATCTAGAACTATGATGCGATCGCCAGGGTATTGACTATACCAGTGATGCACAAAATTAGAGCCAATAAAGCCAGCTCCTCCAGTCACCAGAAGCTTACGGGGTTCTCTAGACATAGTTCGGCTCCTAACCTTACATTTAATTCAATCTGCCTTAATTCAATTCAATTTGACAGTCATCGCCAATCATAAAGCGCAATGCCTTGGGGCGGCGAGGCGCTTCTTTAATATGGGCGCGTTGACCAATGACGCTATCGACAATGCGATGATGAATAGCATCAATTTTGGCACCTTGTAAGATGACGCTATGCTCCAAGTCCGCCTGAATCAAGGTAACTTGATCGGCAATGCTAGTGTAGGGACCAATAAAGCAGCTCTCTAAATGACAGTTTTCCCCAATGATCACGGGTCCCCGGATCGTGCAGTTAACAACCTTTGAGCCTTTCCCTATCTGCACCCGCCCAATAATCTGGCTTTGGGCATCAACATCACCCTGGACTTGATGCTGTAGACACGTATCAAGAATGACTCGATTGGCTTCTAGTAAGTCATCTTTTTTACCAGTGTCTAGCCACCAACCTCGAATCTGACGCGCCTCGACTGCTTTGTGCTGCTCGATGAGTGATTGAATTGCATCTGTGATTTCTAGTTCGCCTCGTGCAGAGGGCTGAATAGAGGCGATCGCATCGTGAATAGTAGTCGCAAAAATATAGATTCCAACCAGCGCCAGGTTAGAAGGTGGAACTTTAGGTTTCTCTACAAGTTGCAAAAGTTTCCCGTTCTCATCCACCTTAGCGACACCAAAGGCGCTAGGGTTATCGACTGGACAAAGGAGAGTCAGCGCGTCTAGCTGATGTTCTCGGAAGGCTTCGATAAAAAGCGCTAAGTCGCTTTGAACCAGGTTATCGCCAAGATACATGATAAAAGGCGAGTCTCCTAAAAAACTCTGAGCTACTTTAACGGCATGAGCAAGTCCGGCTGGCTTCTCTTGCAGAATATAGGTAATTTGAGCACCAAAGCGATCGCCATTTCCAGTTTGAGCTTTGACTTCTTCCCCTGTTTCTGGGCTAATAATAATGCCAATTTCAGTGATGCCTGCTTCCACAATCGATTCGATGCCGTACCAAAGAATGGGCTTGTTGGCGACAGGAACAAGCTGTTTTGCGCCTGTATGAGTTAAGGGGCGAAGCCGAGTGCCTTTACCGCCTGAGAGAATGATTGCTTTCATGAGGGATGTGAATAGAGTTCGGTGAGCATTTGTCTAAGTGCTTGCCGCCAGTGAATGGGGAAAGCTTCTAAAACCGTCGATATCTTTTGACAGGAAAGCACTGAATAAGCGGGACGGGTTGCTGGAGTTGGGTAATCTTGGGTGGTGATCGGCACGACGCGATCGCACTTCAGCGCCACCCCTAAAGCTTTGGCTTCCTCAAAAATCGCTACTGCAAAATCGTACCAACTGGCAACACCACTGTTGGTAAAGTGATAGATCCCATTTGGAACATCACTTTTGAGCGGATTCAGAAAGTGAGTCGAAAGCGTGGCGATCGCTCTAGCGATATCAGATGCACTAGTCGGTGAGCCAACCTGATCGGCAACTACCCGCACCTCATCGCGTTCAGTCCCAAGTCGCAACATTGTTTTAGCAAAATTGCCTTTGCCCTGAGTGCCATAGACCCAAGCCGTTCTAAGGATCGCGTAAGGAAGTTCTGAAGACTGGGCGTAAACCTGCGAAATTCCTACTTCTCCTGCAAGCTTAGTTTTTCCATAAACACTGGTAGGGTTTGGAACATCATTTTCAAGATAAGGCATATTTTTGTGCCCATCAAAAACATAATCCGTTGAAATATGAATCAAAGAAGCCCCGATCTGTAGTGCTTCTTCCGCCATGACAATTGGAGCTTGTGCATTAATTGCTGCTGCCAAATCAGGCTCCGATTCCGCCTTATCAACTGCCGTGTAAGCAGCAGCGTTAATGATCAACTTCGGTTGAGTATCCCGAATCATTTGACGAATCAGATCTGCTTGGGATAAGTCAAGACTTTCATGCCCAACACTTGTAATTTTGCCGATAGGGGCTAAGGTTCGCTGCAGTTCTTGACCGACTTGCCCCATCTTCCCTATGAGTAAAATGTCTTTCACCCCAATACCTCAAATGCTGGATACATAACGCTTAATCTACAAAAATACCCAACTTTGAAAATTCTGCACGCGAATATCCTATCCGACGACTACGAAATATTATAGGAGCGGCGATGCAGCCTTCACTTACTCTTCACGGTCTACTGCTCTTGTGGGCGATCGCATGAAGCTCTCGCAATAACCTGTACTTAATTGGCTCTAGCTTTATTCAAAGTTTTGCCCCATCAATATCTCGCTCTGTGCGCACCCATTTTGTTTGGGGGTTGATCATAAAGTTCAAGTAGAGTGGTATCTTCCAAAGAATGTAAAACGGCACAACCAGCAGGGACAGTAACGGCAGCTCTCGTCCAAACTTTGCCCAAGCGCCCAAAATTGAGATTAGAATCAAGCCTCCTTCTAACCCCAAGAATGAAACTAGTAGCCCTGCGGAAAGTCCGAAAGCTCCAGCAATCAAAGTCATGGTCAGTCCTGAAGCCCACAGCATCACTAATAAAGATAGAGGCGGAATACATAGATCAAGGGCGATCGCCACTAAATCAACTCGCCGTTGCTGAATTGCAGCCTGCAACAACCGGGGAATTTGGGTAAGTGCAGTCTTAATGTGACCTTGCTCCCAACGAGTTCTCTGGGTTTTAGCAGCTCGTTCTTGCTGGGGCAAAATTCCATTCACTCTCGCATCAGCACAAAAACTGGTAGGATGTCCAGCAATAATTAGATCTACTGCAAGCTGCATATCTTCAACAATATTGCCACTCGCCAGCTTTGCACCTCGCAGCACCGACCAAGGGAATGCCATACCAGTCCCAGTCAGCAGACAGGGAAAACCTAATTGCCTCAAACCCAAAGGACGCACTTGATTTTTAACCAAAAAAGCTAAGGCTGAAACTGAATCTTTCGGGCTGGGCTGGGTAGGACGATCCATCAAGTAAACCGCTTGGACAGGCTGGTTTGTCTCGATCGCCTGCTGCACAATCTGCGCTACAGTTCCTTCCCCAATCCTACAGTCTGCGTCGATCAAAACCACCACTTCTGGCGGGTCAGATTCCAAAAAATTCATTCCGTAATCGAGGGCATAGCCTTTCCCCCTTTTCTGCGTGTCATGCCGCTCAATGACTGTTGCTCCTGCTTCTCTAGCGATCGCCGCTGTATCGTCGCTACAGTTATCGGCAATTACCACTAACCTGTCTTGAGGCGAAAGCTGAGGCCCTAAACCTTCTAACACCAACCGAATCCCTCCTGCTTCATCGTGCGCTGGCATCAGCACAGCAATATTGGGAGCAGGTTTAAGGGTTGAAAGATCTGCAACGTCTGTAGTTTTAGATGAGCTAAAAACTGCGGCTGTACATTCTAAGAACAGAGCAACTACAGGGACAGCCAGGAGAAGGGCGATCGCCCACAGGGTAAAGTGGGCTGAAAAAACTGCGAACTGGCTAATTGGCAAAGTTCTACACCCTCTCTGAGTAAATCGATTGCTTCAAATCTACCATTGCTTTTGTAAAGACCTCTATACAGTTCTTTCTTAAGATGCGTATCTTTACTGAAAAAACTCAAATCTTTAATAAATCCTCTTTTGCCCAGCTTTTACGCTTTCCTGTGGAGAAAAAGATTTACCTTCCAGAAACATCGAGGTAGGGAAATCCGATGTCGCATCATTAGAACCCTAGATAAAATGAAAGCGATCGCGCGGCTTATGTCGCTTTAAGCTTTGATCGACCTAAAGCTTTGATTTCAACCGACCCTCTACTAATTACAGACCTTATGGCAACTATTCTGGAACAAGGCAATATCAGCATCCATACCGAGAATATTTTTCCCATTATTAAAAAGTGGCTCTATTCAGATCATGAAATTTTTCTGAGAGAGCTAATTTCTAATGCCGTTGATGCCATCCAGAAAATGAAGATGGTAGCGTTTTCGGGTGAATTCTCAGGAGAGTTAGGTGAACCTGAAGTAAAAATTACCGTCGATAAAGACAGCAAAAAGCTATCAATTACCGATAACGGCATTGGCATGACTGCTGATGAAGTGAAGCAATATATTAACCAAGTCGCATTTTCTAGCGCTGAAGAATTTGTCCAGAAGTATAAGGATAGTCGCGATCGCCAAATTATTGGACACTTTGGTTTAGGCTTCTACTCTGCTTTCATGGTGGCAACTCAGGTTGAAATCGACACTCTCTCTTACCAAGAAGGCGCTCAAGCAGTCCATTGGTCTTGCGACGGCTCTACGCAGTTTGAACTCAGCGACTCCGATCGCACTGAACGAGGCACTACAATTACTCTCACGCTTCAAGACGAAGAACTAGAATATCTGGAAGATCATCGGATTAAGCAGCTCGTCAAAACCTACTGCGACTTTTTGCCCTTCCCTATCAAGCTCGAAGCAGAGCAAATCAATCAGCAAAAGGCTCCCTGGAAAGAATCTGCTAGCAATCTCACCACAGAAGATTACCTGGAGTTTTATCGCTACCTCTATCCTTTTCAAGAAGAGCCTCTGCTTTGGGTGCATTTGAATACCGACTACCCTTTCGTAGTCAATGGCATCCTTTATTTCCCCAAACTCAAGCCTGATGTTGATGTTACTAAAGGACAAATTAAGCTGTTCTGCAATCAGGTTTTTGTTAGCGACAATTGTGAAGAAGTCATCCCTCGCTTCCTATTGCCCTTACGGGGTGTGGTTGATAGCACTGACATTCCTTTAAATGTTTCTCGTAGCTTCTTGCAAAACGATCGCACCGTTCGCCGCATTGCCGATTACATTGCCAAAAAAGTAGGCGATCGCCTCAAAGAACTCTACCGCGACGATCGCACTCAATACATTCGCTGCTGGCAAGACCTCAGCACCTTCGTCAAATTCGGCTCCATGAACGACGACAAGTTCAAAAAGCAAGTCGAAGACATCCTTATCTATCGCACTACTGCGGATCTCAGTGCCCCCACCGATGCCACGGTAGAAGTCCAACCGACTGAAGGCGATGCATGGCAAGAAGTAGCTCCAACTCCCGACAACTCCTTAGATGGCAAATCCTACACCACTCTAAACGAGTACCTGGAGCGCAACAAAACCCGCCACGAAAACCGGGTTTACTACTGCACTGATGCAGCTTCTCAAACTACCTATGTAGAACTTCACAAGAGCCAAGGCTTAGAAGTCCTATTCATGGACTCCTTCATCGATAGCCACTTCATCAGCTTTTTGGAGCAAGAACACTCAGATGTGAAGTTCTCACGGGTCGATGCTGATTTAGATGACACCCTGATCGACAAAGATAAAGCCACGGAAATTGTTGATCCTAATACCAACAAAACTCGCAGCGAACAAATTAAGGAACTGTTTGAAAAGTCCTTGGGCAAGCCCAGAGTCACTATCCGCACCGAGGCGCTTAAGGCTGATAACGCTCAAACATCTCCTCCGGCGATCGTTCTGCTGCCCGAAGCGCTGCGGCGAATGCAGGAAATGAACGCTCTGATCATGCAGCAAATGGTGGAATTTCCTGAAGAACATACTCTTCTGGTCAACACCTCTCATCCTCTGATTCAAAACCTCTTCAACCTCAACCAGGGCAGCATTATTGCTGAAGGCGGACAATCACCGTCTGCCGAGCTAGCCACGCTTATCTGTCAGCATGTCTATGACTTGGCTCTGATCGCTCAAAAAGGTTTTGATGCAGATAGCATGAAGTCTTTTGTGGAACGATCGAACCAAGTGCTAACTCGCCTGACCCAATAAGGGTTTAATCCAGTAGAAGGGCTTGACCCAGTAGCCAGAGCAATTTTCAAACGTGTGGAGCAAAGTCTCTTAACACCCTATATAATGATGGACTGTGACCAAGCACCCCAAGTAATTTCTATGGCTAAATGTTGTGACCTCACGGGTAAACGGGCAAACAATGCCAATGCCGTTTCCC
>JBBRCV010000010.1:0-48832 GCA_038204505.1 Elainellales cyanobacterium
TAGACTTGTTGGGTAATAAGCACAGAAATGCTTGAACCCCCCTTCTAGTAAGCCTTTCAGCGATTTTTACTCAAAATCCTTAAAACTCAGTCTGTGTAAGCCTTTCAGCGATTTTTCTCGTTATTACCCAACAGGTCTAATAGCTAAAGCCGGATGCCGAAATATTTTTAGATTTTTCTATAGATAGATCTACTTACATCTAAAATTTCATTTCAAGGAAGGTTAGCGGCGTACCGACTGCGTTCAGCGGATGCAGTCAACATTCAACCAATCATAAAGAACTTCATTCATTCCGCTGCAACGCACTTGTGTACGCCCAGCATGGGCGTGAACTCATGGGGTGAAAGTCCCCTGGAGGAGAACCAGCGTCCAAATGCTCAAGTTATAGATCCGAGTGACGACAACTCCTAGCTTAAGGCAAAGGCGTTTCCGCGAGGAAAGGTCTGAAGGAAGCCAGCGGCAAACCTGCGAACCGACGGACAGAAATGTCATAGAAGGCTGAGATCTCTGGGGCGAGTTGGCACAACACAACAAAGCCCTTTGGTTCAGGAGACACGGTAACACGGTCATGCAGGGACAGTTCACGTTCTTATCTGGGGAGATCTGCCGCATGGCAATGGAGAACGTCAAGGACATCGGACTGCGGGCTACCGGGAAACGGGTAGAGCACCCACCGCCATCCTAAAACGACACCAAGGCACAGACGATGGCAACATCCTTTGGCAAGTGCGGCAGAAGTCGTGCCGTGGTCATAGTAGCTGCCTCGTGCAGCGAAGTACTGAACATAAACGAATAAGGAGGAGCCATGACCCACTCAGAGCAGTCAATGAACCCGGATGGGGGAGATGGGTCTGTGCGTGAGACCATACAACCAGCCTTAGACCAGAATCTGATGGCGCAAATTCTCGACTCAGACAACATGCAACGAGCTTGGAAACGGGTGAAGTCCAACCAAGGCGCTCCCGGCATTGACGGGATGGCTCTGGAAGACTTTCCGGCTTTCGCTTGTGAGCACTGGTCAAGTATTCGCCAATCCCTCTTGGAGGGCAACTACCAACCTGCTCCTGTCCGTCGGGTAGCAATACCCAAGCGGGACGGGTCAGGCGAACGACTGTTGGGAGTGTCGACGATGTGCTCATATTGCACCTCCTTCAATGAGTCTTTGGAATGTAGGCTTGCCGCTGATACCTATGGCTGTCAAAAACTGCGATATAGAAAGGGAGCCGTTCACTATATAGATTGTCATTTCTGGACTATGCCATTGACATTCTATAGACATCCGCACGATTCAAGAGTTGCTGGGACACAAGGATGTAAGAACGACTATGATCTATACCCATGTCTTAAATCGGGGTGGTCGAGGAGTCCGCAGCCCACTCGATTAATTCAGGTCAAAGACAATAGGCGATCGCCATCGGCAGCTTGAGGTTTAAAGTTCCATCTGTGGCTTCTGGATTTGCGGTTTTCTCCATTTCCCTACCGCTCATTCTCTAGAGGCTTGCTCTAACCATTTGGCAGTCTCAGGCTTTACCTGTTCGGCTTTCCATCCTTGGTAGTGTTTTAGACCTGTGGATTGGCAATTAGATATCTAAGCCAAATTTTTAACAATTGATGAATAGTCCAATCACGGCATCATACAGCCACTTGGACTTGGAAAAACAAATGGTTTTACGAGCTAAACGCTTAATCCGTGTCCGCAAGATAAGACGCTTGCGCTCAATGGCTTGGGTATGTCTCTTGCCTATCGGGGATCGAGCCGAGATCAGCGCAACACAGTGCCATGAATCTTAGAAATGAATGCTATACACATATTCTAGATATGAAGACCCCTGCTACCTAAAGCGGTTAGAGTAGTTGCTCCAACCGTGCAACTAATCATATAGTTTCAGGCTACTTCAGGCATTGTGGAGAACGAGAAACCAAGGGTTTCAGACCATAACTTAATGGAGATATAGTTCAAATCTATGCCAGAGCCTTCTAAGAGTTGGAAAAAGGCTCTGCCGCTACACAAACGTGATCTAGCTGAAAGCCACCAGGCTTAGTAGGGCTTTCAGCCATTACAATCGCCGTAAATCTGGTAAAACGAGAGGTTATAATCCTTACACTGTAAGGCTTTCAGCCTTAGCGTTGTTTATTGTTCCGTTGCTACGTGAAGGCGTAATCGTACAGTTTCAAACCCGCCCCATAGTAAAACTTTGACCACCAGGCATAAGTGGGCACCAGAAACGTTAGATCCTTCACCAAATGAGGCGCATTGCGACGGAGACGACCCCGCTCTCGAAGTGCCGATCGCCCTAACTTCAGGTTGCCTTGAGCAAGATAACGGACTCCACCATGCACTAGTATAGTCGACCGACTGGAGGTGCCTTTAGCAAAATCGTATTGCTCCAAAAGTAATGTTTTATAGCCGCGTGTGACCGCTTCCAGCGCAGTGCCCAACCCAGTTGCACCACCTCCAATGACAATTACATCCCACCCTTGTGATTGATGCAATGCGGTCAGTAAATTTTGACGCGTAATCGGTGTATTAGTCATAAAAATTCACTCTCTCAAAATGAGTTATTTGTGAAACTATCCCTGTTCCCAACCTTTTGCTCGTTCGATCGCCCGTCGCCAGTTACCTAATAAAGTTTCCCGCTGATCTGCACTCATAGAAGGTTCAAAACGTTTCTCAAGTTGCCACTGCTGGACGATTTCCTCCTCACTTTCCCAATAACCTACGGCTAACCCAGCAAGATAAGCCGCCCCTAACGCGGTCGTCTCTGAAATTTTGGGACGAACAACTGGCACACCCAGGATATCGGCTTGAAACTGCATCAACAAATTGTTCTTAGAAGCACCACCATCAACCCGCAACTCCGATAAATCAATGTGAGTATCTTCCCGCATCGCCGCTAACACATCAGCAGTTTGATAAGCAATGCTCTCCAGTGCCGCACGAGCAATATGAGCCTTGTTCGTCCCTCGCGTTAACCCTAAGATTGTGCCCCTAGCATAACTATCCCAATGCGGCGCACCCAAGCCCACAAAGGCTGGGACTAAATACACGCCCCCATTATCAACCACGCTACGCGCCAAAGGTTCCACATCAGGGCTAGTTTCAATAATGCCCAACCCATCGCGCAACCACTGGACAACAGCGCCCGCCATAAATACACTCCCTTCAAGCGCATAATTAGTGCGACCTTGAATCCGCCAAGCGATCGTTGTCAGGAGCTTGTTGTGAGAAGGAATCGCTTTGTCACCTGTGTTTAAGAGTGCAAACCCTCCCGTACCATAGGTATTTTTTGCCATCCCTATTTTTAGGGCTGCTTGTCCATAAGTTGCCGCTTGCTGATCACCCGCAATTCCAGCGATCGCAATTTCGGCTCCAAATTCTATTTCCGTATAACCATAGACTTCTGATGAGCTACGAACTTCGGGCAACAGCGATCGCGGAATATTAAGTAACGCCAGCAACTCGTCATCCCATGATTGTGTAAAAATGTTAAAAAACAACGTCCGGCTAGCGTTCGTAACATCAGTAATATGAAGTTTGCCACCCGTTAATTTCCACACCAACCAGGAATCGATCGTACCAAACGCCAGTTCCCCGCGCTCGGCTCTTTCCCTCGCACCTTCTACACGATCAAGTAACCATTTCAGCTTCGTGCCGCTAAAATACGCATCAATAAATAATCCTGTCCTGGATTGAAACAGTGCCTCATGTCCCGCCGCCTTCAGTTCATCACAATAACGGGCTGTGCGACGGTCTTGCCACACGATCGCCGGATGAATCGGCTTGCCAGTCGTCTTATCCCAGACAACCGTCGTTTCGCGCTGATTAGTGATGCCGATCGCCGCTATTTGATTGGGACGAACCCCAATGCGGGCGATCGCCTCACTCGCTACCCCAATCTGCGACGACCAAATTTCTTCCGTATCATGCTCAACCCAACCCGGTTGCGGAAAGAATTGGCGAAACTCCTTCTGCGCGATCGATAGCATTTCACCTTGATGGTTAAACACGATGGCTCTGGGACTGGTAGTGCCTTGATCCAATGCAACAATATATCGGCTCATGATTCATTCTCCTATCCTGAAAGGTTCTATCTGGATATAGCGGCAGGGGCTTGTATTTCCCGATCTTGAGTTTGTTTGTCCTGAGCACGTTTTAAAGGCGTACCAATCATAGTGTCGTAAGTAAATGCCCCGATCAATGCGCCAACTGCGTGTAGCCTAATGGGTCAGATTAGAGGCGACCAATAACCTTAAGCATCAACACTTCTCAACCGTCTGCTGCATTTTGATAGTTAGACCGGTTGATCAATGTCTGCAAGTATTCAGAATCGACTCAACGAGACGCCTGAGTCTCAAGGGCGTTCATAGACATCAATAAACCTCGATCACTAAAATCAAGAAAGAGCCAAACTTCGACACCCTAATCTCACTCAGATTTCTGTCGATCAAGCGGCAAAAACAGCGAAGTTAGGGGATATGGTAAGTGAATCCGGGCTAAACTTGAACAGTTTATTCCTCGACTCATCAAAATCAGGACGATCAAGCATCCATGAGCCATCAGTCGGGGGGCGATCGGGTCTATCGTGAAAAGTGCAAAGCACAAGGTTGCAGCAGACCACCATCAGGAGGATTTATGGTGACACAAGCGATTCCAGCAGAACAGTTCGCTGATGACCCGTCGTCTACTTCAGGCGCAGATACCTTCCAGTGGACCAAGCAGTGGTACCCCATTGCCGTAGCCGAGTTCCTGGATCCGTCCCGTCCTCATGCAGTGCAATTACTGGGCAATGACCTCGTGCTGTGGCGAGATGGCACCGGGCAGTGGCGCTGCTTTGCGGATGCCTGTCCCCATCGATTGGCTCCGCTATCAGAAGGGCGGGTTGAGGCAGATGGCACCCTCCTATGTGCTTACCATGCCTGGCGCTTTAATGCAGCCGGTCAGTGTGTGCGAATTCCCCAGTCCCTCGATGCGGCAACCGAAGCCACCCACTGCGCTAACCCCAAATCCTGCGCGATCGCCTATCCCACTCAGGAACAGCAAGGGCTGGTGTGGGTCTGGGCAGAACCCGGTGCCCAAGCCGCAGTCGAAAGCCAAGGGCGATCCCCGCGCCTGGTGCCGGAGTTGGAGGAGTCCTCAGACCGAGTCGTGAAGCTGTTTTGGAATCTCCGCGATCTGCCCTATGGTTGGGACTTCTTCATGGAGAATGTGTCAGACCCTGCTCATGTGCCCGTCTCCCATCACGGACTAGTAGGCGATCGCTACGAAGGTGCCAAATACTTCGACATGCTGCGCCTACGCGAGCTTTCAACGCAAGAAGGATTTGCGTTTACCATCGCCCCCACCGCGCCGAATATCGCCACGGCAGTAAATGACTTCCAACCCCCCTGCCACATGCGAATTATCTCCACCTTCAAAGATGGCGGCAAGCTGATTCTTGTGTTGTATGCCACCCCGACTCGTCCCGGCTGGTGTCGTTACATCGGGTGTCAAGTGTTGGTGAAAAATGAGGCAGGCAAATCGCCTTCAGGACTTGCCTTTTTTGCGCTGCCCATGCCAGCTTGGTTGGGACACATCCTGGCATCGCTGTTTCTGCATCAGGACTTAGTGTTTCTGCATTACCAGGAGAAACAGCTTGCCCGCCAGAAGCAGAGCAAATGGTTGAATGCCGTCTTCACGCCCAATCCGCAAGACAAGATGGTCATCACATTTCGCCAGTGGCTCGACAAACGCGCAGGGGGAGGCATCCCCTGGGCAAGAGGCTGTAATCCGGCTTTGCCCCCTGCCGAGCGAGATAAACGAAGCCTGTTTGATGTCTGGACGATGCACACGCGAGACTGTCAGGTGTGTCAGAATGCCTTGAAGACCATTCATCGTCTCCAGGTCACTGCCTTGATTGCCGCCGCAGCGTGTTTGATCGTAGCAGTCCTTGTGGACGCGCGGGCAGTGGCAGTACAAACTGTCATCAACCCTGCGGCAGTCTCCGCTTCCCTGTGGATGACAGTGCCGCCCCTGGGATTCTGGGTCGCGTTGGGAGGTGCGATCGCCTTAGCAGCGGGGAGCTATGGGCTGAAGAAGTTCAGTCGGCTGTTCTACGTCTATGAGTTTGAACATGCTCATAATGATTGAGAGCAACAGTGACCGAGAAACGCAACTGCTGAGTTGAACTCAACCGATGCTGCGTCAATTACAAATTGGGTTTGTGACAATTATCCGGAGATGCGTTGCCTGCGGCTAGGCAAAGCCACTGCTATGTATTTGCCAGGGCTTGAGCATGTGTTCTAATGACGTGAAGCTCAAAAGTAATTGAAGCTATATACCTCTAGCAGTCGTCGGACACAGGCACAGCGACTGGAACTCCTGATATGGCACCTGATGTGGCATCCGGTTTTTACAGGGCTATGCCCCACTTGTCGCCATTAGTTTTCCAAAGAACATCTCCTCCCAGTGCAGTGGGACTATCCTGCCTGTGATTGGAGAGATGATTCTTTATCTCCGCTACTGATTTGGTAGAACTTATAAGAGCATCTCCCTTGATCGGGTAGAGCGAGGTCGAAGGCTAGGGCTTTTAGGGTACACTTAGATGCCTTTTTCTAGATGTTTAAGAGATTAAATGTACCCTAAATTTTACTCTTTCCTCGATCTAAGAGCGCTCGCCAGTTAGCCACCCTCTTAAACTTGGGCAGCGTTAAAGCCTTTGAAATACTGCAAGAGATCGACGCAAAATCGGGAACCCTAGGCGGAGTTATTGAGAGTTTCATAATGCAGCTGCAATCTGATTGGAAAACGATACGCCGGACTCGGGTTGCCCTGATTATCATCCCGATCGCCCTGTTTAACCAGGAGATCAACCAATACCCCAGATGTTTTGGGGCTGAGGTTAACGGTTTGAATTGGTTGCACCTTACCGCTGGCATTAATGCACACCTGAAGCGGTGCAGCTTCAACCTGCACCGTCATTCGGGTAAGAACCGCAGCTCGATGGCGCACCATCCAGTACCAGTAAGCCATGCTGCCTGTGCTGAGTAATCCGATTGCCATCAGCCCAGCAATCAAGGGAGTTAGGCGACGATCTTTACGAATAAAGAGGAGTTGTGGAGTCATAGTTATGGGGAAGAATGGCAGACAGGAAACGGTGTAGATGATCTGTTGCACGACGCACTTCCTGCTACTTCATTGAGTCGTGTAAAAGTAGTAATCAGCTGTATAGTCCACGCGGGTTTCAGCGTCTACAGTTGAACGATCGCAACCTTCAGCAGGTGCTTGCCCCCCACTAGTATTTAATCGATGGATATAGGTGACTTGACTGAAAACGCCATTGCCTTCATTGGCTTTCGCCCGCAGCAGCAGCCAGGGAACCGCATTAGAATCAGGCGAATCGGCTCGTTTTAGTACTTCCCCAACAACTTTGCTGCCATCGTTATGTTCCCAAGTTGGACCTTGATAGTGAGTACCAATTTGTTCACTATTTGAAGCAAACAACTTTGCTTCTGGTGCTTTCAATGTCCATTCAAACTGATCGGAATGCTCTTCACTGGCTTGACAAACATAAATTTGTACACCTGTTGCTGGAGTTTGCAGCAGCAATGCATTTCCGTTAGGTACTCTTAAATTGTCTGGTATGCTTTGTGTACTTGAAGCAGGATATTGTGATGAATCTTCAGAAGCTGTAGGCTTTACTGAATTTGAACAAGCGGTTGCACTTAGTACTATCAAACCAACAATGATAAGTCTAGATATTTTGTTGTTCATTATGGTTACTACGCCTTTCATACAACGTTAGAATGCGATGCTCTATTGATTTCTCAGCGTGGAGAGGCTGAGATTATGCAGCTTTTGTAAAACTATGTGAAATCAACGATCGCCTCTTTCATCCCCTATCTTTTTGTTCTGTCTTTGTTTAGGCTGGAGCAAGGCTTGCACTCATCCGTATAACTACGATTCAGGAAACAACCCGATGCGTCATCTCAGTTGGCAAATCAGGCTGATGAATGGGCTTGTCATCAGCGGAATGCTGCTGGGATGGGCAGATTTAGCACTCGCACAACGCCGCCCGATCGCCGATGAGACGCTGGGCGATGAGCGCTCGATTGTCACCCCGCAAGACAATATTCGAGGACTGCCGGGCGATCGCATTGAGGGCGGGGCGCGACGCGGCGACAATCTGTTTCACAGCTTTCAAGAGTTCAACGTTGACGCAGGACGAGCCGTTTATTTTGCTGACCCCGATGTGCAGAATATTCTCGGTCGCGTCACGGGTGGCACTGCCTCTGAGATTTTGGGTAGGCTGGGCGTGTTGGGGAATGCCAACTTATTCTTGATTAACCCCAGCGGTATTATCTTTGGGGAAGGTGCAAGTTTGGATGTGAGCGGCTCCTTTGTCGCCACCACTGCCAATGCCATGCAGTTCGGGGAGCAAGGCTTCTTCAGTGCCACTGACCCCACAGCTCCGCCGTTGCTGACGGTACAGCCTTCTGCGTTTTTGTTCAACCGCCTCAACCCAGCCCCGATTGCCAACAGCTCAAAGGTTCCAGCCGCAGAGAACCGAACTGGAGTGGCTGCGTTTGGATTGCAAGTGCCAGCAGGTGAGAGTTTGGCACTGTTGGGAGGCAACGTCAGCATGGACGGTGGCGGGTTGGTAGCGTTGGGCGGACGAGTGGAGATTGGCGGATTAAGTCAACCGGGAACGGTCACTTACAATGCCGATCGCAGTTTGGGGTTCCTGATTGGGGTGGCGCGATCGGATGTGACGTTGACCAACCAATCGCGCATTAATGCAGTAGGGGATGGTGGCAGTATCACGGTGAATGCTAGAGCATTGGAGATTGTAGACAGTGATCTCTCAGCAGGCATTGGCAGCAATTCTGGCTTTGTGGGTGCTCAGGCAGGAGACATCACGCTTAATGCTATCGATATTCGCAGTGGAGGCAGAGCCAGTATTGCTAACCTGGTCGGGGACGGTGGTGTGGGTAACGGCGGCGATATCCACATCACCACCGGCTCCCTCTTCCTGACCAATGGTGCTCAACTGCAAGCCGTAACCCTTGGACAAGGCAACGCGGGCAATATCACCATTTGCGCCCAAGATCACGTTTTGTTAGAGGGCGGGAGTCGGGGAAGACGCTTTAGTGCAATATTCACGGTTACAGGGGAAGTAGCGCAAGGACGCGGCGGAGGTGTGAGCATTGTTGCCGATTCGATTCACCTCATTAATGGAGGCAGAGTTTCGAGCGAAACCTCGAATGACTCTTCAGGTGGAACCGTCACGCTCAACGCCAAAATCTTCGAAGCAACAACAGGTGGACAGGTGGTAACTGCGACCAGCGATAGGGGACAGGCGGGTAACATTATCCTTAATGCTGACGATCGCATTACTCTTGCTGGGACGAATCCTGCCGACGATCTCGAAACCCTTCCGCCTGTTGGAGCAATCAGCGATCAGGGAGTGGCTAGTGGCTTGTATGCAACCACCGCTCGTAATTCTTTGGGGCAAGGCGGCGCGGTGCGACTTACCACCAAAAAATTGCAAGTGTTCGATCGTGCCAGGATTGCCGTAGACAGCCGAGGCAGCGGCAGCGGAGGAGATATTGACATTACCGCCTCTACCGTGCAGCTAGACGATCGGGCACGCATCACGGCAGACACCGTTGCAACCAATGGCGGCAACATTACACTGCGAGACTCAGACATATTACTACTGCTAAACAACAGCCTCATTGCTACTACGGTTGGAACGGCTGAAGCTAGCGGTGGTGAAGGTAACATAACCCTCAATCCCAGTTTTTTGTTTCTCGACGAAAATAGTGCTATCGTTGCCTCTTCTTCTGGAGAGAGCGGCGGAACCATTAACCTTACGATAACGAATGCAGACCTCAGCCGAAGCTTATTAGAACTGCCAGAGAATGTAGTCGATCCTTCAGGTCAGCTTGCCCAGACCTGCCCCACCAGTGGCAATGTAGCGGGAAAGGTTGGTGAGTTTGTAGTGACAGGACGAGGTGGGTTGCCGCCCAGCCCGATCGACTCGTTGATTGGCGAGGAATCATTGTTCGATTGGTCTACGTTGAATCAGGAAGGCGGAGAAGAGAGGAAAGATAGAGCAGCAGCAGGGGCGATCGCGCCGCCCAATCCAGCGGGGATGACAGCAGGGGCGATCGTGGAGGCACAGGGATGGATGAGGGGTGAAGATGGTAATGTGAAATTGATTGCAGCGGCTCCTATTGGTGCGGTTCAACCTCCGGCAATGTGCCCATGACCCGAAAATCCAATGACTAGACAACGCCTGCGATCGCGAACTCTAAAATCCTGCCTACTAGTTGCATGGGCTGCATGGCTATGTGTGATGATATCGGCCAGTTTTGCTACAATTCCCTTCTCGAATTCTGCGACTCAGGATTCTGTAGCTCAGGATTCTGCGGCTCAAACAGTCAGCCGAACTGAGTCACAACCGTTAGAACAGCAGGCAAAAGCACTTTATGACGCAGGACGTTTTACTGAAGCCGAAGCCGTTTTGCAACAGGCGATTCAGGTTTACCAGCAGCAAGGAGATACCTTGCGTCAAGCGATCGCCCTTAGCAACTTGGCGCTGATCTATCACCAACTGGGAAACTGGACACAGGCAAACCAGGTGATCACCAACAGTCTCAACCTGCTCAATCAAGATTCTGCCGATTCTACCGATCGCCATATAGCAGTCGCCCAATCGCTGGATATTCAAGGACGACTACAGCTTGCTCAAGGTCAAGCAGAACAAGCCCTTGCCACCTGGCAGCAAGCCGCCCAGCACTATCAACAGCTTGGGGAGAGCGATCGCCTGATTCGCAATCAAATTGAGCAGAGTCGTGCCCTGCAAGCCCTGGGATTTTACCAGCGGGCAATTGCATTACTCACCGAGTTAGAACAAACCTTGCGGTCTCAACCCGATTCCCTGACTAAGGTTGCAGAACTTCGGAGTCTGGGCGAAGCGCAGCGGGTGGTGGGAGATTTGAAACAGTCCAAGCAACTATTGCAGGATAGTTTGGCGATCGCTCAACAATTACCTGCTGAACCGTCAATTGCTGCCGATGTAACCGAGTCGATCGCTTTAACACAACTCAGTTTAGGCAATACGGCGCGCGCTCAACAGGATATTACCAAAGCTCTCAATTGGTATCAGCAAGCGGCAGCTCGCACGAATTCAGCGACAGCACTACAGTCCAACGTCAATCGCTTTAGCCTACTGATAGAACCAGCACCGTCAGACGCGCAGGCTTTGCTGCCTCAAATTCAACGCCAGCTAGAAGAGTTGCCGCTGAACCGATCGACTGTCTATGCCCGCATTAATCTGGCTCAGAGCCTAACGAAGCGCACAGCAGCATTCTCACCATCCCTTGATGCAGCAGCACTGCTGTCTACAGCGGCGCAACAGAGTAAACAACTAGGCGATCGACGTTCTCAGGCGTTTGCACTAGGACTGTTAGGAGGATTATATGAAAAAACGCAACAATGGTCATTTGCGACGGATTTGACTCGCCAAGCACTGCAATTAGCGCTATCCACCAACGCAGCCGATGTCACCTACTTATGGCAATGGCAACTGGGACGCATTCTCAAAGCGCAAGCTGCTCAGAAAATCAATCCTGCTCAGAATAGAACGGAGGCGATCGCCATCTACGAAGAAGCGCTAGAAACCCTGCAATCTTTGCGATTAGACCTGGCTTCGATTAATCCAGACCAGCAGTTTTCGTTTCAAAAAAGCGTTGAACCTGCCTATCGAGAATTGATCGAGTTACTCTTGCAGCCTGCCAGCGCCACCAGCCAGGAGAATTTAGTGAAAGCGCGCACAACGCTGGAATCTCTGCAAACGGTTGAACTGCAAAACTTTTTTCGAGAAGCTTGTTTGGATGTACCGATCGCCATCGATAGCATTGTGGAACAAACCAGTGCGCTGTCCACTAATCAGACCAACACACTAGCAGCCGTCATCTACCCAATCATTCTGCCCAATAGTTTAGAAGTGGTGCTGAAGTTGCCGAACCAAACTGACTTGATTCATTACTCAACGGATGTCAATCAAGCAGACGTAAAGAAAACCTTGACTAATCTACGCAATCAAATTACTCAACCCGAAACTCAGACATCAGTTAAAGCCTTATCTCTACAGGTTTATGACTGGTTAATTCGTCCCGCAGAAACAGAGTTGAGCAACAATGAGATCAGTACTCTGGTATTTGTGCTGGATGGATTTCTGAAAAACATTCCGATGGCAGCTTTGTATGATGGTGAACACTATCTAGTTGAAACCTATGGAATTGCTTTAACACCAGGACTGGAACTACTTGATCCACAACCGCTAGAACGTCAACAGATACGGTTGTTGTTTGCTGGACTCAGTGTCCCGATCGAAGATTTTAGTCCTTTAACCGCTGTCGAAGAAGAAAAAAAAGGTATTCAAGACGCTATTTCATCAATAGCGTCTTCATCAGTAGTTGTCTTACTAGATCAAGCGTTTACGGCTGAAGCGCTCAAGACGCAAATTGAGCAAACTCCGTTTCAGATTGTTCATCTGGCAACACATGGTGAGTTCAGTTCCGATCGCAACAAAACCTTCATCCGTAGTCTCGATCGCCGCATTAATGTAGATGAGTTGAATCGCATCTTACAAACGAGAGAACAAGTGCAACCAGAACCGATCGAACTGCTGACGCTGAGTGCTTGCCAGACAGCAGAGGGCGATGAGCGAGCAGTGTTGGGATTAGCGGGAGTGGCAGTCCGAGCCGGAGCACGCAGTACCCTGGCTTCGCTGTGGAGTATTGATGATCAATCTGGTGCAGCTTTAATGGTCAAGTTTTATCGTCAGCTCGTGGACAATCCCTCTCTTTCCAAATCTCAAGCACTGCGCCAGGCGCAGCTTACCCTGATCAAACATCCAAACTATAACCATCCCTCCTACTGGGCACCTTATGTCTTGTTAGGAAATTGGCTTTAGTTTTTGATTTAAGAGGCAGTAAGACAGATTCGTAAGTCGCAGTATCTCCAGCCTAAAACTATTGTTCAATGAGTGTAGGTGCGTTGCGATCGCAATATGTTCCACCTCGATCAAACAGCGATCGCTTGTCTTTTACAAAAATCGCATAATTTCAGCTTCTAAATTTTGAGAAACAGATAGAGCATCGCTTTTTGGACAAAGATTCCAAACTGTAATTGGAGATTGAGTGTATGCAGTCTGTTGATATTTGTCGCCCTCTGGGAGCAGGAGAGCAACTCCTCTGGCTTCTTGATCAAGCCCATCCTTTACATTTCGCACTCACTGCACAAATCAAAGGACAATTCACTGTTCATCAACTTCAGCCAGTATTTAATCTCGTACAGCGAAGGCATCCATTACTTCGAGTTTGCATTGTTCTTGATGAAGCAGAACGCTCTTGGTTTGTTGAACACTCTGCTTGCATTCCACTGCGGATTGTGCAGCGGTACCCCAATGGAACTTACCGAATTTTGTCAACGGTTAGGCTAGCAAGGACAAGGAACCCGATTTGATATTTTACCGTTGGTCATTCAGATGCCGGGAAATGTCCTGTAACCCGATCGATCGCAGTAAATTATTCCAGGCGGATTTGATCGTTGTATCTGTCGGATTAGTGCGATAGAGTTGACCCAGAATCGTCACTGCATTATACCAAATTCCATTCTTCCAATAGAGATTCGCTTGTTCCTGAGGAGAGGCATTTACTAATTGATTCGCCAGTTCTGGCTTAACAGCAACCCGTTCAATGCCGCCTTGCACATACAGGGGTGCTTCCGTTTTACAATTCAGCTTAAAATACCATTGATAAGTTTTGCCGATTTCTAGCGGGGCGCTCGTAGACGGCAGCGCAATACTGATGAGACCTGGAGTTTGTTCCGATGCCGGAAAATCGGCTGAAGTGGTTCGGTAGATAGCTTGACCTGTATCATCCTGCAAAATGAATTCTGCGGTGAGATCGGCACTCAGCGAATAGGGAACATAGAACCAAAACGTGGGATATTCAGCCGTGGTGCTGCCCCCGACATAGGTTGTAGGTAGCGGCTGCGTTGTAACTTTCGTTACGGGAACCAATGCCGTTAACTCGGTTGAGGCAGAAGGACAATTCCCCCGTCGTGCCCCGCCGCGTGCGCGTCCTGGAACTTGTCCCCCCATTTGTTTGTTCTGGATCGAGACTGATATGGCAGGACGCGCTTGAACTGGGATTGGGGCGAAGTCGATCGCTAGGCTCCCTACAAGTGAAATACCTGTCAACGCTAAGCTATGTTTCAAAGAATCGAACCGAATTGAAGTCTTTAGCATATTATTGTTTAAAGTACACTATTGAAAATCACAACGATGAAACGGTAGAACGATTTTGCGATCGGTAAATGCAATAAATTACTAGAATACTGCTCGATACAATCAGGGCTAACATTGATGGCACAAACGGTAGCCATTTCCCTCTCAAGAAACTCACAAAGCACGATGCATATAGAGAAATTACGGCGATCGCTATGCTACCAGTAATACGAACCATCGATCGCCTTCTATTTCTTCGCTGCCATTGCCAAGTGGCTAAGAGTCCACCCATCAATGCCCACGTCCACACCCAGCCGATCGCTTGCCATTGCGATAAAACCGTTAAAATGGGACGCTGATCTAACACTGCACTCAGCAGTTGACTGATCATATGAGCCTGAACCATCACACCGGGCAGGGCAACGTTGGGATCTAGGGGGGTAAACCAGCGATCGTTTCCTCCCTGGGCTGTCACCCCCACTAAAACGATTTTGTCTTTGAGGGATTCACTAATTTCAATTTCATCATTTAAAATTTGCTGAAGTTTTATACGGGTGGCAATCTCCTTTGTAGAACGATAGTTGAGCAAGATCTCGCTGCCGCCTGACTTTAAGAGTGGATAACTGCTATGACTCGATTCCAAAATTCTAAATACCTGATCATCCAATTGCAAGTCGCCATTAGCTGTAAACTGAGCAGTGATATTCTGTTGCCTCAAATATTGAGACGCAACCTGAACGCTAAAAGCACGATCGATATCACAGCGCGAGACTTTATTTCGCAAAAACGGCGACATG
Source organism: Elainellales cyanobacterium (assembly GCA_038204505.1). Classification (GTDB taxonomy): domain Bacteria; phylum Cyanobacteriota; class Cyanobacteriia; order Elainellales; family Elainellaceae; genus Timaviella. The sequence goes on from JBBRCV010000010.1 coordinate 15,077, forward strand.
CCTAAGAGATGCCGTCGGAGAATTCCGTCATGATCTTCTCTGAAGTCACTGAATCCAACCCGATCTAACGGTACTTCTGGGGGTGGGTCGATGCTGGGAATCGCCGGATCATCAAAATCTTCTGCCTTACAGACGGAGATTAATCCTGGAGTTTGCCGCAAGCGAGTCGCTAATTCAGCTTGATCAGGATCTACAGAGAAATCCCGGTACATATCTAATCCAATAACGCGAGGTTGATATCGCGCTAGAACAGTCAACAACCGATTGAGTGATTGATCCGACAACGATGTTTCAACGGGTTGGTTGGACGATTGAGCCGATTGCGATCGACGTTGGAGTAATTCTCCGTTTTGTCTCTGTGCCTCAATATCCGGATTGTCGATTTCAACAATCAACAAACGGGGATCTGATCCTTCATTAGGACGCTGTTGCATCATCTGATCATAAATACCTAGCTCCCAGGATTGCAACCAGCCCAGGTAATGAGCGCCAGTTAATCCGATTGTTACGACGAGACTAACCAATATCACGAACCATCCGTTGCGAATCCAGTGAATCAAACGTCGTAAGTATTGAATATAGTTAAGGACAGTTTGGTTACGACGAGCGCGAATTGCATTTGTAACTCGTGCGGCTGTCGCAAGAGGAATTTGATTAACATAACTATCTGAATCTGCATATTCATCAAGCTGAGTACTTTGATTTGCCACACCGTTGGCTAATTCCTGCCAAGTTGGCGGAATTTTTGCCGAATTTTGACAAATGACTGGAAGCCATGTGGCACAGGGAAATTGATCTTCCATGCCTTGCAGCCGCTCTCTGGCTTCCCGCACTGCCAGATAAAGCGATTTGCCTCCTGAAAATGCCGCCAGTAGATACTTCAGAAACTCTTGAGCGACTCGATCGGGTACGGGTTCTCGCATCACTATCATTTGCGGTAAATGCAAGGGTTCCAATGCTTGGGCTAATCCCAATCCATCACAGGAGTTAAAAATAGCGAGCTGCAATCCTCTGCTAATTGCCTGTTTTAATCCATACTTCAGTTCTTCTAAGCTCAATCTTTCGTGTGGATTAATATAAATCAATCCCCGATCGCCCTCTGTAGCGCTGTGTCCGGCAAAAAACAAAATATCCCACGCTTGTTCCCAAAGCTGCTGATTGATCTGCTGTCGCGATGGCTCAACCAAAAATGACACCATTGTATTGGGTAAGGCTTGCAGAAATTGAGCATCCGCTTGCACATTGATATCTTGACTATTTCCTAAAATTGCCAGGATTTTCACTTTGCGATCGGGCGCGACGGATGGCTCTACCTCCACTCGTTCTGATACGGGAGAACTGAGCGCCAGCTCAGTTTTAGAGTAGCGCTCAACGAAGTCCCACAAATGCCAGGGCAGACGACGTAGTTGCAGATCTTGAGTGCGAATCAGTAGTCGAATCGATTCATTCGAGTTCAGGGCTTCGCGTAGCCGTTGATCGAGACGTCGAAATGAGCTGGATTCCAGCCAGTGTCTCATCAGGTGCTGTAATTCTCTCGCGGATTGCCGACAGTCCTCTAAGCGATTCACTGAGCCGCCATAGATGATCTGTTGCGGGTGAATGCGGCTATGTACGCTGACATCACCCACACTCAAACTGCGATAGAGGTGTCGCCATTGAGATAGGTGCAGGGCTAACTCTGGGTTGGGCGGCAATGCTCCAACCAACTCGATCGACGGTCGATCGCGCTCACTGCCGATTTCCAGCATCACCTGAAAGCCTTGCTGAAAGTCACCAGTAAACTTTAGAACGACTAGCTTTCCATCAATAGGCACGTCGTAGCTCATTTCTTGAGATGACATTAGACAACAAACGTTAGATGACAAACGTTTCCACTAGATTAATATCATTCAGCGCGATTTCAATACTAAATCGTTCACCCATTGCCCCCTGAAACTTCAGTTGCACCATGTCCGTTTGCCGCGATTGCGCCTGCATCACTGCCATTCCTTGCTCATCGAGGACTCTGATTTCCAAATCTTCGGGTAGATAGGGATAATGGTTCATCGGACAGAGCTTTACCCAAATATCGACTTGGGAGGAGTCGTTTGGCATCATCTCCACCAGCAAAGCCACCTGATGCCTGTTCAACTGTGTGTCCGATTGCGGTACGAGTTCGAGCATCTTGCCGCGTGTCGTCAAGCCTGGTGGTTCTAAATAAGTGGATGATTCTAAGCTTCTAAAGCTTAAGGATGGTTGAAGTCCGAATAATTCTTCGATCGTCTGCCAACCGTCTGTAAACAGTCCTTGCACCCACTGTCCCAAGTGAACCCATTCTTTAATCGGCTCAGGTTGTGATTGCGGCTTCAGATAATCGAGCAGCATGGCAATCGACTGTAACTGATTGAGCGGCAATTCTTCGGTATCCACGCTGGGTACAAATCCCAACAAGGTTGCGTTTTGCAGGTCGGCATCCAATCGAACTGCTACATAGCCAATGCGATCGAACCAGACCTCCGGTGGCACATAGCAAACGGTGGCTTCGGGCAGTACAGGACGACATTCTAACTTGCCCTGCCCTGGAATTTCCAGATCGGCAATATCCGCCAGAGTTTGGAGCGCCGGATTCCAGCTATCACTCGTTTTCAGGTCAGTGGCAATGCCCAACCAACCCAAATAGGAATGCACAGCCTCGATCGCCAAAGTATTCAAATAAACCTGTTTCGCCTTCTGAGGGTCAGAATGCTGTTGATAAAACAGTTGGGCTGTGTGGTGCCCCTTGAGCGTGAGCGGAACAGGCAGCGTTAAATCTTGCTCGGTGGAATGGATCATCTTGGGTCATCTCACGACTACGACAGGTATGTTTTTAATTTGGGGGCGAACCGAGTCAGGCAGCGTTGGTAGAAGCTACTTAGCGTTGGAATCGCAATGTTGAGTTCAACGGATAAATCTTGCCAGGAGTACCCTTCCAGCCTCCTTACCGCGAGGTATTGAAAACTGGCGGATGGATGATCGGCAATATAGGCTTGGGCAAACAGTCCTTCCGGGTCTTCCTGCAAGCAGTCCTTCACTTCTTGCGAAAGATGAGGAATCAGTTGAGGATTGAGTTCATAGGGATTACTTTGATCCAAGCTCTCTAATGTCAAGCATTTAACGGTTCTGGCATCCATGCCTTTGTAAACTGTGGGTAAAAAATCACGACTGGCTTCAATAAAAAACCGTTGACTCAGCAAAAAATTGACCCATTGCAGCACTTCACCTCTTTGAGGATTATAGTAATCAATTCGTTCACAGATAAACGAAAACAGGCGTTGGAGCGCTTCTGCATAAATTTCTTCATACAGCATTGGAAATTGACCCCGACGGGGACGAGAAAGCTTACCCGATCGCTGTACCACGCTGATGAACTCGGTTAAAGCCCGTCGCCTGGCAGAACTTCCTTGAGGATGGTGCTGGGCTGCGATCGCCAGTTGCCTCAAGCGATCGTCTAGTTGGGGCTGTTCTAAACGTTCGTCTTGGTGGTTCATCGTTTCCTAAACAGATTGTGTAACGTTAGACCAACTTGAGGCTATCGACCTCTATATTATTCTCAAAAATTCACGGGCATTTATATGCACCCTTTCTCTCAGCATCCAATTTTTTTAAAGTGGGGAATACCGCACTCTTGTCCTCGCCACGCGAAGAAGCGGCTGTTGGGTAAATCTTCATTTACCGGAGCATTCAACACGTCTGTCCCCAAGCTGAACTGCGATCGTACTGCCACCACATCAGTGCTGCTGCGCTTGATCCGTTCTTGAGAGAGGCGCACTGCTGAACTGCGAGTTTCTCTTTCGTCATTGGCTCCAGATGAGAGGGGAAACAGTTGGTTGAGTAACTCGGTTTCGCTCTCTTGCCGTGATGCGACTAGCCCTAGCACAAACTCTTCTGAGTGGGAATGAACGACCCCGCCGCAAGCGGACGGGGTATCAAACAGCCCTTTTTTAATTAGACACTTACGCCGCAAGGGGCGGGGAGTGCGCTACGAGGCGCATCATGGTAATTCTCAAAAGGAGGTAACAACCAACGTATGAGATGGCGTTTCCCCCAAAAGCGCCAAGGCTGATCCGGCAGGCGGCGGACAATGAGCAAGAACTCGTCTGAAGCCCGGAGAACAAGGGGCAACCCGCTGACACCCTGTTACAGCGCAAGGCTCCAAGCCTGAGTTTGAGCCCGACCCTTATTGTCCTGAGTTACCCGACGCACAGCAATGAGTTTTGCAGACCAGGATTGAGCTAGGCTCTTCTGGAGTCGTCGAGCTGTTTGGACATCTCCACGTTGTGAAGTGCGATAGATCCGCTTTTGGAGCTTGAAGATTGCAAACTCGGCTTTTCGCCAGTTCACCTCTTTCCATTCCACTTGTGATGTCATCTCCGTTTTGGACATATTCACTCTTACTTTGCGAACGTATCTTTCACACAGCAGTGAGTCTGTCGGCATATCCGCTCCATTACAGAGCGACTTTGGCTTCTGACTCAATCCCTCCAAGGGCGGCTTACGCTAGCTACTACTCCTTTCTTCGACCGAATCTTGGAGAGCCGACCCCTTGGTTTAACTCGTTCCTAGTTTCCGTTGGTACTGGTTATAGAACCTCTCAATCCGCCGGGTTTTGGTAGGTGTCAATAGTCAGAAGGACAAGCTGCTATCTACCGTTCCCGTGAGCTTATTTTGCTCCCTGCGTATTAGCCTTATTCCGCAAGTTGACAATGACGACGGTTTGTACGAGAGTTCGCTTTCGCTGTTCTGCCCCAGATGCTCCCGGCTTCACTGCGTTTCAGGCTTGCAGCTTATCCGGTTTTCACCCTGCTTCAGTTCTGGCGGTGCTATTCTCTCCATAGCTGAGGGTGATGCTGTTACCTGGACACTTCAGGAGGAGGACTTTCACCTCCACGAAAACTAAGTTATCTCGGTTTCGGGTGTTGCCACCCTTCCCTATTGACCTGTCACTGACAGGTGTGACGCTTTCGGATGTCTCCTTGGCGCGTCAACGAGCCGCACTCCCAGTGCTGTCCTCTGTGACCTGTTGGCAAAAACAGGCAAGCTGGAAGAAGCGATCGCCATCTACCAGGAAGGAACGCGCCAGACTCGTAAGCCGGATCTTTATTTAGCCTTTGGTGAATTTCTGAAGCGTCAGCAGCGCTGGGAAGAAGCGATCGCTCAATATCGATTGGCAATCAAAGCCGCTGAGCTACAGCACAATGATTTGCTCATTGCCAAAAGTCATTGAGGGATAGGGGAAGCTTTAATTGGAACGGGGCAACTCGCAGCAGCAAAGACCGAGTTGGAGCAGGCGCGATCGCTGTTTCAAGATGTGGCTTACATTGATCTGGCAGCAGAAACGGCACAAGAAATTCAGGCTTTGCCCTAAGAAGTTTTTGTATTACCTAACAACACCCTCACAGCTCACAGTTAAAACAGTATTTTCTAACGCCACTTCAGGATTTGACTAAGCTCTGATACTGATAAAAGAAAGGTGTTGACCTAAGTATTAATCCACGCTACAGTTAGGCATATACCTAACTATGTTGATGCAATCTCTCAACCTTGATCGTGTGTTTCAAGCTCTCGGTGATCCGACTCGACGAGCGGTTCTAGAGCGGCTCAGCAGCGGATCTGCGCCCGTGAGCGAACTAGCTCAGCCCTTTGATATGGCGCTGCCCTCTTTCTTGCAACATCTGAGCGTGCTGGAAAATTGTGGCTTAGTTCAATCTTGTAAAACAGGGCGTGTCCGAACCTATAAGCTCGTGCCGCAGTCGTTACAGGTTGCAGAATCTTGGATAACAGAGCAACGCACAATTTGGAATTCACGCCTTGAACAATTGGATGACTACCTCTTAACTATCAAAGATAATAATCAGGAAAGCGATGATGACTGACTCTAACGTTTACCCACTCAACTCCAAGCTTGATCTCACTTTTGAGCGCGTCGTCGATGTTCCCAAAGAACTGGTTTGGAAAGCATGGACGATGCCAGAACATCTCAAAAAGTGGTTCACGCCTTCACCCTGGACCACGATCGATTGCGAAATTGATCTGCGTCCAGGCGGTGTCTTTCGCACCGTGATGCGCTCTCCAGAAGGACAAGAGTTTCCTAATCTGGGCTGCTACCTGGAGATCATCGAGAATGAAAAACTCATCTGGACGAATGCTCTTTTACCAGGGTATCGCCCTTCTAAAACACCCGCTGAGAACGACTTTTTCCTCACCGCAACGATTACTTTAAAAGCACAGGGGAATAGAACACAATACACTGCGACTGTCCTTCATGGCGATGAAAAGAGCTGTGAGAAACATCGAGCCATGGGGTTTGAAGAAGGTTGGGGGAAAGCACTTGATCAGTTGGTGGCGACCCTTGCGGTATCTGCGAAGCAGCGCGCTCAAGAGATATAGGCTCAGAAATTATTTCAGTTTTTTGGATATGGAACAGTAGGAGGACAATCCTGATTCACCATGATTACTTTTTCCGAGCAGCGAGACATTGCGATCGAGCAGATTTTGCCCCTCTATGAGTCAAACGGTTGGTCTTCAGCTCGAAAGCCGGAAGCTTTACAGCAAGCGTTACTCAACTCCCACACGCTAGTTTCAGCATGGGATGGTGACCTACTAGTCGGGATTGGCAATGCCATCTCTGATGGGTTTTTAGTGGTCTATTATCCCCACCTTTTAGTCAAACCAGAGTATCAAGGGCAAGGGGTTGGGCAGCAAATCGTGGAAATTTTGAAGCAACGCTATGAGGGAATGCACATGCAGATGCTGGTAGCGGATGGAGAAGCAATCGCCTTTTACCAGAAGTGTGGATTCATTAGGGCTGGTAAAACACAGCCCATGTGGATCTATGACGGTGAGGATCACTAAACTCAGGTTGAATCTGTAAACTTCCAGAGCCTGGTCAGCATCTCACATCTGAGCAATTAGCTGAGGCTAAAATTGAATTTACGGCAGAATTAGAAAAGCGGCAAACGCACAGAGACTTTGGGACGATCGCACTGTGTCTTATGGTTTTGGGCGGAAAGCGATATAACCAGAATGTTAATTGTGCGTGAGAAAATTGGAGGGTATTAATGATGTACGGAGCAGATCCAAAAGCTAAACATCCAATGAAGGGATTTCCACAAATCTGCTTCATCCAAAACACAGTCACGAATCCTAACATTATCATTGGAGACTACACATACTACGATGATCCAGAGAATTCAGAAGATTTTGAACGCAATGTTCTCTATCATTTCCCATTTATTGGCGACCGTTTAGTCATCGGGAAATTCTGCGCTTTGGCAAGAGGGGTGAAGTTTATTATGAACGGTGCGAACCACAAGCTAGACGGATTCTCGACTTATCCCTTTCAAATCTTTGGGAATGGCTGGGATAAGGTCACACATCGACCTGGAGCATTGCCGTATAAGGGCGATACGGTGATTGGTAATGATGTTTGAATGGGCTATGAGGCAACAGTCATGCCAGGAGTACAAGTCGGAGATGGAGCGATTATTGCAGCCCAGTCAGTTGTGGTGAGTCAGGTTCCGTCTTACAGCGTCTGAATTTCTTAAGAAGGAAGCTACTCCTTAGCCAGTCAGTTGTGGTGAGTCAGGTTCCGTCTTACAGCGTGGTCGGTGGCAATCCTGCTCAGCGCATCCGTCAGCGATTTGAAGATGAAGTGATCCAGTCCTTACGGGCGATCGCTTGGTGGGATTGGAGCATTGAGAAGATTACGCGCAATCTAGAAAAGATTGTAGCGGCGGATATCGAGGCTCTTCTTCGTTGTGAATAAAAGCGAATTAGCTTATTGGGAGACGATCGATCTGCACTATCTGTGGCATGAATCAGGTGATTTAAACCTGATTGTTTGAGCATGATAAAGCAAAGTCATTTACACTTTGAATGAATGGAGAAGTTTTAACGGACAGTTTAATGATTGATGTGTTTTCATGAGGAGAATTGAGCTGTGAGCCTCACTTTTTACTATGTCCCCATGTCTACCTCCAGTGTCACAGAAGCTGTGCTAGCAGAACTGGACATCCCCTGCGATCGCGTGCAGCTTTCCATTGTTGACGGGGACACGAAGAAGCCAGACTTTCTCGCCATCAATCCGAATGGCAGAGTTCCCGTGATCGTTCATGAAGGCATGGCGATTTGGGAATCAGCGGCAATTACCCTGTATCTGGGTGAACTGTTTCGGGGTGGAGGCGAAGCTTTATCCGCCAGTAGGTCCGCAGCGGGGCGAAGCGATGAAATGGATTGTCTGGAGCAATGTTTCCCTCGCCGAAACCGCAGGCAGGCTGTCTGCATTGCTGCCTGCGGACAGTGATGGAGCCGTTCAGTCCAACTCCCAAGATTGGGTGCCGCCTGAACAGCGTAGCCCGATCGCGTTGGAGCAAGCCAAGAGCGATCTCACCAAATGTCTTGGAATTCTGGATCATGCCTTGGATGGAAAATCTTTCTTACTCGGCGATTACAGCCTCGTCGACACGCATTTGCAAGGATTCATCGGCTGGATTAGTTCAATGAATGTGGATCTGCAAGCATTCCCAAATGTCATGGGCTGGCTAGAAAGATGCGGCAAACGTCCCGCGATCGCGCGGATGATGGCAGAATAAAGCAATGGAAGCCAATCAAAAAGTTCAGGTCAAGTCTAGCTCTAAGGGTTGATATGGAAGCAAGTTTTTGGCATCAAAAATGGGAAAAAGGGGAGATCGGGTTTCACAGAAGTGAGGCAAACTCGCTACTCATCAAGCATCTTGAAAAGTTTAAGCTGGCGAAGGGCAGCCGTATTTTCCTACCGTTATGCGGCAAGACACGAGATTTTGCCTGGTTGCTTGCCTCTGGTTATCAGGTTGTGGGCGCAGAATTGAGCGAACTCGCGATCAACGAGTTGTTTGACGAGCTTGGAGTTGAGCCAAAGATTTCCAGAGTGGATGAATTAACGCTCTATCACGCAAAAGATATCGACATCTGGGTCGGCGATATTTTTGATGTGTCTGCTGAGGTTCTTGGACCTGTTGACGCTGTATATGACCGAGCTGCGTTGGTTGCCATGCCCGCAAATAAGCGGGATCAATACACGTCACATTTAATGAAAATCACCGATACGGCACCGCAGTTGCTGATCTGTTACGACTATAATCAACGGCTCATGGATGGACCCCCGTTCTCAATTAACGCAGAAGAAGTCAAACACCATTATGCAGATGCTTATCAATTGCAGCCTGTTGAAAGCAAAGATGTTGTGGGCGGGTTAAAGGGAGTTGCAACGATCGAGACTGTTTGGCTGCTCCAAAAAGCTAAGTAGGTGTTCTTTGGCAATCCTCTCAAAGAAGAGAAGAAGTTTCTCGTTGAACAACTCACCGATCGCAGCACTGGAGTCGATCGTAGAAAAGAACACACTAATCAAGTGGATTCAGAGTGATCCACTGCATTTCTTGGGTTGAGACTTCAATCAGCCGATTGATTTCATTGACCCAGTTTTCGTAGTCTTGAGCAATTTCTTCTCCAAAACCATCGGCTTTAACATGGCGAATGATGGATTAAATAATCGGTGTGGCAATACCGATGCCGAGTAAAAGATTGAAGTTGGATGAGGATCAAGTGCTCCAGATTAAACTGGTTCTTAATGCCTCGGGTTCATGGTTGATATCAATTAACAATAGGCTGCAATATCTTCACCGCATACATCCGCTAAATAGCAAAGCGCCTTGAATCGTAATTCCACTAGTTGTTCATAGAAGGGGTTTAGTTTGCACAGTGGGGGAATGTGAAGCAGAACTTGACCGAAGCAACGAATATCGCGTTCAAAGGGACATTGAGCAGGAATAAAGCGACAGAACAGGTGGGCAGTCTCTGGGTCACGGATTTCGATTCTATCGAGTTTTTCAGTAATGGGTTGAAGGAGTGAAGCGATGAGTTTGTTAGGGGTAAGATGTAACATGATCAATCTCCTGAATGTCTTGATGTAGAGCAGTATGACTTCGTTACCTATAGTGATTTATAGGGTTGAGATTAGGAAGTTATGCAGTGAGCTATGTCCGTGATGATTCAATTTACAGGTTGAGGTCAAGGTATTCCCTATTGAACCGTGACACTTATACGATCGGCTGATCAAATTAGAGTCTCAGTCACAATGGGACTTGTCAAAGAACGACAATTTCGACAGGCGTGGTAACCTAAGAAGCAAGAGATGGTTCCCTCAAAGCGCTTCCTTGGCAAGAGGGTGAAGATTTGCTACATCAGGATGGAGATGAATTTAAAGGCAGCGCTCGCCGTCAGGTAGCAATGGTATAGGTTGAAGTTGATCACATCAACTGACTTTAAAAACATCCACTAGCCTAAAGCAGGACAGCTTCAAGGATAAAGTTTTAGCCTGGCGAGAATTGAGCCTTGCTAAGACAAAAATTTGTCTTGCTTCAATCGGACATCCAAAAAATTTGTATATTTAGATACATCTTGTGGCTTTTAAGAAATGTCTTGATAACTTAAGAGTGTTCTTGTAAATGAGTATTAAGCCATCTTTTCTTTCCATCAGGTGTGATTCTTGGTGGTGGTCTAGACCTGTGGATACTGAGCTTTCTAAAGCTGGCGATCGCTGCATTCTGAGATTTCGATCCACAGGTCTAGACCACTGCCTAGCAGCTATTGTGTACGCCTTGAAGAGATTAGGAATGCTCAACTAGTAGGGTTCCGCGATCGCGTCCCATGACAACCTCTCAACTACACACCCAAAGTGGAATTGAGGTCTAACAACTAACTTCATCGGCGGCAAGAAATTTAGAACGAAACCAAACTACTATGAATTCGTTCGGTGCAAGCATTGGTTAAGCATCGATGCGACTCCAGCTTAAGTTTTCTAAGTCTAAAGTGTAATCCACTAAGTTTTCAACGTATTCCACCTTGTCGTTCATTGTGACGAAGACTTCACCGCCAGAGACACATATCTTAGCTGGTTCTTTGTAGTAGGCTTTGTGACGACTGATCCATCTGGGTTTATCTCCTGTAGTTGCAATCTTCTCTATGTTGAATGTATCGCAGTGGAGTCGGTAAACTGGCGTTTCATCATAGATTCTCTCATTCTGATAGCCTACATTGCCAATGATGTATATGTAGTTTCCAACTCGTGTCGCGGTATGGAAGTCAGTTGGAGGAAAAACCTCCTTGGGATAACCGAAAATCTTAAAAGTACCGTCACCTTGATAAACTACAACATCGTTGTAGATACAAAAGTCAGGGTCATAGTAGTCTTCATGTTCTCCAGCGATTTCAACAATTCTTCCATCTAGCAACTCTGTAATTGTTCTGCCAAACCGCTCATAGCACCATACTGGTTCATCTACATTATCGGTATCAGCAAAGGTGTCCTGAGCATAATATGCAGATTCACCACAACGAACCATTGCTTTCCAAAAATCAATTTCCATGACTTCTGGATTGGTTTTACCAAATCGTTGATATCGTCCTGCTAAATATTGCTCTCGTGACACTTGCAGCTCATGATTGCCCACTCCTGTTAAAAGTTCTCGTACCTCGTCATTGATGTCACTTAAATCTTCACCCGCAGCAACAAGTAGTCGGACAATCTCAAGATTGCCAGCACGGTGAATAGCTTTGTCATCACAATGATCTACTCTAGCTGGATTGGCATCATTTTCCATAAGGATGCGGACACAATCAGTAGCCCTGCATCCTGCTGCTACCATCAAAGGAGTTGTACCAAACTCATCAGTGGCTTCAATATCAAATCCTTCTTCAATCAACCATTCTAGAAGTTCACTCCTGTCATTCTCTATGGCATACATCAATGGCGTCTTTCCACAACGCCCAACGTCCCCTCGGTTTGCCCCTGATGATAAAAGTAATTTTGCTTTTTTCAATTCGCCCACTTGAAGGCTTAGAAGCCAGGGCGTTCTTCCCCACCAATCACGTGCAGAAAGATCTGCTCCCTCATCAAGCAAGACCTTGACCTCTTCTAAACGCCCGAAAGCGATCGCATGCATCAGTTCAGTCCATTCTAGTTGGGTTGAGTCGGCACCTGCTGCCAGTAAGACTTTGACAGCATCAAACCGCCCTACCCTTGAGGCAATCCTCAGCGCAGACTCTGCATAACTACTGACACCATTGACTTTGGCACCTCTTGCAATGAGCAAATTCAAGATTGGTATTAATGAGATGTCTGGGCCACCCGTTGCATCAATGAGTACATCGTAGCCATGCGGTCTTTGGTAATGAATATCGGCTCCCACATCCAGCAGGAATCGAACCTTATCCAAATCACCTGATTGCACCGCTAAGCCAAGCACAGTATTTTGATCCTCTCCCCCAATCGCGTTGACATCAGCACCGTTTTCTACAAGGAATCGAAGCATATCGATACCTGCATCTGTACTGGCTACTGCACACATTAGTGGAGTTTCCAAGAAATATTTCTCTACACAGCCAATATCAACTTCCTCTGCATCATCAATATCAGCTTCCTCTGCATCATCAATATCAACTTCCTCTGCACAATCAACATCAACACCACTGGCAATTTGGTGTGCTACTCCTGCAATATCTCCTTGTGTCGCGTGATCATGAATTTGCATGGTCTTTGATAATGTTATTAGAGAAAAGTTTTCTGCCTATTACCCTAAATCAGGTAGATGCAAGAAACTTCCCGTATACTTGCAGAATTGTACAGCTATATAGACAAGTATTATCAGGCACAGAGTTGATTGCTTTGACTCAACTACTGATAGAATCACGCCCGAAAAAGCTTTTAGAGCAGCTACAAGACGCGATTCGGCTGAAGCATTACGCGCTATCCTCCATTCAAACAATACCAGCAACCTCCTGGTCACTCCAATTCTCTTCAGTAAGCTATCGTTTCTTCAGTAAGCTGTCGTTTCAGCTCTACCTTCACCATCGATCGCCTCTCAACGGGCGCGATTCCCTTTGAAATATCTGCGGGCAGTATGCATATAGCGATCGCCCTCTCAAAACGCGATCGCCCTGCTCCTCCTATCCCTACCGAACTCCCTGCAAACCCAACTGTTGCTGCCCTTCTAAATACCAAAGAAACAAATAAAGTTATGACACGCCTAATTCAGACCGCGATCGCTTTCCATACCGCTGAAACAAGGTATTTTGAGTCTTCTCAGCTTCCCATCCCAGCCGTCCTAGCTGAACATCAGTCAGGGTTCGGACAGAGCTTAAATCATCAGGAGCGCGATTGGCGATCGCCTTTGCCATTTCTTGTTTAACATAGGCTGCCGTTGCAGGAACCTCATTGACTTTCTTCCAGACCGCTCTATCGGTGATCCACTTATAGAACTGACGACACTTTTCAATGTCATCGAGACTACTGAGCAGGTGATTAACTCCATCCATAAACGGCATCTCTGACGGCTCTGGCGCTTGAGCTAAAGGGTCGGACGGAGTTTCTTCCGGCGGTGCTTCCTCTGGTTTCTCTCGGAAACTGCGCCCTGTAGCTTGCTCGAGATTGGCGATCGCCCGGTCTAACACCTCCTCCCAATCGGGTTCACCATTGCGTTCAACATAGATAGATTTACTATCTTGAATAATGCGACAAAACATTACGCCATCCTCCTCGCCGGGATGAGGATTTAAGATGATTGGGTGCTGTAATTGCTGCTGACTCATGTGTGCGATCGTCCAGATCAAGCCCTTGGCGAAGGATTGTTCTTTAGGCAGAGTTGATCACCCAGACTCTAGAACATAAGGGCGATCGCCCTTGACATAAAGCCAGAACTTATCGCACTCACCCTTCTTCTTGCGAGTGACGGACTTGATCAGTAAACCTTCGAGATAACAGGTGAGGCAATCGCCTTCAATGGGCATCGGCAGCAGGTCATCGCCCACTTTATCTAAGGTGACCAAAGCCTACCTTTAGAACGATTGTAGTAGACAGGAAGTCGTTAGCTACCACTGCTGAAGCCAAATTTTGATTCAAGCAGTAAACGTTCAATTTCAGGGCTGCTTCCACAGCTTTCTATAGGCTGAGTTTCATTCCTCAAATCTATCTCAACAGGGGTAGCATTCCCGATCAAAATCGGTATGATGGAACGTATTCTGTCACTGCAATGAATCCCCATGACCACAGCCATAATTCCACAAACAACTCACAAGGTGGATGAACGTGGGACACAGATTGAAGAATTTCTCAACGTTAAGAATTTACGGCTTAGTACCCGGCGCTCCTACGAAACCTGGCTGAGAAACTTTTCGGCTTGGACTGCTAAAAGCTGGCAAGATATCACCCACGATGACATTGCTCAATACTGTGCTGACCTGGCGCAACAGAAGAAGAAAGATCGATGGTCAACACGATTAGCGCCTCGCTACTCCCTCAATTCTCAACATGCGGCGCTGATTGCCCTTAAGAGCTTCTTTGGTTGGCTGCAACAACATTCCTACATCGCTCAGAATCCCACCCATCACCCGTAAAGCATCACGAAATTTAAGGTGGGGCTTTTGGGAAAAGAAGTAGGCGACCCTTGCGGTATCTGCACAGCAGCGCGCTGATGCTGTCTCTCACGAGTCAGATGATACCAATGTTGTTACGAACTTTTTGCTCCTATGGCAGAACAGTCGACGACACAGATTACTACAAACCCTATCTGAGTAGAAAAGCGCTCACACGGACTGCCGAAGCTTTGATTCGACCCCTTGCGGGTATCTCGAAGAGCGCGCGCTATACCACTGACAGCAGAGGCAAAGTAGACTATTTGATTGCTACCTTGCACTTCAAATTGCGCCAGAAGGACGATCGCCCAACGCTACTTTAAAGCCTTCAAAATACTAGCTGACTCTCATTAAAACCTAGAGAGGAGCGTGTTGCTCCATGGTGTTATGAAGCTAGCGCTGAAAGGCTGGAAGGTTCATTCAGATCCTCTCGAAATCATTACATCATTCAGCAACGCTCTGCGTCTAAGTCTACCAAGGCAGAACTTCGCCATTGCTGTGCCAGAAGGTTCCTGTATTCTCCAACGTCAACTCGTCAATTCGCGCCAGTAGTCCTCTGACAGACTCTTCGGGCGTGATGCCGCCAGGAGTAAAGTTGGTCATGCGAGTTTGCACTAAACCCGGATGGAGAAGCGCCACTGCAATACCTCGCTCTTTGAGGTCGTAAGCTAGCGACTTACCTGCCATCGACAACGCCACCTTTGACATCCGGTAACCGTAGGAACCGCCAGAGGTATTGTCAGCGATCGATCCCATGCGACTAGTCATCAGCACCAATTTGGATCCCACTTTCAGGTTGAGCAGGAGTGCATGGGTCACTCGCAACGTGCCGAGGGCATTGACTTCAAACTGGTTTCGGATGCTGTCAAAGTCTAGATCTTCTAGGGTTGTGCGCTGGAGGATGCCCGCGTTGTTAATCAAAACATCGATCGCCATTCCTTCGAGGCGATGACGCAAATCTGCGACTGAAGCATCCGAGGTCAGGTCAATGTTGGCTTCTACCTGCACACCCAATGCTTGCAGTTGCTCAGAAGTAGTGCGGCAGACCGCAATCACTGTATCGCCTCGGTCTTGAATCTGACGGCAGTATTCATAGCCAATCCCGCGATTTGCCCCTGTAACGACATAAGTTGCCATAGTCAGTTCCTGCATAATTCTAGATCTCTGAGTATTATCTCAATTGTCTTACACCTTCTCCGATTAAAGCCGCTTCTCCGATCGCCTGACTGATGATGTTCACCGTCATGGAGTTCTTCTGATTCTCAATAGTGTTCAATGAAGTAGAAAAAGCCGTTCGTCCAGGTTGAACTCAACCTGGACGAATCGATTGATTTATCGCTGAACATCAACCGTTAACAGCCTAACGACATTAGCATGTGCTAACACAGCATCAGGATTACGTTGAAGTGCAGCATCGTACTTCATAGCGAAATCATCTCCGTCTTCATCCGGTGTCAGTAGAGTCTCAACATCGGTATTAAGGAGAGCGATCGCCTCTGACGTAACAGGCTCGTCGGCGTGCAGCAACTCATCAATTTGCACAATCAGTTGTGAGAGGTGATGCAACCACGCAAATTGATCGTGATGGATGACTAATTGCAGCAATTCACCTCTAGAAACCTGTCCCCGCACCTGTTCATAAGTAATGCGCTCCCTTTCCAGCAACTGCTTGTGCAGATGCAAGAGGTGAAGGCGTAGCTCGTTTAAGCGTTGATGTTGATCAATGCGCTGTTGTAGGGTGTTAAACATGAATTCGTCCCATCTTTCCGGTTTGATAGTCTTCGATCGCTTGCCGGATCTCGGCTTCGGTGTTCATCACAAAGGGTCCGTAGCGAGCTACAGGTTCATTCAAGGGCACCCCTGCAATCAGCAGAAAGTTGAGGGGTTGCCCCGCATCAGCAGGATTGGCGATCGCCACCGTCTCCCCATCATTCGCAAACATCACCATCTGCCCATCGTCGCCCTGCTCTTGTTCTGTGCCGAACAAACCGGAGCCATCCAGCACATAGGCAAAGGCGTTGTACTCGCTCGGTACAGGTTGGGCGATCGCACCACCAGGTTGCAGCGTGAAGTGCAAGTAGATGATTGGCGTGCGGGTTTCAATCACCGCTTTTGCACTCAATGCTTCTCCCGCAATGACTCGCACCGTGACTAACCCATCTTCTGTATGAGCGATCGGAATTTGTGCCGCTCCAATCTCTTGATAGCGAGGGGCAATCATCTTGTCGCGTTGCGGCAGATTGATCCACAGTTGAATCCCGTGCAGCCGTCCCCCCGTGCGGGTGAATTCTGCCTCCGGCATTTCAGAATGGACAACGCCTGCCCCTGCGGTCATCCACTGCACGTCACCAGAACTTAGCAGACCCGCATGTCCCTCAGAATCTTTATGTTCGAGCCGTCCATCCAGAATATAGCTGACGGTTTCAAAGCCACGATGGGGATGATCGGGTGCGCCTTTTGCTTGACCGGGCTTCAGGTTCATCGGACCCAATTCGTCAAGCAGGAGAAACGGGTCAAACTCAGAAAAGCTGCTTTTGGGAAAAGGGCGACGAACTAAGAAACCTGCTCCTTCGAGCGTTTCAACGCTGTTGATAATTCCAGCAACGGTGCGGAGTGTTGGGGTGGGTAGAGTCATGCGATCGCCTCCTCAAGACAGACAGTTTGTTAAACTTGTCCTATATATGATTAATCATATAGTAGCATAGGAGGATATGAAGTTCAGGAGTAGGGCTTCTTGTCCTATTAATACGGTAAACCGCCTATGTCTCTCGCTCATGTGATTCTAGGTCTGCTTCAGCAGCAAGAACGAACTGGCTACGACCTCAAAACTGAGTGCTTCGACGATTGCATTGCCCATCTGTGGTCAGCGGATCAGGCACAGATTTATCGCACCTTAGACAAACTAGAGGCGCAGGGTCAGATTAGCTGCACTCTAGAGATCCAGCACGATCGCCCCAATCGCAAGGTCTGCCACATTACTCAAGCAGGTGCGGCGGAGTTAACCCGCTGGCTTGGGACTCATCAACCGTTACTCGTTTTGCGAGAACCGTTGCTGGTGCAACTCTACTTTGCAACTCAGTTGCCGGATGAGGCGGTCGTTCATCTGTTGGAGCAAGAGCTGGAAGCGCGGCGGCAGAAATTGGCGCAGTGTGAAGCGATCGATGTGCCGTTCTCCGATGATCTGGCTGCTTCTCGTCAGCAGAAGTTGCATCGACTCGCCTTGGAGTTAGTCACCCGACGGGAACTGACTTACCTCGATTGGTTGCAAGAGGCGATCGAGACGATTCAGAACCAGTTTCCAACCACTTGATTCCGCAAAACCCTGCCGTTCCGCTGATGTATATCCCTCACCCTGCCATTTCATTAATTCGACTGCAACTTGTTAAGGTGATCCGGCGATCGCCTTATTAATTCATTAGGTGCAGTAACATCTTCCAATCAATCCGCAGTTGATTTGCAGCCTAACCTATTTAACCCATCAGCAGTCACTCTAGGAAGACCCAAAAGAGGGGAGTCGGAGCTGCCTCTCCTTCAGATGGATAGGTTGGTAACTTCAATACAGAATTCTTCTATCCTTTGACTCTTTCATCTCGCCTGACTATCGCTCTTCCAACCGTGGTAGAAGCGATCGCTCAATAGACCTAGCTGCTTAATAAGATTGAAAAACCACAAAACATAGTCCTAGTAGGACTTTCAGGCAATTTGTCGTTTTAATGGCTAAAACCCATACAGTACAAGGTTCTCAGCGATTTTTCCTGTTAAAAAGCAACAGGTCTAATAGATAAGAATTTTGACGCTCAGCAGTTGCATTTAACTGAGGAGGAGGTTGTCAAGCTGGCTGTAGTACTGCTTGATCACTGAGGAGAGCATCTAAACGAGCGGCTCTTACCTGACTGTTGCTTACCCTTTAGGAAGATCATGACAATTTTAGGACAGTTTCCTGAACCAATCCTCCTACCTTGCAAAAGCACTTCTGCATACTGCGTTGAGGTTTGAGCCACAATCGTCTCAAAGGTTTAAACCCCTCTCTACAATACTAATTTAGGTTCACCTGCTTAGTTCGGTGAACCTGAATAAACACAGGATGCTGTCTAAGTTGAGCAAGCCTTTCAGGACGGTCTGTCTTCACTTTAATTAGGTCGTTCTACTTATAAATTGTCTTATGTTTGCTGAGGTCCGTTCAGAATCATCAGCACCTCCTCAGAAGCAATACCGCAGCTTAACAGTACTAAAGTACTATATCTAAGCTTAACAGTGCTTAATATATTCTCTAATTATCAGATTATTAGTATATCAGTTTATTAATATATCCCTATGTCTCTGTCAGTAAAGGTTTGAGCATTTTCAGTAATTCTTGAGGAAAATAATTCAGATCTCTCTTTTCTAGAAAAGTAATTTTTTTGTTAAGTTAGATTACAGAGCGACTTTAGCTCACAAATCTTGAATAAAGGCTGAAAGACCTTTTGTAGAATAGGTTTCAGTCAATCTTTTAGGGCGCTGAAGGTCGGTGAGAAATTCTAAATTATTAACTTATGTCAAATCTACTGGTGCACATTAGGCTGGCATGTTAGCCATAGTTAAGACGGACAGCGAACTACTCCTGCACCTCTCCCTCGCCTCAAAGCTGAAGTCGCTCAGCAGGAAAATCACAGAGTTCGCCCTTCAAAAATGGAATATGTTGCCAGCTGTTTCTATGCGACTGTGTGTTGCTGCTGGCTCAATAGGAGCCTTTGGGAGTCCAAAGCTTTCTCGGTTCAACAAACTTTGTTGAGCCGGGGATGATAACGGCTGGCGATCGGTTGCGATCGCTTAGCTAAATACACCTACGTAAAGGAGCAAGTTCTTATGCTTCAACTTTGTCCTGCAGCTCTGAATTTCTCAATTTCAGAAAACTGCTGTCAGTTAACTCTAGACAGTAACCGTTCGAATGTTATCACATTGAGTTGGATTTCCTATTTTGAGGTGCTCAAAGAAAATGCTGTGCTGAAATATCACGGCTTGCAATGGTTTGCAAATTAAGTGCTGCGAACTCCTCACAAGCTCATCAGGGAGAGTACCAGCTAGTTATGAAACTGAGAAAAATAGTTATGAGGTTATGAAAATAGTGACACTACAACCCTGACCTTTCGTTACCTGCCTCAAGCCACTCTGTTAAGTGGTTGATACTCACCACGGTTATCTCCTCCTGCACAACCCCATTCGGTCAAATGTTTGACCCTCGAAAGCCTAACACTGGTGCGTCGATCAGTGGAGGATCTGCTACCAACTTCCGACCCAAGCCTGGGGATGTGGTGCAGCCCATACTTCTCCCCGCGATCGGGAATTTGAGAGGACCTATTACCAGCTTTCAACCCAAGCTTAAGGACGTAGTACAACTCACGCTTCTTCCCGCGATCGGGAAATGGATGCTCGATCCTGATCTCACCCCGGCTCACTGGATCGGTGAAGTTTACTATGGGAAGGCGTTGAGGGAGCCAATCAATATCATTATTGTTGATCAAGTGGCGAACTCACCCGACGAAGCCAAGAGGCGACTTGTTGCAGCTTGTTCGACAGCGGGTTACCCCAGTCGTGAGGGGCACTCAAGTGGGTATTTAGGATACATCGGCGGACAGCTTCAGACGCAACTCCCAGAAGGTAAAGACCATGCTTTTTCAAACGCTCCGTTTATCGTCAACAATGACCATGGCAGGCTCTTTGGTCCTTATAGTCATGAAGGAGCATATTTTTTCATCGGCGCATTCAGCCGTGAGAAAGTGACTCCGTTGGCAAAAATCAAGCACGAGTTCGTCTCCTTCGATCAGGCACGGGATGATTTTGCCGAGAACATTAGTAGAAAAACAGAGTACCAGGTCAGCGGGTATGTGAACTTAAGCAATGTGATCATGGCTGACCCGAAAATCACGACTGGCGATCATGACGGCATAGCTGTCTTGCTGAAGGCGGGAAAGTAGTTCTTGGTGAAAGCTGAAGGATCGATGATGGAACCATACAATAGCGTAAGCGCTTAGTCCAGAGGACTTCATGCGTAAATTGGGAATTCGTCGAAGGTTCTTCTATGCCGTCTCTAGGATTGTTTGCGATCGCCTCTCTTCTTAACCATTTGTTACTTTTACACCGCATCTCTCTTCCCTAGTTCTTCTCGATTGTGTTCTAACTTAAAACCTGTCAAAACAGAAGTGAATCAGAGCTTGTTAACTACGCTGGTGAATGCCACCATAGCATAAAGCCAGACTCAGACCCACTCAGACTTTAACCAACACAACATTCATAAAACTTGGACATCTATCATGAACATGACTCGCAAGATTGCTTATCTTTTCAGCGCTATACTCCTGGGTAACGTGCTTATTGAACACGGACACAACCCAGCAACTGCAACAACAGCCCATGCAGCACAATCAGTTCCCGCTTCAACAACGATCGTTGCTCAAGCAGCAAGCAGCACCCGCGATCGCGGCGCGATTCATTTTTCCTCTGATTCCACCACCGCTAGCGTTACCAACTTTGTCGAGGGTAGTGGCATCGATCGCTACGCCTTTGATGCATCGGCTGGACAGCCCGCTCGCATTAGCATCGATTCGGCAAACGGACAGGTTTTGCTGACGCTGATTGCCCCCGATGGAACGCCGATTGTGCGATCGCAGTCGGGCGGCGCGTCCTGGTCGGGCACTTTGCCTATGAATGGCACCTACAGACTGGATGCCGTGAATCAATACGTTGGCTCTCAATACACGGTGAAGGTGGACATTCAGCCAGCAGGAGGCAACGGTACACAAATTCACGATCGCGGCAGCATCAAGTTTCCAGCAGGCGGAACTGACGCTTCGATCGACGGCTATCTAGCAGCACAAAACATCGATCGCTACCACTTTAGTGCGGCGGCGGGACAGCCTACTAATTTGACTATTCGCTCTCCTCAAGGGCAGGTGTTGCTAACGCTGATTGATCCCAATGGCAATCCGATCGTGCGTTATCAGAGTGGTGCAAGCTCCTGGTCTGGAACGCTCCCGGCAGACGGCATCTATCAAGTAGATGTTACCAGCCAGTCCAGTGCATCTTCCTATAGCTTGAGACTCAGCATCAGGCAGCCCTAATTTTTTAAAGGCATAGTCCCTTACCGTAAACTCCGCCAGACCTAAGCCATCAACAGATGTAAAATATTACCCGCGCCGTGACTCCAAGGCTTAAAATTTGAATATGAGCTGAGGCAAACTATCACTACAAAGTCCTCATTAAACTGCAATGAAAAAATCTCTACTCAAACTTTTCTGGTGCGTGATTGGGATTACTGTTGCGATCCTCTGGACAACCGACTGGGCGATCGCCCAAACTTTTCCTAATCCCAACAGCCTGATCGCTCAAACCTCTATCACAAGCCCTGCCCGTGAGGATCAGCAGCCCCTGAAACCCTCAGTTCCCGATACCCCCAAATTTTCTGGAGTTGAAGAACAGCCTGTCGAAAGTCCAGAGCAACAAACGAGCGATCGCCAATCCACACCTGCCCGCTCTGCTCCTCCCGCAAACCCTAGCAAACCCCAAACCAACGGCCCTTACGATACTAAGGCGATCGAAGAATTTTATAAGTCGCTTTATGGATCATGAGGGTTTGTCTAGATCTGAACAGCTATGTTTGAGAACACCATAAGTTGGTGGATTGATCTGATAAAGCGGCGGCGGATCTGAACCCAGTGTTTTAGCGGGAAGCGGTTGGGCAGGCGCAGACATGGGATCTTGCGGCAAAGGATCTTCGGGTCTGCGTCCGATCACTTCAAACTGCGTCATCATGTCATGATCTTCATGGACGATATTGTGACAATGCATCATGTATTTACCCGGCTGTGGATTAAACGATGCAATGACTCGAACTGTCTCAAATTCGTTCAGAAGGACTACATCTTTCCATCCTTGTTCATAGCGTCGTGGCGGTTCTCCATTGCGTTCCAAGATTTGGAAATCGACCAGGTGAATGTGAACGGGGTGCACCCATCCTCCAGCGTTCACCAATTCCCAAACTTCTACATCCCATAGTCCTGGATTTGCTTCAATATGATTAGCATCCCAGACCCGACCATTGATCGCCCAGTCTCGACCCCGCCCAAACCGAAAGGTGCGATCGGATAACGTGATGGGACGGTTTTCTGCTTTTAATCGATCGTTACGAATGCGGAGTAATTCTTCTGGCAGAGTCACCTTGCCTAGGTGAGCAGGTAACTCTGGGGTGGGAATGGGTTTACCCTCTAGCTCAAACTGCATCAACGCCTGGGAAGGAGCAGCGATGTTACTGGGAAATCCCATGTCCCACAGGTAAACAGTTTTCACACCGGGTGGAAATTTGGCAAAGTCAACCACGACTCCATAGCGCTCTGCCACGCCCATTCGTAACGATTGTCCCGGAGCAACAAGCGGCTCAGGTTGGCTCAATAATCCGGAGTCGCTGCCCACCACAATGAGCGGGTCTTTCTCTACGGTCAACTGGTGGGCTGACCGACTGAGGGTGAGTTGATAGGTGCGAGATGCAGAGCCATTTAGAAGGCGGAAGTAATATTTCTGCCGTTTTACCTTTAAGGAAGGATAGGCTCTACCGTTGACTAGAATTAGATCAGCGTAAACTCCTTGGTGTTGGCGATCGTTAAAGACCAGTTTCCATTGGTTCGATTGGCTTTGGTCAGGAATTTCAAAGGTTTTGTCTTGAATGACCAAGGGAATCTCGAATTCACCTTTGGGGAGCAAATCAGCATACTCAGGCTTACAGAAATCTTCAGGCGAGTATTCTACGATGTACATGCCTGCCAACCCCATGTAAACATTGCGTGAGGTTTTATGAACGGCATGATCGTGGTACCAAAGAATGGAAGCTCGCGAGTTGGGATAATAATAATCTTTGTAATGGTTGTGAGGAATTAAATCTTCTGCATAGCCATCGTACTGAGGTAAGGATGCCATTCCGTGCAAATGAACGGATGTACAAATGTCCTGATTATTAGCATCTTTGTTCAACAAGTTAATAAATCTAACGCAAGATTGCCGTCCTTTTTTCTGACGAATCAGCGAACCAGGCGCAGTCCCGTTATAAGTCCAGAATTCAGCAAACTTGAGGGGTGTTTCTTTCTCATCAAAAACCACGCCTAGTTGCTGCTGCTGCATGGTGATTTCGTAGTAATCGATAGCGGGCTGATCGCCCTTAGCTTCCTGACTGACCTTGGGTTCTAGAGGTTTAGGGATATACAAGGGAGCCTTGAATCGATCAGTCAGTGGGCTGAAGGGAGAGGGCTTTGTACTGAATGGCAATCCTGTCCCCAGGCATGGAGGCGTTTCATCCGCCTGAGCGTCAACTGAGAACCCGAAGGGCGACAGCAGCGTGCCTGTTCCCATCAATCCTAATTTAAGGGCCTTGCGCCGAGTAATTTTCATCGCAACCTCCTGTAATTATGATTGCCGTTAAATTATTGCTGTTCAACGACTTAGAACTTGAAGCTTTAGGTTGTTGTTCTATCACACCGCACTGAACCCATCAATTTTGACGGGCTGTCAAACTTAAAGCCTGGTCAAATTTTGGCAGGTCTTGTCTAGATCTGATGCAGATTGGTAAGAAATTGTAATTTAATTCTCAAGCTCGTTCATGCAAGGGTGGACTTCCTAGCCGATGCGCCAACAGGGTATACCGCTGCTGGTCTTTCACCTGCCTTACAGCTAACCCGCGCTGCTACGCAGATACCGTAAGGGTCGCCTTCTGGGAGCCAGCTACGATCGCTAGCCTTCGGGCGCGGGTAATCCCCGTGTAAATCAAGTTCCGCGACAGCATCCTGTAGTGCTGCATAAACACGAGCAAAATCACCACTGGATACTTACTCCCTTGGGCTTTATGAATCGTTGTGGCAAACGCCAGCGTAATCTCATTGAGATCGCCATAGTCATAGGTCACTTCCCGATCGCCGAACTGAGCACTCACTTCTTGTTCTTCCATATCGATCGCAGTGATTACCCCTAAGTCGCCGTTAAACACTTCTCGGTTGTAGTAGTCATTCTTCTGCTGCAAGATGCGACCCTTGCGGTCTCTGCGGAGCGATCGCGATTCTGCACAACCCCGCAGCAACTGATATGCTCTCTTGGCTTAAATACAGAGATTTTCAAAGAGTATTAACGCCTGTAAATAATATTGAGGTCAAGTTAGGATAAATAATCTCAAGCAATGATGATCCTCGATACCGTTAAAGTAAAAAGAATCTAAACTTACTTTAAATTCAGCCGAATAGGAGCCTGGACACAATGGAGAAAGGGAGATTAGAAGCGTTCAGCGATGGTGTAATCGCGATTATCATCACCATTATGGTGTTGGAATTGAAAGTGCCCCATGAAGCTGATTTAGCGGCGCTGCGTCCGCTAGTGCCAGTATTTCTGAGCTATGTCCTTAGTTTTATCTACCTGGGTGTTTACTGGAACAATCACCATCACTTATTACAAGCGGCTCGCTCCGTCAACGGTAAGGTGTTGTGGGCTAATTTGCATCTGCTGTTCTGGTTATCACTGATTCCCTTTGTGACTGGCTGGACAGGCGAGAACCACTTTGCGCCATTGCCAGTCGCTCTTTATGGCACAGTGCTGTTGTTTTCGGCGATCGCTTACTTCATTCTGAGTCGTGTCCTTATTTCTTACCATGGCAAAGATTCTACCCTGGCAATTGCCCTGGGACGAGACCGCAAGGGTAGGGTATCCGTCGTGATTTATGCTGTAGCGATTCTGCTTTCCTTTGTCAACTCGTGGGCTGCCTTCATGCTGTATGCTTTGGTGGCAATCCTATGGCTGATCCCTGACCAACGGATTGAGAAGGTTTTGAACTCGTGAGGCAGGCAGTTCCCATGAAAAGCGATCGCCGAAAACAAGAGCACTGTGCCATAAAGAGCAACTAGCTAAGGCGGCGGGAGCAGATCATATTATTAATTACAAAACAGAAGTTGTTGTTAAACGCATTCAAGAGATTACAGGTGTGAAGGCAGGACGGGGAATCGATCGCAATGGATTAGCTGTTGCAAAACTGGCGATCGCCTTGAGTGCTGAAGTCATCATTTCGAGTCGTTCTGCAAATTCATTCAGCAAATTTGGCTGAGTTCAAGTAGCGTAAGCAGATATCATCCGCTGACTTAGCAGCTTACCTGCGGCAACTGCTTAAACTCGTTAAACTAACCTCGTAGCTATTACCAGGAAAAATTTCATGTCTACCACTATCACTATGACTGAATTACTCGATCGCTATGCCGCCGGGGAACGAGATTTTAGGGGCGCAAACTTGAGCGCGATCGACTTAAGGGAAGCAAACTTGAAGGGAATTGTCCTCCAGGGCGCTAACCTTTGTGATGCTAATTTTCTTGGCTCTGATTTAACAGAAGCTGATTTGAGCCAAGCGGACTTGAGTCAGGCAAGCTTGCAAAAAGCGGATCTGACTCAGGCAAACTTGGAAGGGGCAACATTACACAAAGCAGATATTCGGGAAGCCAAACTGCATGGCACTAAAATGCGTGGAGCCAATTTAACAGAAGTCGATCTCTCCAGTGCTGATCTGAGAGAAGCCGATCTGCGGGAAGTCATCTTTTGCGGTGCTGATCTGATGCACACTAGTTTTTACAAAGCTGATTTGAGGGGTGCTGATTTGAAGGGAGCCGATCTGTTTCAGGTTCATCTCAAGGAGGCATATTTTGACGAAAAGACCCAATTTGACCCTGGTTTTGATCCCATTGCACTTGAGATGCAGCACCTAGAGTAAGTTACGGGATGGGCTGTAAGAATCTTTGCTGTTGGTGCTGAAGAACTTGCACGTTGACCAGTCTAGGAGGACATTAACCGATGCTGTGTGTCGAAGAACTCTCCAAGCTTGAAGTCTTTCAACAACTGCCTCAAGAACGACTGCATTGGGTGTACATTGCTTTGCGTCGATACTTGGGGATAAACACCACATGGTATTTACACTCCCACTTCGTGTGGCTTAAACTGCTGATGTCTTTCATGAGTCTCCTTTGCACCAACCCTTCCTTGGTTTGTGTTAAAGAGACTCTTTCCTACACTTGCATCCCTGTCAAACCGCGACTCCCGGAACTGTCAAACTTTAGGAGTCCCCCAGCAAAGCTGGGGGTTTACTCGATTAAATTATTCAAGAAGGAACCATCAGTTGGTTCGATCCCAAGTCTCCGATTCCGGTGCGGTTTCTGCTCTGCTTTTGGTTGCCACTTTCACTGCCTTTACTGGGTCGGCAATACGCCAAATTCATTGCTTATCTGATTGCATTTGGAATAAGCCCTGCGCGTCTAAAGTCACAGATCTGAAGCATTTATGAATCTTTGCAAATGGAGCGAGCAATCAAGGAGCTTTTTATACTATTAAAATTTTGTTTTTAAAGAGCTTGGATTGAAGAATTCATGATAAACAAACATAAAGAGCGCTTCTAAGAATAAGCTTACCTAAGACTTTTTCGTTACTGAAAAATGATTTCAGGAGTGCACTTATCGTTCTCCTTACAAAAGAGGTGACATTATTCGTGGATAAAACATTAGTCTTGAAGCTGCTAGGTTCTCCTCAGATTCGTCTAGACGAAAAACCTGTTACCCAATTTATCAGCCGTAAAGCGCAGGCACTCCTCATCTACATTATTGTTACTGGCAAACTCCATAGTCGGGAGGTTCTTGCAGAATTGTTTTGGCAGAATATGCCGTCAAGCCAGTCAATGAAGAACCTGCGAACAGTGCTATCCAACCTGCGGCAACTCGTGGGGGCATACCTAATCATCACTCGTCAGACGATCGCATTTAACCGGGAGTGCCCTTATCACCTGGATGTGGAATCTATTCAAGCGATCGCAGCTCATCCTGTAACCGCTAGCCTTCAGTCTTTATCTGAGGCAGTCACTCAATACCAGGGTGACTTTTTGGAAGGGTTTTATGTGCCCGATGCACCTGATTTTGAAAGTTGGACATTGATGGAGCGAGAACGTTTACGGGAGTTAGCGATCGAAGGGTTACATAGCCTTGCCGAACAGTATTTTGGACAGCAAAATTATACAGTCGGTTTGGTAATCACTCATAAACTACTCGCAATTGATCCCTGGCGTGAGACTGCCCATCGACAGCAGATGATTTTTTTGGCTCGAACCGGACAGCGCCGTGCTGCTTTAGCACAATATAATACCTGTCTTCAAATTTTGGCAGATGAATTTAATGTTGAGCCAATGGCAGAAACCACTGCTTTGTATGAGCGGATTCGATCGGGTGATATTTGCGAATCGAACGTCATTCAGGAAGAATTACAAGGTCACGAAGAAAATTCAACACACTCCTGTGTAGAAGCAGGCCATGAGGTTGAGCATTCTAAAAATTCCTCCTCTCTTCCTCTAATTCCTTGCCAATTTCCAATCACTCCCCTTCCTCTGAATTCTCCGTTTTATATTGAACGTCCCCCGATCGAACAGAGTGCTTGGGCACAGATCAAACAACCGGGTGGGTTAGTGCGAATTAAAGCGCCGCGCCAGATGGGTAAAACATCGCTGATTTTAAGTCTCCTTGCCAACGCTACAGCCGAGGGGTATCAAACTGTACGATTGAATCTCAATCAGGCAGATGCAGCCTTTTTGACAAATCCAGATAAATTTCTACGCTGGTTTTGTGCAGTCATTACCGAGCAATTAGGATTGCAGCAAAGGCTAGATGACTACTGGGATCCAGAGTTAGGCAGTAAGGTAAGCTGTACTAATTATTTTCGTCGCTATTTGCTGATACAGCTTCAAACCCCGCTGGTGCTGGCTTTGGATGAGTTGGATCAACTATTTGAACATCTAGAAACAGCACAAACCTTTCTGCCGCTGCTACGATTTTGGCACGAAGAAGCCACTGACTCACTGATTTGGCAAAACTTGAGGTTAGTGGTGGCTCATTCCACGGAACTTTATGTGCCGCTGAACTTAAACCAATCTCCATTTAATGTAGGGTTGCCTATTAAATTACGAGAACTCAATGAATTAGAAATTGCAACGCTAAGACAACGTTATCGGTTAGATGAGGTGTTGCAAAGCGATTCCCCTTCTGATGTAAGCGCCTCCCTAACTCAATTGGTTGATCTTGTGGGTGGACATCCCTATTTGCTGAATATGGCATTTCATTCCCTGACTCAAGACAATAACTTGTCTCAAGTATTGCAAACTGCTACTGATCCAATGGGTATTTATAGTAGCCATCTACGCCAACATCTGATGACGTTGCAATCTCAACCTGAACTTAGGAGTGCCCTTGAAACGGTTGTGATGGCGAATCATGCCGTTCCGATTCAGCCACTTCCAGCATACAAGCTAGACAGTATGGGATTAATCAAAATGACGAGTGAAGGGGCAATACCCAGTTGTGAACTCTATCAAATCTATTTCCAAAATTATCTTAGTGATGTTCAACCTGCAACGACGGATATATTCAAACTGAGTTCTCACGACAGGTCTCTTCATGCGATCGCTTAACTATCAAGTTGGTGGCAGTCTTGCTATTCATAACCAAACCTATGTCGTGCGACAGGCAGACCATGATCTATATCAAGCACTGTTAGCAGGAGAGTTTTGTTATGTATTTAACGCTCGTCAGATGGGTAAATCCAGTCTACGGTTACGAGTTAAGCATCGACTTCAGGCAGAAGGATGGGCTTGTGCTGGAATTGATGTAACCTCGATTGGTAGCCAATCAACTACCCCTCAACAGTGGTACAAGAGCATTGCCGATCAACTATTGGAAGACTTTAATCTACTGAATCAGGTGGACTTGAAAACCTGGTGGCAGGAACACAGCGATCGCTCTCTAGTCGATCGTCTGCGCCGACTGATTAAAGACATCCTCACCATTTACCGACCGGATCAATCGCTCTGCATCTTCATTGATGAAATTGATAGTGTCCTTAGCTTAAACTTTCCGATCGATGATTTCTTTGCTTTAATTCGGTTCCTATACAATCAGCGGGCTGAAAATCCGATTTATCGAAACCTTACCTTTGCGCTATTTGGCGTTGCCACCCCTTCAGATCTGATTCAGGATCTCACACGCACTCCTTTTAACATCGGCAAAGCCATCGAATTGAGAGGCTTTCAGCTTCAAGAAGCCATTCCACTGGCGCAGGGATTTGAGGGACTTCTCAACAATCCAACTGCCATCCTTGCAGAAATCTTACATTGGACAGGCGGACAACCCTTTTTAACACAAAAGGTCTGTCGCCTAGTTACCGAGCGGGCAAGCAATGGAGAATGGGAGAACGAAGCAGAGACAATCCCGCTTTCTAATTCTCTGATTGAATCCCTGGTTCAGTCGCGCATTATTCACAATTGGCAAGCTCAGGATGAACCGGAACACTTAAAAACGATTCGCGATCGACTTCTGCGAGATGAACGATCGAGCAGTCGGTTGTTGGGACTGTACCAGCAGGTATTGAGAGCGGACAGCCAGGAGCAGAACGCAAAATTCATGGTTCCTCTTCCTATAGCGGCTGATGAAAGCTGGGAACAAACTCAACTGCTACTGTCCGGTGTGGTGGTTAAGCAACAAGGATTTCTGAGGGTGTCTAACCGCATTTATAGGCGTGTTTTCAACTTAGAATGGGTGAACCAGCAACTTACTAACTTGCGCCCTTATGGTAATGATCTGCGATCGTGGTTAGCCTTCGATCGCACTGACTCATCCCGATTACTGCGCGGAAAAGCTCTACAAGACGCGTACCAATGGGCAGACGGAAAACGGCTCGGTGATGAGGACTATCAATTTCTAGCGGCATCCCAACAGCAGCAGCAGCAACAGCAGTTGGAAGCAATCCAGGCTGAGGAAACCGCCGCCCGCTTAGTGCAAGAGAAAAAAGCAGCTCGACTCCAGCGCTATTTGCTCAGGGTGATTAGTCTGGCTTTGGTCGTAGCGATCGCTCTAGGATTGGTGGCTGTCTGGCAGTTTCAGACAGCAAAGATTAGCGAAATTCAAGCCCTCTCTCGTGCCTCGGAAGCGCTATTTGCCTCCGATCGAAACTTGGATGCATTGGTAGAAGCTTTACGCACCCGACAACAATTGCAGCGAGTGGCAACTGTCGATACCGATACAAAGGCTCAATCTGACGCGGTGTTGCGGCAGGCCGTGTATGGTGCGATGGAATATAACCGCCTATCGGGGCATCAAGAATTTGTTTATGGAGTGGCAATTAGCCCTGACGGGCAATTGATCGCGACGGCTAGCCGGGACAAAACGGTTAAACTTTGGTCGCCGGATGGCAAGCTGTTGCATACCCTGACTGGACATGAGGATTGGGTGCAGAATGTTGCCTTTAGTCCAGATGGTCAGATCCTGGCTTCCTGTGGCAACGATGGGCTGGTCAAAATCTGGCAGCGCAATGGTCGCCTCCTCGGTACAGCAGTGGGGAATCGATCGAAGAAACTCTATGACATTACCTTTAGTCCCGACGGTCAACGAATTGCTGCTGCCAGTGAGGATGGTACAGTGAGGCTCTGGCAGCGGGATGGTCAACCGATACGCACGATTCAGACCAACCAGGAGATTGTATTTAGCGTTGCTTTTCACCCTAGTCAGGCAATATTGGCGAGTGCAGGTGGCGATCGCACCGTGAAACTCTGGAGTCTAGAAGGCAAGTTGATAAAGACGCTAGAAGGGCATCAGGACAAGGTGCTTGCCGTTGCCTTTAGCCCGGATGGACAGCTTTTGGCAACCGCAGGAGCAGATAAAACGATCAAACTATGGCGATCGGATGGTCAGCTTATCCGAACGATTAGTGGGCACAGCGTCGAGATTTGGGGAGTCACTTTCAGCCCAGATGGACAATGGTTAGCTTCAACCAGCGTAGACAAAACAATTAAAATTTGGAATCTGGAGGGAGCATTGCTGATGACCTTAAACCAGGAGGAATTTGCTTGGAAATCGGCTTTTAGTCCCGATGGTATCTGGCTAGCATCGGCAGGTTCCAACAACCTGGTAAAACTTTGGCGATTTCGTCATCCAATTCTGACGTATTTACGTGGACATCAGGGTTGGCTGTTTCAAGTTGCCTTCCATCCCAATGGTCAGCGTCTTGCCTCTGCAAGTTGGGATAAAACCATTAAACTTTGGGACATCAAGGGGAAATTATTAACAACATTTAGAAGTCATCAGGGTCGGGCAATTGCGGTTGCTTTTCATCCTGATGGAGAACGCATTGCCTCTGGCGATGAAGAAAATTTAATCAAGCTTTGGCGACCGGATGGCAAAGTATTGCACACATTTTCGTTGACCTC
Source organism: Elainellales cyanobacterium (assembly GCA_038204505.1). Taxonomy (GTDB): domain Bacteria; phylum Cyanobacteriota; class Cyanobacteriia; order Elainellales; family Elainellaceae; genus Timaviella. The sequence goes on from JBBRCV010000010.1 coordinate 46,821, forward strand.
ACCCTCCACCACTCCAGCAACGGTTAATGCTTCGAGGGAGAAGGCAGAATCTGGGGAAATTGACTTTAGTCCGGATGGTCAACTGATGGTGGGAGCAAATGATGCGATTTCTGAGGCAAAAGTCTGGCGTTTAGATGGGACGCTGGTTGCGACATTATCAGGTCATCAGAAGGGGATTACTGGCATCCGATTTAGCCCGAACGGACAACAGATTGCTACCGCCAATTTGGATGGGACAGTGAAACTCTGGGCGTTGAACGGTAGGCTAATTCATACTTTCCAGGGGCAGTCTGACCTATATGATGTCGCCTTTAGCCCGGATGGCAAGCTGATTGCGGCGGCGAGTCAAGATCGGACTGTCAAACTCTGGTCGATCGATGGCAACTTGCTTCGCACCTTCACCGGACATGATAGTAAAGTCTACGCGGTTGCCTTTAGTCCGGATGGTCAGCGCCTTGCTTCGGGTAGCCGCGATCGCACAATCAAACTTTGGCAACTGGATGGCACCTTATTAGCAACCCTGAAAGCTCATAATAACGCTGTCTCCAGTCTAGCCTTTAGCCCAGATGGTCAGCGCCTTGCTTCAGGCAGTTGGGATAACTCAGCGATTGTTTGGAATTTGCAGCAGGCGATCGAGATCAATCAGCTAAAACAAACTGGCTGCGACTGGATAGAAAATTACTTGAAAACCCATCCTGAGCTAAACAGGCAAAATCCACTCTGCTTATAACAGAGGGATTGGTCATATCTGTTCTATTGACGTTTCGTTGACGTTCTATTGGCGATGTCGTTTTAGGATGCTGCCCATTAAGTCACATCAATTCAATCAAGGCTGCTTGCATCCTCTGTGAAACAAATTTTGTCACTTCAATTTTCTGCTCATCACTATTACTGCCAATCTATCGAGACTAGGAGGTTTTTAATGAGTAAGTCGTCCGAGTCGGATTCGCGGGTTGCGTCTGACGGACTGGTGCAGACCCTACGCAGGCATCCGCTGGTTTCCTTCTTTGTGCTTGCCTATGGGGTGACATGGCTACTGTGGAGTCCCATCGTATTCTTTAAACTGCCAGTCTTCAATCCTGCCACGCACGCGCCGTCGCTGTACGTTCTTCCCGGTATTGCGATCGGGGTCACCGGGTCGGCATTCCTGATAACCGCTGTGACTCAGGGCAGAGCAGGCGTGCGTCGCTTGTTGCAGCGCCTTGTGTGGTGGCGCGTGGGTTTGCAGTGGTATGCCGTTGCCGTCCTGTTGATCCCCCTCACCGAAATCCTGGTCGCGGTGGCGATCGGCAGTCCAGATGCGCTAAAAGCCCTCTCTCCTGCGGCGCTGCTGTTGTATCCAGCGGCATACGCAGCACACTTTTTCTTCGGTCCCTTATTTGAAGAATCAGGCTGGCGCGGCTTTGCGCTCCCCCGGATGCAGCACCAGTACGGACCCTTGTGGGGAACGCTCCTGCTTGGCATCCTCTGGAGCGCGTGGCATTTCTTTTTGTATGCGCCAGTCTGGTTCCAATCCGGGAACATCGCTGAGGGCTTGCTGGGGACTGGTATGTTCGTGGCGATAACCACCTCCATGACGTTCATCTTCACCTGGCTATTCAACAACACGCAAGCCAGTCTGCTGCTGTCGATCCTGCTTCATGGCTCGGTAGACGGCACGTCGACGTACATGCAGGTTCTTGCCGACAAGGGCATTATTTCCGCAGATGCCGCCGGAAACAGTACCACTCTAGGCTTGTTGATCGGATGTATTGTCTGGGCAGTAATCCTGGTCGTCGCAACACGGGGACGCTTGAGCTATCGGCGCTATCAGAGGGAGGCTGAGCCGCTTGATCTCCGTCCGTGAAACAAAAGCCGACTCCCCGGTCATGATGGCAGGGCTGATTCATTGAAAGAAGGAAAATAGCTTCCTGACATCATGCGCCAAGAATCGCAGTCCTTTAGTGATGGAATCAAACCCATTCAGCCGAAAAAGATTGAGTCCAAAAGTGCGGACAATGCCAAAATTGACC